>JBBDQP010000074.1:0-4826 GCA_040905965.1 Acidimicrobiia bacterium
GGGCTGCCAGATCAGAAGCCCGGGGAGTTCGAATCCCGGGCTTCTGATCGTTTCATGCGGAGCGGACCATTTGGCGCAAGTCCTGCAGGTCTGCCTCCACGGGCAAGTGCCTTTCGTTGTGCCGGGGACGGCCGCGGCCGCGCTTGCGGTGATAGGCCTGACCATCCCAGAAGATGACCCCGCCCCACACGCCCCATTCGAGGGCATTCTCGAGCGCCGTCTCCAAGCACCCGACCCGGACCTCACACCCGGCGCAGATCGCCTGGGCCGCGGCCAGATCAGAGGGTCGCTCGGAGAAGAACAGCTCGTGACTGCCCTCCTCGGTACATCGGCCCCGTTCGTAGATCTCGTCCATCTCGTGCTTCCTCGTCTTCTCTTCGTTCGTGTCCTTGGTGAGCGGCCAACAAAAAAGACCGCCGGGGTTCCCGACGGTCCTCGAAAATCGATGTGGGTTGGAAATCACTCGATAAGAGCCCGTCGGTGGGGGGTGAGGGTGCCGCCTGCATCCGTCGTGGCGACGACGGAGTTGCAGAATGCAACCGGAGCGGCCAGCGGCGCGATGCAGACTGCAGCGCGCGCGCGGAAACCGGTCTGGCCCGGTGTCTGCGACATGTGTGTGCGCTGGTCGATCACTGACAATTCTCCTGGAAGATCTGGGCACCGTATGCACCCGCCGCATACCGTGTCAAGGCAATATCGACACGAATCCGGAAAAGCCTCTCAGGCCTCGACGGGGCGCTGGAATTCGCCGTCAGGACCCCAACTCCCGGCTGGATACGGCTTCGGCTCGTCGGTCATGTCGAGTGCCTGACCGAGGATCCTCCAGGCCTCCTCGGTCTCGTCCCCTCGCACGAACAACGTCTGATCCCCCGCCAACAGGTCGGCGATCAGGGTCTCGTAGGCGTCTGGCAAGCGTCCGAAGGCATCCGCATAGTGAAATTCGAGGTCCTGGGTGACCAACTCCATCCCCTCACCCGGCCGCTTGACATCGAATGTCAGATGAAATCCCTCGTTGGGCTGGAGCGTGATGAAGAGGACATTTGCGTGCACCGGGCAGGCACCGTCGACCTCGAAAAGGGACACAGGCGGCTCCTTGTACCGCACGGCGATCTGGGTGAGACGTTCCGCCAGACGCTTCCCCGTGCGCAAAGTGAACGGCACGCCTCGCCATCGCCAGTTGTCGACGTCGATCCGGATCGAGGCGAAGGTCTCGGTCACCGAAGTCGCCGGGACGCCCTCCTCGTCGAGGTACCCAGGAACGGGCTCGCCGTCGATCTCGCCCGCCGTGTAGCGACCCCGGCTCACGGCTCCCCGCCGGACGGGAAAGATCGACCGCAGAACCTTCACCTTCTCGTCACGGATGGAGTCAGCGTCCAGCCGGACCGGAGGCTCCATCGCGACGAGCGTGAGCACCTGCAGGAGATGGTTCTGGACGATGTCACGGATGACTCCGGCCCGGTCGAAGTATTTGGCGCGACCTTCCAGACCGAGGGTCTCGGCGACGGTGATCTCCACCGAATCGATCTGATTCCTGTTCCACCCCGATTCGAACAGCATGTTGGCGAAGCGGAACGCCAGCAGGTTCTGGACCGTCTCCTTCGCCAGGTAGTGGTCGATCCGGAAGATCTGGCTCTCGGCGAAATGCCGGTGGAGGACTTCGTTGAGATGCCGGGCTGACTCGAGATCGGTGCCGAATGGCTTCTCGACCACCACCCTGGTCCAGCCTTGGCTTGTGGTCAGTCCGGCCCCGGCGAGGCCCTCGACGGTGTCGTCGAAGACCGAAGGAGGAATCGCCAGGTAGAAGGCACGGTTCCCCGGCAGGTCACACCGAGCCTCGATTGCGGTGACCGCAGCCGCCAGGTCGGCGAAGCCGCCCTTGATCGAGACGTAGCTCACATATTCGGCGCACCATCGCTCCGCCTCTTCGGCAGTCCATCCCGCCTCGACGAGCGCCTCGACGACGATCGCTCGAAATTCGTCATCGTCGAGTTCGGATGTGGCCACCCCGAGCAGATGCATCTGGTCGTCGAAGTTGCGTGACTCGAGCAGTCGGTAGATGGCGGGGACCAACATTCGACGGGCGAGGTCGCCCGTTGCCCCGAACAGCACGAACAGATGCGGTTCAAATCCCATCGTCTCGGCTGCCGGACGGGTGGTCACGCGATGGCCGCGGTGATCGAGTCGATGACGGCGTCTGGATCTGCACCGAGGTCGATGCGGATGACGCGCTTGGCAGAATCCACGAGCGCCTGATGATCACCCGCGGCCTGGGCCGAGATGATCGCCCCGAACTCGTGCCCGGACTCGGGAACCGCCAGGGTTGCGGCCGGGCGGTCCACCAGTTGGACGAACGCCCCGGTCTCCGGTCCTCCCTTGTGGAGTTGTCCGGTGCTGTGCAAGAAGCGGGGGCCCCACCCGAGAGTGGTGGCGAGGCCGGTCCTGGCGCCGATCGCCTTGCGAAGTTCCTGCAGCCGCCCCCACCGCTCGTCGCCCGGAGCGAGATAGGCGTGGATTCCCACATAGTCGCCGGGGACGAGGCCGTCGAGGAATCCAGACAACGCGTCCGACGCGTCACCGGCCGACACCGTCGGCACCGAGCCGAGGTCCAACTCGCCGTTCATGGCACGAGTAGCCAGACGCTTGGCGGCTTCGACGTTCGGCTGGTCGAACGGGTGCACACCGAGCACCGCCCCGGCGGTCGCAGTGACGACTTCGGCTCTGAGCATCTCGTATCCCAGCGAGGCCAGCTCCGGCAGCTCGAAGCCGAGCACCGGCTGGCCGGCCCGGATCAACGAGTCGAGATTCGGACCCTCTTCTCCCGCCAGAACGAAGGCCAGAAACACTCGGTCGTCGGCATACGCCGACGGACCCCTGGGCGGTTCATCGGCGACGGGGACGATCCCCGTCCCGTCCTTTCCGAGGCTCTCGGCGATGAGTTGTTCCATCCACGACGGGAGCGATGCGAGTGAGGGCGAGGTCAACAGCGTGAGCTTGTCCCGTCCTTGTCTGGCCAGTTCGCCGAGCGCGATCCCCAACCCGACGGCAGGGTCGTCGCGGACGTTCTCGGCGGACTGACGGGCGAGGTCGCCAGCGGCATCGAGCAACGCCGCGATGTCCACCCCGATGAACGCCGCCGGGACCAGGCCAAAGTGGGTCAGCGCCGAGAAGCGCCCGCCCACATCGGCGACAGTCTCGAACACGAAGCGGAAGCCGCGATCCTTCCCCAGCGTCGCCAGTGACGAGCCGGGGTCGGTGATGGCGACAAAACGAGACCCATCACTTCCGGATTCTGCATAGAAGTAGCGGAAGAACGACAGCGTCTCCAGCGTCGTTCCCGACTTCGACGAGATCACAAAGGTCGTTCGGCCCGGGTCGATCCGCTCTCGCACCGCCCGCACCGCATCCGGATGGGTCGAATCGAGGACGATGAGGCGGGGCCAGCCTTCGGTGCGTCCAAACGAGAGGGCAAACACCTCGGGGGCGAGGCTCGATCCACCCATCCCGCAGAGGACCACATGATCGGAATCGGCACGGACCGCCGCAGCGGCCTCGACGATCTCGCCGATGGCGGGGCGCATCGTCTCATGCAGCGACAGCCAGCCGAGCCTGTCCGCCAGCTCCGGGGTGGCGGGATCGTCCGACCACACCGTCGGATCACCTTCCCAGAGCCGGCGGACGGCATCGGCCTCATTCCAGGCGGAGATCCGGGATGCGACAGCAGGTGCGAGAAGCGGAACGAGATTCATGGCTTCGAGTATGCCAGGAGGACCGATTTGGCTTCGAACGGCGGGCTCTGAGGTCGGCCGGGCGGTCACTCCCTGCAACAATCACGGGTGATGCCCGACCCACTGCCCAACGTGCTCGCCTCCCGGTACGCCAGTCCGGAGATGCGAGCCATCTGGTCGCCCGAGTCCAAGGTGGTTGTGGAGCGCACGCTGTGGATCACCGTGCTCGAAGCCCAGCAGGACCTCGGTCTCGACATCCCGGAAGGAACGATCGAGGCCTACCGGTCCGTGATGGATCACGTCGACCTCGCCTCCATCGCCCAGCGGGAACGAATCACCCGCCACGACGTGAAGGCGCGTATCGAAGAGTTCTGCGAGCTGGCCGGCGCCGAACACATTCACAAGGGAATGACGTCGCGGGACCTCACCGAGAACGTCGAACAGCTCCAGACGAAGGCTGCCCTCGAGCTCGTCCGGGATCGCTGCGTTGCGGTCCTCGCACGTCTCGCCCAACGCGCCGCGGAGTACGAGGACCTCGTGATGGTCGGCCGTACCCACAACGTGCCGGCGCAAGGTGTCACGCTGGGGAAGCGCTTCGCAAACGCCGCCGAGGAACTCCTCACCGGGTTCGAAGCAGTCGAGTCACTCTTGGAGCGACTCCCTTTGCGGGGACTCAAGGGTCCGGTCGGCACCCAGCAGGATCTGCTCGACCTCTTCGGCGGTAACGCCGATCTCGTCGAGCAACTGGAGAACCGGGTCGCCACAGCGCTCGGCTTCTCTCGGATCTTGGCCTCTGTCGGCCAGGTGTATCCCCGCTCCCTCGACTTTTCGGTCGTGTCGACACTGCTCCAGGTCGCGGGCGGACCGGCCAGTCTCGCCACGACGATCCGGCTGATGGCGGGTGCCGACCTCGCCACCGAAGGGTTCCAGACGGGACAGGTCGGCTCGTCTGCCATGCCGCACAAGATGAACAGCCGGAGTTCCGAACGCATCGCCGGCTTCGTCACCATCCTCGGCGGTCACGTTTCGATGGCCGCAGGGTTGGTCGGAAACCAGTGGAACGAAGGCGACGTCAGCGACTCTGTCGTGCGGCGAGTCGTC
>JBBDQP010000075.1:0-4733 GCA_040905965.1 Acidimicrobiia bacterium
GATACTCCAGCCGAACGATTCGCACGACTCGTCGCGACCAGCCCTTGAAACCGCCGTCCGATCCAACCCTGGGTCGGAACGGATGCTCACATTTCGGATCGGAGCGGACGGAGGAGGGCACCGGCGACTTTGCGTGCGAGGGATCGATCGGTGAGCGACGGATTCGCTGGCACACACCGGGTCACATCCTCACGGAAGTGTGTTTCGAGAGTCGCGACGATGTCTCGGTCGAGTATCAGCATTCCGACCTCTTCGTCTTTCTCCGCAGACCTCCGGTTGACGTTGACCGATCCGACCAGGGCCATCACGCCGTCAACGAGCACCGCTTTGACGTGCATCATGGTCGGCTGATACCGCCACACCGTGATGCCTCTGGCGAGGAGTTCGGCGGAATGTTCCTCTGCCACGACGTCCGCGATCCGCTTGTCCACGTGTGGGCCGGGGATGACCACGTCAATGGAAACGCCTCGCCTGGCAGCGTCCCCGAGTAGTTCGGTCAGCTCCGGCACCGGGTTGAGATAGGGCGTCTGGATCAGGATTCGTTGAGTCGCACCCACGACGATGGCTTCGAGCACGCGTTCGGCGTCGTTGAATCCGATCTGCGCGGAACCGTCGATTACCGCGAGCTCCACATTCCCCGTTCCCTGGGGGATCTCTATCTCGATGTCGGAAGGGTTCAGGGCATGGCCACAGTCCCGCCAGTCGGTGAGAAAAGCAGCGCGTAGTGCCAGCACAGCCGGGCCCTCAACACGGAAGTGCGTTTCGCGCCATTCCTGTGGGTTTCTCGCATCGCCCTGCCATTCCTCGGCGATTCCAACCCCGCCGCTAAAACCCACGCGCTCGTCGATGATAAGGATCTTGCGATGCGTCCGATGGTCGGACTTCCACACCTTCCAGCGGAACAACGGGCGGAAACGCTCGACCTGCACGCCGGCATTGACCATCATCGCGACCAACTCCGGGTTCATCGGTGCGCTCCCGAAGGCGTCCAGGATCATGCGCACTCGGACGCCGGCGCGGGCACGAGCGGAGAGTGCCTCTGCGAAGTCGATGGCGATCTGACCGGTCCAATAGACGAAGGTGACGAGATCGATTGTGCGTTCGGCACCCCGAATGGCCTCCAGCATCGAGGGAAAGATCTCTTTGCCGTTCCGTAACACCGTGACCGTGTTGCCGTGCGTGAACAGCGCTCCAACTGCGCTCGCGACCACGCCTCGAAAACGTTCGCTCGAGCTGTCTGCGGAGGGCCGGGCGATCTGGTCCAGACTCGTCGTGTCGCTCATCATCCGTCCACCGGGCCGGGTGATCCGGCGCGTTCTGCTTCAAGTTGTGCGGAGACGGAGAGCCCGAAGAAGATGCCGATGGATGAGAGAAGTGCCCAGAGCATGACACCCACGAAGCCGGCGAGCGGTCCGTACACGTCGCCGAAAGTGGTTGATGCGTTGAGGTACAGGGACAGACCGACCGACACCAGGAGCCAAGCGATGACGGCGACGCCGCCGCCCAGAAGCAGCCACGTCAATGAAGGTTGCCTCCGGTTCGGCGCGAACTTGAACAGCGCAGCCAACCCTGTGGCGAGCATGGCCGTTCCCAGAGGCCAACGCAGCCATTCCCATGTGGACGCAATATCGTTCCTGAGAGTCCCCCCGAGAGTCGATCCGAGGACGATCGCCACAAAAGCCACCACCATCAACGCGCCGGCACTCAACGTGAGGACGACCGCCAACGTGTAACGCCTCAGGGTGGGGCGGTCTTCGTCCACGCCGTAGATCCGGCTGGCCCCTCGCTGGAGCTGAGCCATGCCTGGAACGGCAGAGAACAGCATCGCTCCGGTGCTGAGGACGATCACAATCAGATGGTTGCCGTCACCGTTCTCCGTCCCTTGGCGGAAGGCGGAAGTGAAGAACTCGCCCGCGGGTCCGGGCGCGAGCGAGGTGATGGCTTCCTGCAAGCCAGTCTGAAAGGTGCTCTCACCGAGCCCCGCAGCCAGGGCGACGACGGCAATTGTTCCCGGCACCAAAGTGAGCACCGTCTGAAATGCCATTGCTCGGGCGAAGCTGAAGCCGTCTGCATGTCGGAATCGGATGAAAGAGTCTGCGGCGAGTTTCCAGAAAGAGGTGTCCGCCATGGTCCCGCGGATGTCCGCACCGCCGAGATCGTGTGTCGCCGGTACGAGGGAGGCTGTACTCACGATCGTTCTTCGTGTGTGGGAATGCAGACCTCAAGAGGCGAAGAGTCGACGGTGAATTCGAGGCGGGGGAGCGGGTCACGAGGTTCGCCATCCAACTCGTATCGAGTCGGCGAAGTGAACTCGACGGTGAATCTCCTCCCTCTCAGCCGGAGCAGGTTGTGGTGGTCTTCCCCGGCGAGAACTGATGCCCCGACTTCGAGTGTCGACGCAAGACCATCTGCGGGTATTGCCACGAGGTCGAGCGCACCATCCCGAATATGGCTATCGGGAAACAGGTCCACGCCACCCGGAAGTTGCCCCAGATTTCCGACGAGAACCGTGATCCATGAGCCTGTCACGGCTTCGCCACCGTCCACGGTGATTCGCGCCTCGGTGGGAGGGTCCGAGATGTGGCGCAAACCCTCCACGATGTATGAGAGAACACCGAAGCGGTCCTTCGCCTCGGACGACGTCTCAGCCATGATCGTGGCGTCCAGTCCCGCCCCGGCCATCACGGCGAAGGCTTCCCCCTCCACTCGACCGAGATCGATCGAAACACGTCGGCCCGCGATCGCAGCGTCGACGATCTCGGCGGGCACTGTGGGCAGGTCGAGATTGCGGGCGAGCAGGTTCCCCGTTCCTGCAGGGACGATCGCCATCGGTACTCCAGCGCGTGCGAGGCCCTCGGCGCATGCTCGCACTGTTCCATCACCGCCGCACACGATGGCGACGTCGGCGCCCCAGGCCAGGGCATCGCTCACCGCGCCCGCCCCGGAATCGGACTCCGCTGTCTCGAACCACGACGTTGCCGCCCCCCGCTCCGTGAGAGCTTCTTCGAGCGGCCCTGCTTCGTCGGCGCAGACGACAGGATTGATGATCACGCCGAACTTCATACCGGTGCTTCGTTTCTGCGCCTTCGCTCCAACGCACGGTTGATCACCAGCCACGCCGCGACCGCTGCGGCGGCGCCGAGCAGCGCCCCTCCGACCACGTCGGTGAAGAAGTGCATTCCCCGATACATGCGTGAGAGCGCCATGATCACCGAGATTGCGATTGCGCTTGTCACCGCGAGTGCGCGCCACGAGGCGTTGCGTGTGTTCCAGAACACGATCACGGTGACGATCAGAGCGAAGGCGACTGTCGCTCCAACGTGACCGCTCGGAAAGCTCGCAGTTGGCGGCGCTGGGTCCAACTGTTCGACATCAGGACGTGCCCGGCCGATTACGGCACTCACCGTCAGGAACACCACGACCTCGAATCCGAGAGCGAGCCCGAGAGCCACAGCGCTTCTTCGGAGTCGCCACACGAAGATCAAGCCGAGGAGCAGGGCGGCGACCACGGTGCTGAGGATTGCGGTGTCCGCGAACGAGGATCCGACATCGGTGAGGGTGTCGAGCGTGGTCGACCGTTGCGCTTGCCACCACGTGACGGTGGTCTCGTCGAAACCGATATCGGGACTCGACTCGGACCACGAGGTGACGAGCCATCCCATTGCGACGCCGAGGGCGGAAAGGAGCACGTACAGACCAGCGACCTCGAAAAGCGAGGTCCGGTCGAGCGGCCACCGCCCCCCGCCCGTGCCGGTTGGACGGGCGGACGGGTTGTCCTCGGTGAATGCCCCGGACATCACCACGCTCCCCCTGCTTGCGACGTCAGTGCGACCTCGTCTCTCGGTTCACCGAACCGCATCAGGGATCTGCCGAAGGCAACAGCGACCACAACGAACCACGCGAGCCCCACCGCCACGCCTGCGACCACATCCGTCAACCAGTGAACGCCGAGAAGGGCGCGGGTTGCGGCAACGACGCCGATCAACAAGCCGGCTCCGGCGCCGATCAGAGCCCTGATTCCCCGTCGGCGGCGGTGGGAAAGTACGAGGGCCGAGGCTGCGAACACTGCGGCTGCAGCGGTGGCGTGCCCCGACGGAAACGAACTCCCCGACCATGGAGCCAACTGGGTGAGGTCCGGTCGCTCACGTCCGACGGCCGCCTTTAGTCCGGTGCTGATGAGGGCTTGGCCAGCTGCCACGGTCGCCATGAAGAACGCCACTTGCAGAGTGCGAAAGCGCCACCATCCCCATGCGGCGACCGCCAACGTCACTGCAATCACTCCAGGGGCTCCTCCGAGATGAGTCAATGCGGCGTAGAAGTCGACGGATCGGAGTTCTGCGTGCCTAGCTCCGTACGCGGCAATGGACATGTCCCATCCGGCAGGGCGACTGTCCGACAAGGCCGCTTTGAGCACGAATCCGACCGTCACGGCCAGTATCGACACGGTGATCAGGCCAGCCGTGAGCAGGAGTCCGCCGGCTCGGGTTCTGTCGAGCCTCCGACGTACGAAGACCGTCAGGCGCGGCCGGTCTCCGACCATGCTGATCAACCGACGCCGAACGACGTCGGATACCCGAGAGGAAGGGCCACCCAACGACGAGACCGTCCCTACGGAGAGCGCGACGCCCAGACCGAACAGCGCGATGATCAGCGTGGTCGACATGGATTCAGAGGCAGGTACATGATGTGACGAGGTCCTACCCGGAAGACGACGATCGCAAACCTGGGCACGC
>JBBDQP010000076.1:0-5419 GCA_040905965.1 Acidimicrobiia bacterium
ACGCCACCTCGACGTCGGCTGCGGACCGGGCGCCTTCGTCGCCCACACCGCCCGCCACCCTTGCTGTCGCTTCCGCCGAAACCCAGCCATGGCCGGACGAGAGCTTCGATCTGATCTCAGCCCTCGACGTGCTCGAGCACATCCCCGACCCGAGCGCCGCCCTCTACGCGTTCAGCGCCATGTTGGCTCCTGGGGGAGTCGTCTTGGCAGTCATGCCGGTGTACGACGGGCTGAGCGGCCCGATCATTCGTCGCCTGGACAGCGACCCAACCCATCTCCACAAGTGGCCGCGGGGCAAATGGTTGGACCTGATTGGGAACCACTTCGAACTGCTCGACTGGCACGGCGCGTTCCGTGTACTCCTGCCCTTCGGACCGTATCTTCATTCCCGGCCAGAAAGCTCAGGAGACACACGCCCGCCATCCTCGTCGTCGGCCGTCGCCGGCCCTGAATTCACGCGTCGTCGGTCCGGATTTCCTGGAAGGCGTCGGTTGTGCCCGAGACAAGTGGGCGATCCCGCGGCCTTGATCGCAGGCCCCGAGCCAACAACCCGAGCGACCCTTCGTACCCCCCATGCCTGGCGGTTACCGGGACGTCACTGCGCGTCCGACCTTCAGTCTTGTCAGAACGTCCAGGATCTGGTCCACGCCCCAAACAATCGTGAAGGGCACCACGAGAATTCCCCAGTACTCGCGGTCGATGAGGAGTCCGGCGAAGGGCAGCAGCAGGGGGGCGATCAATAGTGAACGGGCTCGGTTCTGTTTCCAGACGTGAGCGACGGCGAGGAGCCAGAGAGTCAGACCCAGCACCGTTGCGGCAGGTAGCCCGAATTCGACGATATCGAGGATCACCTGCGGCGACGATGGTTCCTGAGCGATTGATGTGCCCACGTCTCGATCTATCCATTTCAGCACCGTGGCGGCGTGAGCCGCGTACGCCGCAACCGCAGCGATCCCAGCCGTGAGCCACGGCTTCCAGGGCAGCCGGCCGACGACCGCCATCACAACCCCCGCCATGAGAAGGGGTGCAGCCGTCTCACGTATGAGCACCGCGAAGAGCGCGAGCAGGGCTGCCGGCCACCAGCGCTCCCGTATTGCCATGGCCACAGACCAGAGAAGGACGGGCACGGCCCAGAGTTCGGTGGTGAGGAACTGAGCGTTTCGCACCCCGCCCTCGACCAGCATTCCGATGGAGAGCAGGTATCCGAAGACGAGAACCCCGAGATACGGCCTCGCCGCGAGCCTGGAAGCGCCAATGCCGGCCAGACCGACGACTGCAACGAAGAGGCCCCAGATCCATTGCTCGTTCGGGACGAAGCTAAGAAGCACGAAGATCGTCGGCATCCGGTACGCCCGGACGTTCTGGGTCAGTTCGGCGCGCTCGGTCCCATATAACCCGTCCAACGCCGCCGTCATGGCGGAGTAGTAGCCCTCCCCCGACTTCATTCCGTCGAGAACAAACCGGTACAGGCGATGGTCGATCATCTCAGCGGTCGGCTGCGGGGCGGCGATCACGTAGCCAACACAGACGACCGCTATCGCAACGGCTGTGACGAGCTCGAGCTCTCGCCGGTTGAATCGTCGGGCTGTTCCTGTGGGTGAGTGCTGCGTCACGCGCCTATCCCGGTGGCGAACAGATGGGGGGCGCTGGATGATCAGCGGCCACACGCATGTCCGCTATATGAAAGCCAATACACATACTCAGCATGCAAGTCGGCTTGATAGCCGGAGATCTGTATCGGAGTCAGCGCGACGATCGCGACGGGCGGACCAAGATCCGCAGTGGGATATATCCATCCACCGCCTTCACGCTGCACTGAGATCTCCGCGAAGGGCTGTGGGTAGAGGTACAGATCGGTGCGACCGGCCGTATGCGGTGTCACTTCCGGGCTCACCGTGATCGGGCCTACGTCTGCGACGCAGTCCAGCGCGGCCCGCAACTCGCCGTAACGGCCGGATCCGTTGGTCTGAGCGGAGGCGACAATCTGGGGAACGGTGTTCATGACCGGTTCGGCACTGAACGCGGACGTTCCGAGAGGGCCAAGCACAATCCAAACTGCGGTGATAGCTATGGCAGCTTGCCCTACGACACGTTTCGGTGGCTGCTCGAACCGGAGGGCGAGCGCCCACGACACCACCACGATGGCGTAGTAGTGGTACGCCACAGTTCGACCGCCTGCTACCGCACCGAACGCGATCGGAAAGCTGACCATCAACGCGGGAACCAGGACGCGCCAGTCCAGATTGCCGAGGAGAGCGAGCGGCGTCGCCACGATGACGACTACCGCAACGATCCACCCGTTCTCGAAGAACAACTCGAGGGCCGTCGCCACCGATCGAGCGGGCTCAGAAGGGTCTAGGTAGCCGAAGAGATTATTTCGCCCGAAGTCATTTCCGCCTTGGCTCAGATAAGAGATGATCAGGCCGAGCGGGACAGTTGTCAGAGCCAACCTCTCAGGTGACGGAATACGTGACCAGCGAAGAATGGTGATAAGGGCTACCACCACAGCGATGTCTTCGCGGAAGAGCGCGGCGATGAGCCCGAAAACTACGGCCCTTCTCCATCGTTTCTCTTGGACGGCTATGACGAATGCCGTCAGGAAGCCGAGAGACATCACATTGGCGTGGACATCAAAGAAGAGGGCGTAGAGCACGGCGGGATGGAATGCCACGGCCACCGGAACGATCACCGCGAGAAGACTGTCCGCCGCATGTCGCTGCGTCCTTTCTGCGATCTGTAATACCGCCCATGCGACGCTGGCTGCTTGCGCCGTCACGAGGAGGTATGGGAGGACGGGCCAGTCGATGAGAGGAACAAAGGCGAGTGTGGCCACCTCCATGTGGCCCCCCCAGATTCCGAAGCCGAGGTACGGGATCACTCCGGATGGTCCGGACTCCGCGAAGGCTGCGAGACCATTGATGAGGACACCGAGGTCCATCTCTCGGGGAATGAGGAGAGCCACCCTCCATGCCGAGACCGTGGCAATGAGGACCCCATAGACGATCACGAACCCGCGCCGCCAGGACAATGTCAACTCTTGGCTACCAGCACTTCCCGCAGGAACTTACCCGTATAGCTCTCCCCCACCTCGGCCACTTCCTCCGGCGTCCCCGCCGCGATCACCCGGCCACCCCCCGACCCACCTTCCGGCCCCAGGTCGATCACGTGATCGACCGACTTGATCACGTCGAGGTTGTGTTCGATCACCAGCACAGTGTTCCCTGAATCCACCAACCGCTGCAGCACATGCAGCAGCTTGCGGATGTCTTCGAAGTGCAGTCCGGTGGTGGGCTCGTCAAGGATGTAGAACGTCTGGCCGGTCGAACGCTTTCCCAACTCGGACGCCAGCTTGATCCGCTGCGCCTCCCCTCCCGACAGGGTGGTGGCAGGCTGGCCGAGCCGGATGTAGGTGAGCCCCACGTCGTACAGGGTCTGGAGGATGCGGGCGATCTTCGGTTGGTTCTCGAAGAATTCGAGTGCTTCTTCCACACTCATGTCCAACACATCGGAGATGGTGTGGCCTTTCCAGGTGATCTCCAATGTCTCCCGGTTGTACCGCTTGCCCCCGCACACCTCACACGGCACATACACATCGGGCAGGAAGTGCATCTCGATCTTGATGGTCCCGTCCCCCGAACACGCATCGCACCGCCCCCCGGACACGTTGAACGAGAACCGCCCCTGCTTGTACCCCCGGGCCCTGGCCTCCGGGGTGGAGGCGTACAACGCCCGAATGTGGTCAAACATCTTGGTGTAGGTGGCCGAGTTGGACCGGGGGGTTCGGCCGATAGGCGACTGGTCGATGTTGATGACCTTGTCGATCTGTTCGATCCCGGTGATCTTCTTGTGCCGTCCCGGCACTGACCGTGACCGGTAGATGTGATAGTGCAATGCCACCGACAGGATGTCTTCGACCAGCGTCGACTTCCCCGAGCCCGACACGCCGGTCACGGCGATGAACTGGCCGAGGGGGAAGGACACGTCGATGTCGGCCAGGTTGTGTTCCGACGCGCCGAAGATGGTGATTTCCCCACCCTTTCCGATCCGCCGGCTCTCGGGCACGGCGATCGAACGACGTCCCGCCATGTAGTCACCGGTGATCGACTTGGGCTCTGCACAGATGTCTTCGAGGGTGCCGGTGGCGACGATGTACCCGCCGTGCTCGCCGGCACCTGGTCCGATGTCGACGATGTGATCGGCAATCCGCATGGTGTCTTCGTCGTGTTCGACAACGATCAGCGTGTTGCCCATGTCTCGTAGCCGGATCAGCGTTTCGATCAACCGCTGGTTGTCCCGCTGATGAAGGCCGATGGAGGGCTCGTCGAGGATGTAGAGCACACCCACCAGCCCTGATCCGATCTGGGTGGCCAGCCGGATCCGCTGGGCTTCTCCCCCGGCCAACGTCGCCGCCGAACGAGCCAGTGTCAGGTACTCCAATCCGACATCCAATAAGAACGACAGCCGGGCCCGGATCTCCTTCAGCACCCGCTCACCGATGACAGATTCCCTTTCGGTGAGTTCCAGCGATTCGAAGAAGTCGCCAGTCTCCCGCAGCGACATCGACGCCACCTGGTGGATCGATAGACCTCCCACGGTCACCGCCCTCGCCACCGGGTTGAGCCTCGCTCCACCGCAGGTGTCACACGGCACTTCCCTCATGTACTCCTGGTAGTACTCCCGCGCTCCGTCGGATTCGGCGCCCTCGTGCCGGCGGCCCAGCCACGGCAGGATCCCCTCGTAGGTGGCCGAATACTCCCGTTTTCGCCCGAACCGGTTGGTGTACGACACCTTGACTTTGCGGTCCCCGGTGCCTTCCAGGATCGCCGTCCGTGCCTTGTCGGAGAGGTCGGACCAGGGGGCGTCGAGGTCGAACCCGATCTCCCCGGCAAGCCCTTCCAGCATCCGCTGGAAGTACTGCATCCGGTTGCGACCCGACCACGGGTGGACTGCCCCCTCCCGGATGGACAGGTCCGGGTTGGGGATGGCCAGCTCCGGATCAACCTGATAGCGGGTGCCGATCCCCGAACAGTCCGCACACGCCCCATAGGGACTGTTGAACGAGAAGTTGCGCGGCTGGAGTTCTTCGAACGAGAACCCGTCGGTCGGACACGCCAGTGCCTGGGAGAAGGTCATGGTGGGACCGTCGGTGATCTCTATGTCGACAGTGCCTTCGGTGAGCCGCAGCGCGGTTTCCAACGACTGCGTCAGCCGCTGGTCGATGCCCGGCTTGGACACGAGCCGGTCGACGATGATCTCGATCGTGTGCTGGAAGTAGCGGTCCAGCTTGATCTCTTCAGTCAAGTCCCGTACTTCCCCGTCGATCCGGGCCCGGGCGAAACCCTGGGAAGCAAGCTCCTTCAACTGCTGCTCGTATTCGCCTTTGCGCCCCCGCACGATCGGGGCCAGCACCTGGAACTTG
>JBBDQP010000076.1:5519-8660 GCA_040905965.1 Acidimicrobiia bacterium
TTCTTCAGTTCCCTGGCGTCGCGGCGCCGTTCCCCCGGCTTCTGTTGGGTGTTCACCAACTCCAGGATGTCCGAGACGCGTTTGCGAATGGTCTGTGGGTCGATGCCGTGCTCTTCGTTGTAGGTCCGCTGCAGGCGGCGTCGGCGGTTGGTCTCGTTGAGCGCTTTGCGCATCGACTCGGTCATGTTGTCGGCGTACATGATCACTTGGCCAGATACGTTCCGAGCCGCCCGGCCGATGATCTGTATGAGGGATGTCTCCGAGCGCAGGAAGCCTTCCTTGTCGGCGTCGAGGATCGCCACCAAAGACACCTCGGGCAGGTCCAGGCCCTCCCGCAGCAGGTTGATGCCGACCAGGACGTCATATTCCCCCAGTCGCAGATCTCGGAGCAGAGCCACACGTTCCAGGGTGTCGATCTCGCTGTGCAGATATCTGGCTCGCACCCCCATCTCCAACAAGTAGTCGGTGAGGTCCTCGGCCATCTTCTTGGTGAGGGTGGTGACGAGGACCCGTTCCTCCTTGAGTGCCCGGATGCGGATCTCCTCCAACAGATCGTCGATCTGGCCTTTGGTGGGTTTCACCATCACCTCGGGATCCATCAGCCCGGTGGGGCGGACCACTTGTTCGACCACCGTCTCGGACTTGCCCCGTTCGAATGGTCCGGGGGTGGCCGAGACGAAGACGATCTGGTTGGCCCGGTCCAGCCACTCGTCGAAACGCAGCGGCCGGTTGTCCATCGCACTCGGCAACCGGAAACCGTGTTCGACCAGGGTCTCCTTGCGGGAGCGGTCGCCTTCGAACTGCCCGCCGATCTGGGGCACCGTCACGTGGGATTCGTCGATGACGGTGACGTAGTCGTCGGGGAAGTAGTCGAGAAGGGTGTAAGGGGCCTGGCCGGGTTCACGGCCGTCCAGATGGCGGGAATAGTTCTCGATGCCGGAACAGAACCCGATCTCTCGCATCATCTCCAGGTCATAGGAGGTGCGCATGCGGAGACGCTGGGCCTCCAGCAGTTTGTTGTGTTTCTCCAACTCGGCCAGGCGATCGGCGAGTTCGACTTCGATGTTCTCGGTCGCCTTCAGCATCCGCTCCCGTTCGGTGACGTAATGGCTGGCAGGAAAGATCACCAGATCGTTCAACTCTTCCAGCACCTCACCGGTGATCGGATCCATCCGCAGCATCCGGTCGACCTCGTCGCCGAAGAACTCGATGCGGGTGATGGTCTCCTCGTAGGCAGGGAAGACCTCGAGGGTGTCGCCCTTCACCCGGAACTTGCCCCTGACCAGGTTCATCTCGTTGCGTTCGTACTGGATGTCGACCAGCCGGCGGATGGCGTCGCCCATCGGATACTCCACACCCTGGATCAGCCGCAGCAACTGTCCCTCGTACTGCTCGGGCGAGCCAAGCCCGTAGATGCAGGAGACAGACGCCACGATGATCACGTCTCGGCGAGTGATGAGAGCGGCGGTGGCGGCGTGGCGGAGACGTTCGATCTCGTCGTTGACCGTCGAATCCTTCTCGATGTAGGTGTCGGTCTGAGGCATGTACGCCTCTGGCTGGTAGTAGTCGTAGTAGGAGACGAAATACTCCACCCGGTTTTCGGGGAAGAACTGGCGGAACTCGTTGGCCAACTGGGCTGCCAGCGCCTTGTTGGGGGCGATGACGATGGTCGGACGCTGCAGCTTCTCGATCATCCAGGCGATCGTCGCCGACTTACCCGACCCCGTGATGCCCAGCAGCGTCTGGAACCGGTTTCCGGCGGCGACGGAGGCAGTGAGAGCCTCAATTGCCTCGGGCTGGTCGCCGGCAGGCTGAAAATCGGAATGGACCTTGAAGGGGGTGGACACAGATCGATTGTACGGGTCGGGTGTGACAAGGCCCCTCACAAGCACCCACATAGACCCCGGCAGGAACGCCGAGGACCCCTACTCTTGCCGACGTGGAAGGCCGCGCGAACTGGCAGAACCGGGTCCGTCGAGTCGTGCTCGGCGCGGAATGGGTGGCGCTCGCGGTGGGAACCATCGCCTCGCTCTACACCCTGGGCGGCACATCTGACGCGTATGCGGCGGTCGCCGTCGCGGCATTGTGGGTCGTCACGGCGTCATCCATCCCGTCGTCGTTGCTCGAGCGACCACTGGTCCTCGACGCTTTTGTCCTCGCAGGCGTGATCCTCACCATGACAGCGCTGATGCTTTCCGGCGGTCCAGGGTCTTCGTTCTTCCTACTCACAATCACTCCCGGTATCCATGCCGCCGTGGTCGGTGGATACCGGCCAGCGCTCGCCGCATCTGCACTCTCGGGAATGCTGATCATCGCGATTGCCCTCGCTCAGTCTGGGTCGGTCGTCACCGCGGGGGGCTTCGCCCTGCTCTATCTATTCCTTGCGGTCACCGTCGCTCACATCCATCGCATCCTGCGGGATATGGGCCGGCAAGCGGAGGAGGCCGAGGCCATCCACAGTGCGTCCGAGCGGCGACTGGAGGTCCTCGAGAGTGCCAATACGATGCTCTCCCGCCTCGCCGATTTGACCGCTGCCGAGGACACGACTCCCCCGGCGATCGGCCGGGCAGTCCTCGACGATCTGATCGCACGTTTCCCCGGATCAGCCGGAGTCGCGGTCCTCGAGGGACAAACCGGTTCGATTGTGATCGCGCGACGAGGCGAGACCCAGGTTGACGGCTTTGAGCGCACGATTCCCCTGGAAGTCGGGACGCGGACGGTGGGTTGGGTCCGGTTGCTCACTCGGGAGCGCATCGACGACGCGGTCACCGAGGACCTAAAACTGTCGCTGCGGCCTGTTGCGTTGGCATTCGCCAATGCAACGTTGCTGCAAGACATCACTCGGCATGCGGTGAAGGAGGAGCGGGTGCGTCTCGCCAGGGAGCTTCACGACGAGATCGGGCCCGCATTGGCCTCGCTAGGGCTGTCGCTCGACATGTCGGTCGTGCAGCAAGTGGAGGATTCGAACGTCACCGAACACCTGCAAGTCTTGCGAGATCGAGTCACACGACTGGTCGAAGACGTTCGCACCAGCGTTGCCGATCTCCGCAGCCAGGAGGGGGGCTCGCTAGTGAGCTACATCGAAGCACTCGCCGCTGACCTGCCCGACACTCCGCTCATCGAAAGCCTGCTCGACGAACG
>JBBDQP010000076.1:8760-19467 GCA_040905965.1 Acidimicrobiia bacterium
GCCGGAATCACCCTCGACGTATCCCCCGGTCCGAGCGGAACCCGAATTAGCCTCGCCTGGGGTGAATGAGTGATTCGTGTCGCAATCGCAGATGACCACACACTGTTCGCCGACGGACTCGCCGACGCATTGGGGATGATCCCCGACATGCGGGTGGTCTCCACCTCCCGCTCTGCCGATGCTCTCCGAGCCGAACTGGCCTCCCAACCCGCAGAGGTCGTGCTCGCCGACCTGGAGATGCCCGGTGGCGGGGGGATGTCGCTATTGGGATCCCGAGGGATCAGCGCAGCGGTGGTGATCGTGTCGATGCATGTCACACCGGAATCCACCGCCGATGCCATGCGGGCAGGTGCTCGGGGAGTGTTGTCCAAGTCTTCCCCACTGGCGACGTTGGCGGCGGCAGTGCGGGCGGTGGCGGCCGGTGAGACGCTGCCAACCGATGCGGACGAACTCGAGACGTTCCTCGTGCCATATGCCAAGCCGACCCTCGACCCGGGGGCCGCCAGTCTCACCGACCGGGAGCGAGAACTGCTCGGCCTCCTCGCCCAGGGAGTGTCATCCACCGAAGAGATCGCCGAACGGCTGTATATCTCCCAGAAGACAGTGAAGAACCACTTGGCCTCGATCTTCCAGAAACTGGCGGTTTCGGACCGGACCCAAGCGGCAGTGGAAGCCCTACGACTCGGTCTGGGCAACCAACGCCGCTAGCCACGCCGTGCTGGAGCGAATAGGCCTATCAGCCCATGGGATAAGCACCCACGGTCAGTAGGGTTCACATCTACAGACACGATTTCAGGAGGCCCAAATGCTTGCTCTCTACACCAAGGCAGTGCAATGGTTCGCAGCCAAAGATGAGCGGGGTGCATCGATGGTGGAGTACGCCCTCCTCGTCGTGCTCATCGCCATCATCGCCATCGTGGCCATCAGCCTCGCCGGCACCGAGGTTTCCGAGGCGTTTGGTGACATCGCCGAAAATCTCGACTCAGCTGCCTGATCCAGTCCGAAGCGCATCTGAGCCCCTCGTTTCATACGGGGGGCTCAGCTATTCCAAGACCCGGTGGGTCCAATCATGAAGCCGACAACGAACCTCGCGAGCCATGGTGCCTCGATGGGCTGGGAGTCGTCTGCACTCGGACGGCACCTACTCGGCTTCCGGAGACGGAACACTCCCCGCGACCAACGGCACCGCCCCGAAGAGCGCGGCGCCAGCATGGTCGAATACGCGCTGCTCGTCGTACTCATCGCAATCGTCGCACTCATCGCCGTCGTGGCAGTTGGCGGCGAGCTGTCCCAACAGTACGACCTCATCGCCCGTGAGCTGACCGACGCCGGGAGCTAACCCGAATCTGGGCGGGACAGCACCAGGAAGTGTTCGTCTCGATGCTGTTCGCGCCATCCAGCCGCGATCAGCTCGACGGCAAGTCCATCATCGACCCGCACGAGCGCTTCATCGATTTCGTACGCAGTGAACACCTCCTGCCAGGTAGGCGTACCCGACCGAACCTCGAGTGCGTCCGCGAAGAAGGCCGCCCCATACAGCTCTGCTCGATCGTCGACGAACACGCCATGTTCGGGCCAGGTCGAGTAGATCAGGAAGGCGGAGGCAACGTCATCCGAATACGGCCGGTCCGACTCGAGGTGGCCGGCAGCGACCACCGGGAAGCGACCCTCTTCGAACAGCTCGGCGGACCGCAGGGCCGACGGGAACCCGATGAGCAGACCGATCCCCAGAACTGCAAGCAGCTCCGACTCCCGCGACGACGTCCGACCACGCACCACACGGAACTCCCCCAGGCTGCGGGCCAACGACGGCAGCAGTAGCAGGAACCCAGGAAGGACTGCGCGGACAGAAGATGCCAGCAGAAACAGTGCGGGCCCGACGATCCATAGCTCACTGAGGTCGAGCCGTCCCCTGGCCGCCCCGGCGAAAAGTGCCAGCACGATCGGAATGACGAGGAGGAAGGGCAGACTGACGAACGACGGCGTCCTCCACTCCGAAAGATGGTCCAAGGCACCGCTACTCCGCACGAAGCCGAGAAGGAACTCGACGACGCCGATACCGTGTGCCGTCAAGAGCGTCGCGACGCCCATCGGCACGAGGTCGCGCCACGGAATCGCCCGCGTCCGCCTGAGACTCTCTGCGCACACGATGATGAACCCAAGGGCAAAGCTCGCATGAACACTCGCCCAGACCCACATCAGCAGCGGTAACGCCCATCGGAGCTTCGGGCGGCTCGCCAGCAACACAAGCACGATGAGGCCAAAGCTGAACACGGCGGGCCGTGGATTCATGAACGCCGCACCGGTCCAGGCGGCCGCGAGCATGATGGCAGCGGGCACGAGAGGACTTCGATTCGCTTCCCGCGCCAAGAGCCACACGCCGAGGAACACGACCGCAAACGCCGCGAAGACGACGGAGGGCACGAAGGCGAGCCCCATCCGAACATCGAGCCAGCCAAACGCGAGCTCAGCCAACCAGGACTGCGTTCTCCAACTGGCGCCCGCACGAGTGAAGCTGAATGGATCCGCCGTCAGAACACTGCCATCAACGATCTGGACGGACCCTGCCCGAACATGCCAGAGGAACGAGTTGTCGCGGATCGGTTGAATCGCCGCCACGGCGAGGACCGTCCACGGAAGGACCCAGGTGAGATCGAGTGGACGCAGTCGTCGGATGGCGTTCAAATTCCGGAGAAAGCGTCCGCGATCTGGATAGCCGCCGGTCCGAGCAGCACGATGAAGAGCGACGGGAAGATGCAGAACACCAGCGGGAACACCAGCTTGACGGGAGCGGCAAACGCCTTCTCCTGTGCCCGCTGACGCCGCTTCACACGCATCTCATCGGCCTGCACCCGCAACACCCGGGCAATCGTCACACCGAATGCCTCCGCCTGCATCATGGCGAGCAGGAAGGAGCGCAGTTCGTCGATGTCGGTCCGATCTATCAGATGACGCATGGCGTCTCGGCGGCTCACTCCGACCCGGGTCTCCTGCAGCATCCGGAAAAACTCCTCAGACAGAGGTCCTGGCACCGTCTGCACCACCCGGGCGAGAGCGGAGTCGAAGCCGAGGCCCGCCTCCACGGAGATCACGAGCAAATCCAGCGTGTCAGGCAATGCGTTCTGGATCGCCGACTTCCGATCGTCGATGTGACGTTGCAGCCAGGCATCGGGTCCGAAGAATCCGAGGAGAGGTGGGCCGAAGATGGTGAGGGTCTTCAGGAGACCGTCACCGACATCTCTCAAAAACCACGAAGCGATCACACCAGCAATGAACAATATGACCTTGACGAGCACGTGGGACGTGGCATCAACGTTTCCCGGATTCCCGGCGTATATCAGCCGTTTCTGGACGTTGTCGAGGTACCCGATCGGTGTGAACCGGTTGGCGAGTCGGCCCAGCCACAGAACGACCGGTGCCAGCGCCCGCTCCGCGAACGGTTGATCGAGGACCTGATCGCGACTCGCCGATGCCCGTCCGTAGACGGCAAGACGCTCGACCGCGGACTTCTGGACCCGAACAACGGCAAAACCGATCCAGACGATGAGCAGGACGATGGTGATGAACACCAGCACGACGGGGAGAAGTCTCGGATCCACTGGCCTATACCTTGATATCGATGATCTTCCGGAGCCAGAAGATTCCGGCCCCGATGAGGAGCAAGCCGAAACCGAGGGCGATCCGGCCGAACGTTTCGTCGAAGAGAGGCTGGAGATACTCCCTGTTCGTCGTCCACAAGAACAGACCCATGACGAAAGGCAGGGAGCCCAGCACGACCGCCGAAATCTTGCCCTCGGCAGTGAGAGCAGAAATCTCGCCCTTCAACCGGTTTCGTGCCAGCATCGTGTCGGCCACCGTCTGGAGCACCTCAGAGAGGTTTCCACCCACTTCGCGCTGAATCTCGATGGCCATCGCCGCCCACCGCCAGTCCTCCGACTGGGTGCGTTCCGTGATGCCATCGAGAGCCTCCGTCACAGAAACGCCCAACCTGGCCCCGGTGAAGGCACGGCTGAACTCCCGAGCCGTCGGGTTGGGCGCCTCGGACGCGACGGCTTCTACCGCCTGCAACAGCGAATACCCGGCACGAAGCGAAGTGGAAAGCAGAGTGAGGGTGTCGGGCAATTGTTTTTCGAACTTCTTCTTCTCCCGCTTGCCGACGAAGTTGATCGTAAAGAGCACGAGCAGAACCGAGATCACGGCCACGATCACGCCAGTGATGATGTTGAAGGTGAACAGTGCCGTCAGTACACCGAGTACAACTGAAATACCGAGAGCGGTGAGGATGGCCTCACCCGCAGTCATGGCGATATTGGCCTGTTCGAGGGTGGCATTCACGGCCCCCAGCAGTCCGCGCTTCTTGACCTCTTCTTCGGCGCGGCGGGTGAATCGACCGACCAGCGGGATCCACTGGAAGAACGGCTTCTTCTCGTCCTGGCGCTCCCTCCGACCGTAGGCAGCAAGGCGCTTCACGTACGTGTTCTCGTTCTTGTCCCGACGCCCGCCGAAGAGGACGAACAGGAAGAGTGCGGTGGTCACACCGATCAGCCCGGCGGCGCCGATCTTCACCAGCTCCGCGTCTATTGGCAGGGTCGACTCGATCACGATCGGGGCGGCCATCACCAGCGTCGTCGTGGTCGTCGGACCGGCGGGAACCGTGGTCGACACCACATAGCCGGGCGAAACGAACTCCCGGGCCGTCTGCAACGCCCCGTACTGAACACCGAGTTCGATCTCGCCCGGGTTGGCGATGTCAGAGTTGTACCGGACGACCAACGTGTTGCCCAGTTCCTGCTGGATCTGGCTGTACAGGCTGGAGAGCTGGTCGGGGTCGGGTGTCGACAGGAAGAGCCCGTCGGCGGCGGCGACGATGCTCTGCAACTCGTCGGGTGCGAACGCCGTGGATTCCAAGGCCACACCGAATGTGCGGATACCGGCGGCATCGACGGCCGCTATGGCGTCGGCCAACGCCGCCGTCGAATTCTCATCCAACCCGTCGGACAGCACGATCATGTTCTTGCGGATCTGATCTGTCGAAGACGAGAACAGCTCGGTCCCCCGAATGATGCCGTCATACATGGCGGTCCCGCCTTCGGCGACGATCCCGTCGATCTGGGCGTTGAGCGTGCCACGGCTGGTCGTGAAATTACTCAGCACTTGGACTGCGTCGGAGAAGGTCACCAGGGCGATGAAATCCTCCGCCCGCTTCTGGGCCACGAAAGACTTGGCGGCGGTCTTGGCGGCTTCGATGGCAGGCCCCGCCATCGAACCTGACGAGTCGATCACGAGAACCACGCCCTGGGGCACGCTCACGTTCGAGATCAAATCGATCTCAGCATCCTCGATCGGCACACCGTTCTCGGTGAGTTGGAGTTGGGCGGGATCCAGCGGCTCGATCAGATTACGGAACTCGATAACGAAGGTGACCCGACCGTTGTCGGAGAACCGACCTTCGTTGACATTGACGATCTCGACCACCGCACCCGACGTCTGGGCGAGCGCGACACCGGGCAGCACCGCCACAAGCGCCAGGAATGCGACGAGCAGAAGTCGGGGGTTTCTCACCGGACCAAGGAAACGTCGTCTTGGCCGGAGCGGCGAACGAACGGCTCGGGCTCGAAGAGGTCTGCAGGGAGCCTGACACCCTGATCGTGCAGCTTCTCGGAGAACGACGGCCGAATGCCCGTCGCCTTCAGCTTGCCCTGCGACTTCCCCTCCTCGTCGAAGCCCATGCCGTGATCGAACAGGAAGATGTCCTGTTGGGTGATCACGTCACCCTCCATGCCCTCGATCTCGGTCACATGGGTGATACGACGAGAACCGTCCTTCAAACGGCTGATCTGGACGACGAGATCGACGGCGGAGGCAATCTGCTCACGAATGGCGCGGACCGGCAAGTCGTATCCGGCCATCATCACCAGAGTCTCCAGGCGGGACATGGCGTCGCGGGGCGAGTTGGAGTGCAAAGTGGTCAACGAACCGTCATGGCCGGTGTTCATGGCCTGCAGCATGTCCAGAGCTTCGCCGCCGCGACACTCACCGACGACGATGCGGTCGGGACGCATACGGAGAGTGTTACGGACCAGGTCGCGAATGGTGATCGCACCCTTGCCCTCAATGTTGGCCGGGCGGGTCTCCAGACTGAGCACGTGATCCTGATGGAGCTGGAGCTCGGCGGCGTCCTCCACGGTGACGATCCGCTCGTCGCCTGGCAGGTACGACGAGAGCACGTTGAGGGTGGTCGTCTTCCCCGAACCGGTACCACCGGAGATGATCACGTTCAGACGCCCCACCACACATGCCCGGAGAAAATCTGCGGTGCGCTGGTCGAAGGTTCCGAACTTGATCAGGTCCTGCTCGGTGAACGGATCGACGGCGAACTTTCGAATCGTGAGGAACGGGCCGCCCAATGCGAGAGGATGGATGACGGCGTTCACACGGGAACCGTCGGGAAGGCGGGCGTCCACCATCGGAGTCGCCTCGTCAACCCGGCGGCCGATCTGGCCAACGATCTTGTCGATGATACGGCGGAGATGGGTCTCGTCGACAAATCGGATATCGGACTTCGTGAGCTTGCCGTTGCGCTCCGTGAAGATGTCATACGGGCCGTTCACCATGACCTCGGTGACGTCCGGGTCGTTCAGCAACGGGTCGATCGGTCCGTAGCCGAGAACGTCCGATGCGATCTCGTTGAGGAGCGCCTTGCGGTCGGAGGTCGACAGCGGGAGGCTCTGCTCCTGTTCAACAGCCCACTCCAGCATCTCCATGACCCGGAGCCGCAACTCGGCATCGGACATCTGACGGTCGTACAGCGTGGGACCGAGTTCGTCGACAACTTTGAAATGCAGACGCCCCCGAAGTTCCTGAATGGCCTCGGACCGTTGGCCACTCGTTGGTGAGACTTCGTTGGTTCGTGCCGCTGCAACCCGTTCTGACAGCGATGCCATGTGAATCGACCCCTCGTGTTATCGGCCGGCCCCAGCCCGGGAGCCCGTCTGCGAGCCTCCCATCAATTTCGGCGGAACAACCCGCCGCCTGAAGCAACATCTACCTTGTGGCCCGTCACAAGCTCGAAGACTTCCCCGAACCCCTTCGACACTTTCGATTTCGGATTCGATTCCACCACGGGTCGGCCCTCGTTGACGGAAGCCTGCACGTCCCAGTCCGTGGGGATGCGGGCCCGAATCCGAGCCTTGAGCGCTCCCTCGATCTCGCGGTCGTCCAGCCGAGCCCTGGAACTCGCGCGGTTCAATACCAGACGAACCTTGTTCGTCGGGTACTTGAGCAGCCGCAACGTCTCCAGAGCCAGCTTGGCGTTCTTGACCGACGGCAGATCCATGTCGACCACCATCAACACCTGATCGGACTTCTCCAGGAGGGACAGCAGCAGCTCGTCGAGCGACGAGGCGGTGTCCACCACGACGTAGTCGAACATCGTCTTCAGCAAGTCGATGATTTGCAGCAGATCGGCCGGGGTGATGTCGGCAAACGCCGGCTCCAACGGCGCAGCCAACACCTTCAGACCGGTGTGATGAGCGGTGAGAATCGAATTGATGAGCTGCTCGTCCAGGCGGTGCAGTTCGGCCGTGGCGTTGAGCACCGTGAACTTCGGTTCCAGCTGGAGGACGAGGCACACATCGCCGAACTGGAGGTCGGCGTCGACCAGACACACCGTCTTGCCCTCCTCCTGGGCGAGGAGCACCGACAGGTTGGTGGCCGTGACCGTCTTGCCGCTCCCGCCCTTGGCCGACATGACGGTGACGATCTCACCGGTCGGCGGGCCGTCCAGCGACGCAGACGAGCCATGCCGGGTCGCCTGCGTCTTCAACACATCCGAAAAGAACTGGCTGATTGCCGCGGTGATCTTCTCCTCGGTCAAAGGCGCCTCGATCACATCAGACACCCCGCGCTGCATCGCAGAGCGAAGCAGGTTGGCGGTCACGGACTCGGCGACCACCAGCGAAATCAGGGTGGGGTCGGCAGCGCGCAGATCGCGCACTTCGTCGAGGGCGGAAACGCTGGCGTACGACGGTCCCAAAATGACCATCCGCAGATTCCCATCCTCGATGGCCGACAAGGCGTCACTGATCGAGCGGCCCGTCGGGAGCCTCCCATCGAAGAGACGCTTGGCGCCGTCGATGAAGTCGTCATCGTCGTCGATGACGAGCAGATCGTTGTCGGTCAGCGACACGGACATCCTCTCACCCGCCGAAGATGTCCTGGACGAGGTCACCTTCGAAGAGATTCTCGATTGTCACACCGAGGGTATCGACTTCCACGAAGTCTGGCGGAACCAGGGTGTAATACAAAGCGCCGACGTGCTGGGCGAAGATGAGACGTTCGGCGATCTCCGGTGTCACCTCGAGGGTGAACACCGTCGAAGGGATCGGCGCGCCGCCCTCGGCCTGCACCGCGGCGTCGGTCTCGGTGCCGGCGGCATCGACCACCGGCGGGGCATCAGGATCACGTCGCACATCAGAACCGACCGCAATCACCCGCAGACCCTGCAGGACGTGGCGGGTGTACGGGACTGTCACCGCCCCCTCATCAGTGGCTTCGGGGTCCTCCTCCTGCTCCACCGGAATTCCGAAATCGGGAGCATCCTCGGCGAGAGCAGTCAGTTCGAAGTCGATATCGAGGGTGATGATGGCGTTGATGCGGTCACCCGCCTGCACGAACCCGTTCACACCCTGGATCGCCCCCGGGCTGATCGTGAGAGCCACGGTCCCCTCGGCCAGAAGATCTGCGAGCGGTGTGATCTGAGTCGTCAACTCCACCCACTGGGAGGCGGTCAACACGCTGTTCGCCGAAATCGGACCGGCGGCCACACGGCCGGATAGCACCTGCTGGAGCTGGGCGATGTCATCGTCGGAGGTCGCGGTGATCGCATCGGCGGGAAGATCGTCACGCTGGTCGATGCCCGCCACGTACAACACACCGCGGTTTTGAAGAACGAAGTCGCCCTCCGTGCCCTCGGCCAACGTCTGGACCGCTCGGAACACCCGGATCTCCGCCCGCGCCTCACGAAACTCGTTCTCGATGTTCGTCAAGTATTGGAAGACCGAGAATGCGGCTACGCCGGCGAGAACCAGCGCCACCACCAAGACCATCGCTCTCCTACCCATCAATGCGCCTCATTCGGTCAACTCCGGAACAACCTGGTCCTCGGCCGGATCGCGCCAACGGCGCAACGGTCCCTGTTGAGCTCGCTCGCTGAATGTATCTGTTGTCGGTGCGGAAACGGATCGTCCCCGAACCGGCCCCAGACGCTACAGGCAACTGTCCGTCCGAAAGGGTTTTCGTCGTGCCGGTGAGTCGACTTGAGCCCGAATGTCGCGCAAGGCCCGCAGGCAGTGGTCATTCGATCAGGACATGTCGCTCTCAGCGACGACCGATCCCCCGCTCCTTCAACTCCTGCAAGATCGCCTCAAGCGACGCATCCACCGCCACCGGCGGACGCTCCTCCGCCTCCGGGCCGAACTCACGCTCGAACTCGCGACGCTGCGGACGCTTCCGCGGCGCTGACGAAGACGGTGCGGACGAAGGAGCCGAAGAAGCCTGCTGCTCCTCGCGCTCCTTCCAATCCGGAAGCGCCTGCTTGATCGAAAGACTCACCCGGCGACGCTCGTCGTCCAATTCGGTGATCTTCGACGTCACCTTCTGGCCGATCGACAACTCCAACTCGGGCGACTCCACCCGGTGCACTGCGATCTCGGAAACATGGACGAGACCCTCCACACCGTCGGTGATCGACACGAAGGCTCCGAACGGCACTGTCTTGATGACGGTGCCCTCCACGATCTGACCGACCTCGTGATCCCGCTCGAAGACCACCCACGGGTCCTCCAAAGTCTGGCGGATCGAAAGACTGATCCGCTCGCGGTCCAGATCGACTTCCAGCACTTTGATGGTGACCTTGTCGCCCACCTTCACCACCTCGGAAGGGTGGTTGACGTGCTGCCAGGAAAGCTCGGAGACATGAACCAAGCCGTCCATGCCGCCCAGATCCACGAACGCACCGAAGTTGACGACGCTGGAGACAGTGCCCTCGCGAACTTCGCCCTCGGCCAGACCGTCCAGGAAGGCGGTGCGCTGCTCGGCCTGCTCCTCCTCCAGGTACGCCCGACGGGACAGGACCACGTTGTTGCGGTTGCGGTCCAACTCGATGACTTTCGCCTCGATCTGAGTACCGATGAACGGATCCAGATCGCGAACCCGCCGTAGGTCGACGAGGCTCGCAGGCAGGAAGCCGCGGAGGCCGATATCGACGATCAGGCCGCCCTTGACGACCTCGATCACCGTTCCGGTCACGGTTTCCTTGTTATCGGTCACCTGCTGGATGCGGCCCCAGGCACGCTCGTACTGGGCGCGCTTTTTCGACAGGATCAGACGACCCTCGTCGTCCTCCTTGTTCAGAACCAGCGCCTCGACCCGATCGCCCACCTTGACGATGTCTTTCGGGTCGACGTTCTTGCGCATCGAAAGCTCTTCGGTGGGGATGAGACCCTCGGACTTGTATCCGATGTCCAGCATGGCGCCGTCCTGATCGACGTTGACGACGGTGCCCTCGACGATGTCGCCCTCTTTGAACTCAAGGACAGTGGCGGCGATTGCCGCCTCGAAGTCGTCCATGATCTCGTCGGGCAGATCGGAGAGATCCGGTGCCACGATGGCCACCTTGCCGGGAACCGGAGCGGCCGCGGCAGGGGC
>JBBDQP010000076.1:19567-27242 GCA_040905965.1 Acidimicrobiia bacterium
TTCCGGGGTGGACTCGGCCTCGTCGGATGCCTCGGGGGCGTCGGCTACCACGACTTCCTCGGCGACCGGCTCGACGGGTTCCTGGGCTTCTTCTTGGGCTACCGCCTCGACGACCGGATCGGCCGCGGGGGTCTCGGGCGCATCGTCGACGACGGTTTCGTCGTCGCGCGGCGCAGACTCGTTCTCAGACATAGATGGTTTCGTTACCTCCGAAGGATTACTCCCGGCACGCGCGAAGCGGCACCGAGGCACTCCAAAGGCTACCAGTCGCTCGCGAAGCCACCAACTGCGCGACCCCCCGCCACCTTTTACCCCTCCAAACGCTTCATTCTTGAAGCGCTGGTTCGCTAGAAACGGGAAGGGGGGGTCAGTCCTTGACGCTGGCGAGGTCGGTGCCGGTGTGGATGTCGACGGTGAGGGGGACGATCAGGGAGGTGACGTGCTCCATCGTCTCCTTGGTGAGGGCGACCGCGTCGTCCAGCTCCTCCGGCGGTGCCTCCAGAATCAGCTCGTCGTGGATCTGCAGGAGCATCGTCGACTGCATCTTGCGCGTGATCAGTTCGCGATCGAGGGCGATCATCGCCAGTTTGATGATGTCGGCCGCCGTGCCCTGCACCGGGGCATTCAGCGCCATCCGCTCCCCCATCTGCCGGATACGGAAGTTGTCGGACTTCAACTCCGGCAGATAGCGGCGGCGGCCGAACAAGGTCGACGTGTACCCGTTACGCCGCGCCTCGGTGACCACCCCGTCCAGAAACGCCTTCACGTCGGGGAACTGGGCGAAGTAGGCATCCATGTGCGCCTGGGCTTCCTCCCGAGAAATGTCGAGACGCTGGGCAAGACCGAAAGCCTCCATCCCGTACAGGAGTCCGAAGTTGATCACCTTCGCCCTGCGCCGCATCTCGCCCGACACCAGATCAGGCGTGACACCGAACACCCGCGACGCGGTCGCCGTGTGGATGTCCTGGCCCTCCCTGAAGGCACCGACCAACCCGTCGTCCTCGGTCATGTGCGCCATCACCCGCAGTTCGATCTGGGAATAGTCGGCGACGATGAACGTCCACCCTCCCCGCGGGACAAACGCCCGGCGGATGGTCATACCGGACTCGGACCGCACCGGGATGTTCTGCAGGTTCGGCTCCTCCGAACTGAGGCGGCCGGTGGCGGCAGCCATCTGATTGAACGTCGTGTGGATGCGACCGTCGCGCCGGATCAGCGGCAGATACCCGTCGACGTAGGTGGAACGCAGTTTCTCGTACTCGCGGTATTCGAGAAGGTCGGCGACCAGCGGATGACGATCTCGCAGCTTCTCGAGCACGCTCGCATCCGTCGAAGGCTTGCCCGTCGACGTCTTCTTGCTGACCGGCAGTCCGAGACGGTCGAAGAGGATCGCGCGGAGCTGATCGGTCGAGTTCACATTGAACGGCTCACCGGCGTGGCCGTGGATCTTGCGTTCCAGCTCGGCCAGCCGGATGCGGAGGTCGTCACCCAAACTCTCCAGATACTCCCGGTCGATTGCGATGCCGGCCGACTCCATCCGGGCGAGCACCGCGACCAGCGGCAGTTCGATCTGCTCGAAGAGGTCCAACTCGGCGCGGTCCGCCAACTCCGTCCGCATTTGAGCGGCGAGACGGGCGATCGCCTCCACCCGACGGGCGACCCCGTCGAGGTCCGGTCCCTCGCGGAAATCGAACGCCGCCTGGGTGGAGGCCGACTCTTCGACGTCCGGCGACTCCAATTCGACATCCAGGTAGCGGACCGCCAACTCGGCCAGGTCATAGGAGCGGCTGGCCGGGTTCACCACGTAGGCGGCGAGAGCGGTGTCGAAGCCGACGCCGGTGACGTCGATTCCGAGACCGTCAAGGCGGCGGATCACCCGCTTGCCGTCGTGGAAGAGTTTCGGAACCTCCGGATCCTCCAAGCGGTCCTTGATTCGGTCGAGCCGATCGATCGGGATGAGAACGACGGCGCCATCCAGCCATGCGGCCAGCCCGTCGTCGTCGTACCAATCGCAGACGATCTCGGCGAGATCCGCGATCGCGGCGAAATCCGCCTCTGTCGCCATCCGCCCCTCCGTCTCCAGAACTTCGGCCTCGGAGGTCTCGCCGGGCTGGACGGCGACCAGGTCGTCCCACATCGAATGGAACTCGAGGCTGGTGAACAGGTCACGCGCCCTCGTCCGATCCCATTCGCCCCGAGCCAACTCCGCCGGAACGACATCTAGGTCGAGATCCCGCACCAGCGTCATCAGTTTGCGATTGAGGAACACCTGATCCCGGCTCGCCTCCAGATTTTCCCTCAGCTTGGGAGTCTGCTCATCGAGATGCTCGAAAATCCCTTCCAGACTGCCGTAGGAGGAGATGAGCTTGGCCGCCGTCTTCTCCCCCACCCCCGGCACACCGGGAAGATTGTCCGAATTGTCGCCGCGGAGGGCGGCGTACTCGACGTACTGGGCGGGGGTGATGCCGTAGCGTTCGAATACCCAGACGGCGTCGGCCATAACGACGTCGGTGATACCCCGGCGGGTGTAGACGACGTTGACGTCGTCGTCGATCAACTGGAACGAATCCCTGTCGCCGGTGACAGCCAGCACCCGCCATCCGTCCTGGGCGGCCTGGCCGGCCACCGTGGCGATCACGTCGTCAGCCTCGAAACCCTCCAACTGGATCTGGCGAACCCCGAGCGAGTCGAGCACGTCCCGGATGAGAGGAAGCTGAGACTTGAAGGCGTCAGGAGTCGCACTGCGATTCGCCTTGTACTCCGGGTACTGCTCGGAGCGGAAGGTCTGGCGGGACACGTCCCAGGCAACGGCGATGCCGTCAGGGCGATGGTCGGCGAGCAGGCGGATAAGCATGCGGGTGAAGCCGTAGGCGGCGTTCGTCACCTGGCCCGAAGTTGTCGCCAAATCCTCGGGAAGGGCAAAGAAGGCGCGGTAGGCGATCGAATGACCGTCGATGAGAACGAGAGTGGGCATCGGAGCCGGACGCTACCTCTGAGTCAGTCGAGCTTGGCGAGCAGGGACTGGCGCTTGCGTTCCAATTTGGCCAGACCGCGGTCGATTTCGGCGAGCCGTCGTTCGAACCGGCGGACGTCGGCGGCGGTCGCCGTCGCCTCCAATCGATCCTCGTTGGCGCCGGAGACGGCAGCGTCACGCTGGGCGTCGTCGTTGATGTGGCGGTGAAATTCGAGCTCACCGCTCACCTGACCGCGCTCGGCAGTCAGCGCCTGAATCTTGTCGGTAACAGCCAACAGCTTTCTGGTGATCCTCACGATGACCGGCATCGTACAAGAGGATTGACCGTCGTACACGTGTTCGATACGTTCGCCACCGTGAGATCCAGCCAAGAGTACGAACAGGCGATGGAGTTGGTCAGCCGTGGCCTGAACGATTCAGAGATTGCAAGGGCAACGGGGATCCCGCGGGCGACCGTTCGGGAGTGGCGAATTGGCGAGGGATATCGGCATCGAGAAGGTGAGGCGGGCCGGGCGGGAATCGACTGTGACGGTTCCTGTTCGGCGGTTGAACAGCAAGCGGTCGGCCGGGCTCGTACGTATGCCCATCTCTTCGGACTGTATCTGGGCGATGGCACCATTAGCGACCAGCGACGCGGTGTGACCAGGCTGCGAGTCTTCCTCGACGAGAAGTACCCGAGGATCATCGAAGGGTGCGTGCGCTCTATGTCGACAATTCGGGGGTCGGATCGCATCGGCCTGACGACCCACCCCGGGTGCATCGAGGTCGGTTCGAGTTGGAAGCATTGGAAGTGTGAGTTCCCGCAAGCCGGCCCCGGCATGAAGCACACACGCCACATCGCACTCGAACGCTGGCAACAAAGGATCGTCGATGGCCATCCCGAAGAGTTCCTGCGAGGACTCTACGAATCCGATGGGAGTCGTCATATCAACCCGATCACACGGCGCCTTCCCACCGGCATTCGGCACTACCGCTACAGCCGCTACATGTTCTCGAACGAGTCGGCCGACATCCAACGCCTATTCAAGGAGACGTGCGATGCCCTTGGTGTCCACTGGACGCAGGCCAGTCGCAAGAACATCGCCGTGTCTCGGCGCGAGGATGTGGCGTTTCTCGACGAGTTCCTCGGACCGAAAGAATGACCTATCGTGTGGTCCGGCCGGAGTGGCGTAATCGGCAGCCGCGATGGATTCAAAATCCATTGTCCTCACGGACGTGTGGGTTCGAGTCCCACCTCCGGCACCCGAGAATCCGTTACGCGATTTGCGTCAACGGGTAGGGTCCGAATCGCGACGGCCACCGGACCGCACTCATCTTTGCCGCATCCCCCACTCCCCCACTCCCTGGCTGAGATGACCGGTCACCAACACGGTGGTCGTTGCTCAATTCCACGGTTCAGGCGCGGAGGGCGGTGGCGATCTCGCCGACGGCGCTCGCCAGACTGGCCGCCGCATCCTGGGGACCAGCAGCCTCCAACACCCTCCGCACCAGTGCAGTGCCAACGATGATCCCGTCACCCACCTCGGCGGCGGCTTTCGCTTGGTCCGGGGTGGAGATCCCGACTCCGAACACGATCGGGGCATCGGTGACCGCCCGGATCCGTTCGGCGAGCGAGACCACGTGGGAGCTGGCCGAACCCCGCTCCCCCGTCACGCCCATCTCGGCGACGGCGTAGATGAAGACGGGATCGGCCGCCGCCACCGCCCTGATCCGGTTGTCGTTGGAGGTGGGGGCGACAAACAGCACAGTCCCGAGACCGTGACGCTCGGCAGCCTTCAACACCGGGCCTGCCTCGTCGACGGGCAGATCGGGAACGATGATCCCGTCCGCATCGGTCGCGGCGAGCGCCCCGCAGAAAGTGTCCACGCCGCGCCGGAACACCGGATTCGCGTAGGTCATCGCCAGGGTTGGTATCCCGGTCGAGACGACGATCTCACCGGTGAGGCCCAGAGCGACATCGAGCGTGGTGCCTGCAGCCAGTGCCCGTTCGCTCCCCTGCTGGATGACGGGACCGTCCATCAGCGGGTCCGAATAGGGGATGCCAACCTCGAAACCGTCGGCGCCCGCCTTGGCCATCGCCTCGAAAAGGGCAACCGAGTCCGCCGGCGACGGCAAGCCCGCGGTCAGGTATGGGAGAAACGCCGCCCGACCTTCGACGCGGGCCGCGGTGAACATCGCCCGCAGACGGTCGACACCCATCAGTGCGGCTTCCGATGTGCGGCGATCTGTTCGACATCCTTGTCACCCCGGCCTGAGACGTTCAACAACACGGTACGGCCCTTGAGCGACTCTGCTTCGCGAGCGATCCAGGCGACGGCGTGGGCGCTCTCCAGGGCAGGAATGATCCCCTCAGTGCGAGCGAGAAGTTCGACGCCTTCGAGCGCCTCGGCATCGGTGACCGACTCATAACGGGCGAGGCCGAGTTGATGGAAGAAGGAATGTTCGGGACCGACACCCGGGTAGTCCAGTCCGGCCGAGATCGAATGCGCCTCGAGGACCTGGCCGTCGGCATCCTGCAACATGTAGGTGCGACTGCCGTGCAGGACACCGGGCGAACCGGCGCCGATCGACGCACCGTGCTTGCCGGTCTCGATCCCGTATCCGGCAGCCTCCACCCCGACCAACTCGATCCCGAGCCCGGCCAGCGGATGAAACAGCCCCATCGCGTTCGACCCGCCACCCACACAGGCGACAGCCACATCGGGCAGGTCACCTTCCATCTGGGCGAGCACCTCCTCGCCGATCACCTTCTGGAACTCACGCACGATCCACGGGAACGGATGCGGACCGACGACCGAGCCGATGATGTAGTGGGAGTTCTCGACGGTGGCCACCCAATTGCGCATCGCCTCGCTCACGGCGTCCTTGAGGGTGCCTGCGCCGGAGGAGACCGGGACAACCGTCGTGCCGAGGATCTCCATCCGGATGACATTCAGCCGTTGGCGCTCGATGTCCACCGTCCCCATGAACACGTCACATTCCAGTCCGAGGAAAGCGGCGGCGGTGGCAGTGGCCACCCCATGTTGACCGGCGCCAGTCTCCGCCAGAAGGCGTGGTTTGCCCATCCGCTTGGCCAACAGCCCCTGGCCGATGGCGTTGTTGATCTTGTGCGCGCCGGTATGGGCGAGATCCTCGCGCTTGAGCACGACCCGGACGCCCAACTTTTCAGAGAGGCGGGGGGCTTCGTGCAGCGGGGTCGGCCGGCCCACGAAATCACGCAACACCCTCCGGTACTCGTCGACGAAATCCGGGTCGGACCAGGCGTCGCGGAACGCCGCCTCGAGTTCGGCGAGCGCCGGCATCAACGTCTCAGGCGCGAACGAACCGCCGAACTCGCCAAAGCGGCCGTGCTCGTCGGGTCGGTCCAACCGTGCGGTGGTCATGCGTGCTTCGCCTCCTGGACGAATGCTGCGATCAGTTCATGATCCTTGTGGCCGAGCGACGACTCTAGGCCGCTCGACGCATCCACTCCCCAAGGCCGGACGGTGCGAATCGCCTCGGCGACGTTGGACGGATCAAGGCCCCCCGCCATCACCCAGTCCCGTTCGGTCGCGGGGATGAGGTCGGTGTCGAAGCGCACGCCGGTGCCGCCATGCATGCCGGGAACGTTCGTGTCGAGCAGCGGAATCTGGTCATCGGGGATGTGCGCGAGGTCCAGACCCTCGATCACCCGAACCGGGCGGAGCACTGCCAGACCGGCCCGTTTGGCGGCGGCCGCCGTTGCCTCCGAATCAGCCCCGTGCGGCTGTACGCCTGAAGCTCCGGTGAAGTCGACCAGGTCGAGGATCTCGGCCGGACTGGCATCGACGGTGACGAGGAAAGACGGAAGTTCGGCATCGGCGATCAGCCGGGCGGCCAAATCCGGGCGGATCGCTCGAGGCGATTCCTGGGAGAGCACGAAACCGATGGCGTCAGCGCCGGCCGCATGCGCCGCGTTCACGTCGGCGGTCGTACGGAGGCCGCAGACTTTCACCCACGTCATGAGACAGCCAGCTCCCGGATCCCGGCAGCCGGATCGCCTGACTTCACCAGACTCTCCCCCACCAGCACCGCGTCGTAGCCCGCCCGGCGCATTCGTCCGGCATCGGCGGCGGTGAAGATCCCCGACTCGGCGACCGTCACCGGCACGTCGACGAGGCGGGCTGCAATCTGCTCGGCAGTCGCCAAGTCGACATCGAAAGTGGTGAGATCGCGGTTGTTGACGCCGACGATTGTCGGACCTGCGGCGACGGCGCGCTCGGCTTCCCCGTCGGTGTGCACCTCGACCAGCGCCTCGAGTCCCGCCTCGCGGGCAACGCCGAGAAAGTGGGCCAATTGGTCGTCGGAGAGCAACGCCACGATGAGGAGCACTGCGTCGGCGCCGAGCACCCGCGCCTGCCAGATCTGGGACTCGTCGAGGGTGAAATCCTTGCGGAGAACCGGAAGACGAGTGCTGGCCCGGACCGCACGCAGGTCGTCATCGGAGCCGTCGAAGTGGTCCGGCTCGGTGAGCACGGAGATGGCGGCGGCACCCCCCGCCTCGTACTCCTTCGCCCGGACGGCAGGGTCGAGGTTGGAGGCCAGCATGCCGCGAGACGGGGACCGCCGCTTGAACTCGGCGATCACGGTGAGGCGGTCGGAGACGAGGGCGGCGCGGAGGGAGCGGGCCGGAGCGGTGGAGAGCGCCTCGCCGCGGAGCGCACCGGTCAGGTGACTGATCTC
>JBBDQP010000077.1:0-4642 GCA_040905965.1 Acidimicrobiia bacterium
ACCAACAACAAGGCCAAAACATGGCCGCTTGACATAGGAGAGACCCAACGTCGCTGCGCTCCTGGAGGGACAGATCACTCGCAGAGCTCGCTGCCCCCCCTCGACGGACTTCGTCCGTCTGTCCCCCCAGACGGCCTGCGGCCGAGGGGGGACAGATAGAGCTCGCTCTCCCCTACTCCTCGTCGAGGAAGTCTTCGACGGTGAGGTCTTCGAGGAACTCTCGGAACTCTTCGATCTCGGCCTCGTCTTCGTCGTCGCGGATTTCGATTCCCGCTTCATCGAGCACCGACGGCTCTGCGAAGAGAGGCGTGGATGTCCGCACACAGAGGGCGATCGCATCGGACGGACGGGACGAGACGGTCACCGTGCGACCGTCCAGGTCGAACACCAACTCTGCGAAGAAGACACTGTCACGGAGTTCGGTCACGGTCGCACGCACGAGGTGGGCTCCAAGGGCAAGGATGGTGCTGGCGAGAAGGTCGTGTGTTTGTGGACGGGGCGGCTGGTTGCCTTCCATGGCCGAGCTGATGGCCATGGCCTCGACCGGTCCGACCCAGATCGGCAGGAAGCGATCGCCGGACTGTTCGCGTAGCAGCACGATCGGGGTGTTCGACGGAACCTCGACCCGCACCCCAGTGATCACCATCGGGATGACCTGTGTGTCCATAGAGAGAAGCCTATCGCTTCGGTGGAACCAACGCGCAGTCCCTCATTCGCCGGCGAAAACCCTCCGTCGGAAAGGCTCGGGATCCCGTCGGAACTCGGCGAGGTCGAGGACACCCCAGATGTCACGGAGATTCCGGTAGAGCCCCTCGTGATCGAGTCCGTAGCCAAGCAGGAACTCGTCGCCCACCTCGAACCCTCGGTATTCGAGGGGAACGTCGACGATGCGGCGTGTCACCTTGTCGAGCAACGCAACACAGCGGACCGACGCCGCACCCCGCTCCTCGATCATTCTGCGGAGAACGGTAAGGGACAGTCCGGTATCCACGATGTCCTCGACGAGGATCACGTCGCGGTCGACGAGAGGTATCGCAGTGTCGGTCTGGATGCGGATTCGTCCGCCTTCTCCGAAGCGGTTGAGCAGCAGGAAGTCCACGTCGAGGTCGAGGTCGATGGAACGGACCAGGTCGGCGACAAACCACAAGGCGCCGGTCAGGACACCCACAATCACCGGACGACATCCTGAATAGTCCTCAGTGAGGATTCGACCCAACTCCCCCACCCGCGTTCGGATCTCGGATTCCTGCAGAACGAGGGTGTAGGTGTCAGCCATTTCCGACCCCGGAGAACAGCCAGCGGAGGGCTTCGGCCGGCCCAGGAAGCTCGGCGGTGATCAACTCGGTCGGTGGCTCGACCGGCTCCGGCACTTCGATGGCAACCGGCGGATCGTCGAGTGATCCGATGAGTGTCAGGGCATGAAGTCGTGCCAGTGCGGTGACTTCTGGATCGATCCGATCGGGTTCGAGGCGGAAGGGCGTGCCGCGGGCGATCGTGTCGACGATCCGCAATTCTTCGAAGCCGTGGTCGAGGAGAGCGACAGCATCCCGGAAGTGCGCGCCAGACCCGTCGGACCCCATCACGACAACCCAGACGCGGCGTCCGTCGCGTTCGGCCCCGCCCACGAAGACGAGCCCGGCTCGGAAGGTGAAGCCGGTCTTCACCCCGAAGGTCCCGCGGTAGGTGGTGAGGAGCGTGTTCGTTGCCTCGGCGATCCGTTCCGTGCCATCGGGTGCATCAGCCACGCGAAATCGGGTCGTCCCGGCGATCTCCGCGAATCCTGGATTGGCCATGGCCGTCCGGCCGAGGGTGAGGAGATCCCGGGGCGACGAGAAGTGCCCTTCGGCATCGAGGCCATGCGGATTCGCAAAGGAGGTCGACGTCATTCCCAGTTCCGCCGCTCGGGCGTTCATCGTCGCGACGAACTGTTCCACGCTCCCGGCGAGGTGCTCACCGACGGCAATGGCGGCGTCGTTCCCCGACCGGATGAGCAGCGCATTCACCAGCATCGACATTGGGAGGCGCTCCCCCGGCTCCAAGCCGATCTCTGCCTCGCCGATGTCGGAGGCTCGAGCCGAGACGGTGACAATCTCATCCATGCGGCCTGACTCGATGGCGAGAAGGCCGGTCATCATCTTCGTCGTCGACGCCATCGGTCGGGGAACATCGATGTCCACTCCACCTAGGACAACGTCGTTCGTCTCGTCGTACAAGATCCAGGCAAGTGCCGACACCGTCGGAGGCGGGGCGACCGGAAGACGTTCGATCGGTCGCGGCGGGGAGATGGCGGCGATCTGAAGGGCGGCGAGGCAGATCACCGCCAGAGTGCGGCGACTCATTCGAGCAGTCGACGCAGCTCGGCCGCCAACATTGCCCGGTGGAGGGCGATCATCGAGTCGCCGGCCCCTTCAACGACGTTGCGTGCCTGCTCTTGGCCTTCTGCGTTCTTGATGCGCAACAAGGGGGCGGTCAGCTGGGCAATCACGTCGACCTCCCGTTCGGCGGCGTGTTTGACCGCACGAAGATGGCGCGGCTCCAGGCCGTGGGCAAAGAGCCTCCTCGCCTCCGATGCCACGACGAGTGCCTCCGCCGGGTACACGGCGTCGCGCGGCTCTTCGAGCAAACCGTGGGAAACAAGGGCTGCAAGCTGGGTCTCGGACAGGCCGGAACGCCGGATGAGCTCGGGCTCGCTGAGCGGTTCGGATCGGTGTTCCAACAGACCGAGGCGACCGGGAGCCTCCGACTCGTCGAACTCTTCCCCGCGTTCCCACAACGTCAGCTTGGACTTGATCACCTTGAGGGGGAGGAAGTGATCGCGCTGCTGGCGGAGGATAAATCGGAGACGTTGGAGGTCCGAGTCGTCGAACATTCGGTAGCCGCCCTCCGATCGGGAGGGTGCAAGCAGTCCCTGGGATTCGAGGAAACGAACCTTCGAGATCGATACATCCGGGAACTCCTCCCGAAGATCGTTGATCAATTCTCCGATCGAAAGGAGCCCTTCGTCGGCGGGCTCGACAGGCTCAGCCATCCCCGTGGGCAACGATCAGGTGGAAGCGACCGATCAACACCTCGTCGCCGGGGACGAGAGGATGCTCGTCGACCCTGGTGCTGTTGACGTAGGTGCCGTTCGTGGATCCTGCATCCTCCACCGTCAGGCCTTCGGTGGTTGCGCTGAATCGGCAATGGTGCCGGGAGACGGTGACGTCGTCCAGGAAGATGTCCGAGTCAGGGTGTCGTCCAACAGTCGTGGAGCCCGGCTGCAGGACAAAAGTCATACCGGCGCGCGGTCCTCGCTCGACGACGAGGGCATACCCGTCGAACCCGTCGACATCACGGGCGTCTTCTGGGCTGAGGGCCGGATGGTGCTCCGAGACCGGCACATATATCACCGTCGGATCGGCTTCAAAGTGGGTGCCACACGACGTACAGGTGGTCTCGCCCCCGTCGAGCGGCGAGTCGCAGTTCGGGCAGGTGGTCATTGTCGCCTGCTCCTCACTCGGTGAGCGCGCGATAGGCGGCGGCGTCGAGCATGGTGGGCACGGCTTCCGGAGTCTCCATCTCGACCAGCCAACCGTCGCCGTACGGATCTGAGTTCACGAGTTCCGGTTCATCGGCCAGACGCTCGTTCACAGCGGTGATCCTTCCCGCAACCGGTGCGTACACCTCTCCGACCGACTTGGTGCTTTCCACCTCGGCCAGAAGGCCGCCGGTTTCGACAGTCGCGCCGATATCGGGGAGTTCTACGAAGACGATGTCTCCCAGCTGATCCTGGGCGTAATCGGTGATTCCGAGGCGGAACGCCGTGCCTTCTCCTCGCCGTATCCACTCGTGTTCTTCGGTATAGATCAGATCGTCGGGCAACTCCATAGCGGCGATGGTAGCGGTCGCGTCGGGCCGGATGGCATGTCAGATCGAGCCGAGTGCCCGACGGCTGTCACTCGCATACCTGATTCCGACCCACCAATAGAGAAACAGCCCGGTCGTTCCGGAGATCCACGCTGCCGGAGTGAATACCCAGGGCAGAAATCCCGCCGCGGCGAGATAGAACGAGGGGATCGCACCGTACAGCATGAAGGTCGCCACCTTGCCCAGGTACCTCACTTCGAGCCGACCGCCGCCCTTCCACGCCACGTATGCGGCACCGAGCCCGACGAGTCCCTCACGGATGATCAGCGGAACCCCGATGATCAGGGGCAGCACGCCGGCCAACAGCCCGCCAACCAACGCCGATCCGATCATCAGTCGATCGGCGAGCGGATCGAGAAGCGCCCCGAACTCGGATTCCTGACCGAGTTTGCGGGCCAGCCAACCGTCGATCCAGTCGGTGCCACCGATTAGGAAGATGAGCAGAGCGGCGAGTACGACCCGGTCCTGGCCGATGAGGACGTACCAGAAGTACGGGATCGCCAGCAGACGGGCGAACGAAACCGCGTTTGGCACGGTCCAGATCTGAGCGAACATCGCTCGAATGCTACGGCTGTCTGCGGTGCTGCCGACTGCCGATTCCCCGTTCTTAGCGAACCAGCGCTACAGGAATGAAGCGTTTGGAGGGATAAAACGAGTCGCGGGACGCCCCGGTCGAGGGAGGCGTCCCGCAGGGTCGGGCTGGGGAGACTTGAACTCCCGACCTCTTGACCCCCAG
>JBBDQP010000078.1:0-26457 GCA_040905965.1 Acidimicrobiia bacterium
GCTTACGCCGGCAGATTTACAGTCTGCTCCCTTTGGCCGCTCGGGCATCCCGGCTTGTCCCGGACTTCGCCGAGGCGGAGGGATCATAACGGAACGGGCCTGAATCAACCAACGGACATCGGCTCGGTTCAGCCCTCGGCGCGGCTTTCGGTCGACAACGAGACTGCGGTGACGACCAGCGTGACTCCGAGAACTGCAGGCATCCAGCCGACCGGACCTGCCCCCGCCATCGTCCCGCCCACCCCGATCGCCGCCAGCACGACGCCGGCGACGAGGATCAGGGTGCGCGCCCGCTGCACGATCTGGCGTCGACGTTCGATCGGAAGTTCGCCGAGCCCACCCGCATCGTCCAATCGGAGAAGGGCACGACGCAGCATCGCAGCCAAGAAGAGCATCGTGAGTGCGACGTAGAGGGTTGCCAACCCTGCCCACAGCGGACGAACGACGATCGTCAGAAACACTCCGACCACCACCCCGCCGAATAGAAACGGGCGAATCCGTGCCAGGTGATCGAGCGCCCAGCGCGGGCCCCTGGCAGCCGAGCGGATCGAGATCGACGAACCCCACGCCGCCACCACACTGACTGCAACGCCGACGATGACGAGGGCGAAGTCTGGACCGAGTTCGATCACGGGGTCAGGTCGGCCCGCCGTAGTGCATCTCTTCGAGACGAGCGATGCGATCTTCCATCGGCGGATGCGTCGCGAAGAGCTTGCCGAAGCGGGACATGCCGCCCCGAGCGCCTGCCCTCAGCGGATTGGCGATGAACAGCTGGCTGACCGCCGGGTTCACCTGCATAGGGATCCGTTCGGTGGCCATTCCGATCTTGCGCAGGGCCGACGCCAGGTGGAGTGGCTGACCCGTGATGGCCGCACCCGAGGCGTCCGCCTGAAACTCCCGGGCTCGACTGATGGCGAAACGGATGAACATCGCCGCGATCGGGCCGATGATGAGGGCGAGGATCGCCCCGATGGCACCCATCGGATTATCCCGGCCCCGTCCGCCGCCTCCGAAGAAGAACGCGAACCGGGCGATCATCGAGAGGGCGGCGGCGATCATCGCCGCGATCGAACTGATGAGAATGTCCCGGTTGCGGACGTGGGCCAGTTCATGGGCGAGGACCGCTTCCAACTCCTCGTTCGTCATCACCTGGAGAATTCCGCTCGTCACAGCGACCGCCGCGTGCTTCGGGTTACGCCCGGTGGCGAACGCGTTCGGCTGCGGTGAGTCCATCAGGTAGATGCGGGGCATCGGCATGTCGGCCTGGGCGGCGAGACGTCGAACGATCGAATACACCTGCGGCAGCTCGTGCTCGGAGACGGGCTTGGCCCGGCTGGCGGCGATTGCCAGCTTGTCCGAGAAGAAGTAGGCGCCCAGGTTGAAGATGGCGGCGAAGACCAGCGCGATGGTGGCCGAACCGCCGTTGGACTGGACGACCAGCACCAGGAGAATGCTCATGAAGGCGAGCAGACCGACAGTCTTGACGTTGTTCATGAGAGAAAGGTTATCGCTGCCGGGATACAACGGAGATAAAGGCTGTGCCCCGCCGTCACTTCCTGGCCACCAGCACCCTGAAGTCGCCCAGACCGCGGGGGTGGAGCAGCGTTTCGGCTTCTGAGCGGATCGTGCGGAGGCGGAGGCGAGCCATTTCGTCGCCGGAACGAGCCAATGCCAGCTCTTCGTGGCGCATCTGGCTGATGCGGTCACGCAGGCCCAGCGATGCCAGGAAGTCGTCCTGGCGCCACAGCCCGACCTCGGCACCAGCCTCCCGAGCCGCAGCTTCGATGGCGGTGAAGTTGACGTCGGCGGTGATGTCGGTGGCTCCCGGCTCGTCCAGGGGATGTGGACCCAGGTGGTGTGATCGGTACGTGCGAAGCGTGCCGTCCTGGCGTCTCGGGGCCAGGTTCTCCATCGTGTCGCCGTAGTCCGCCAACAGGACCGCCCCGGCCTCCAACCGCCCCACCGTCGTCATCACCCAGTCGTACGCCTCCAGTTGGACCTCGACCCATCCCCCCACCTCGACCGGACCGGCAAACCGCTGCAGCCAGTCGAGAACCGGGCGCCGCGGGGGAGCGTCGACAAACACCAAACCCCCTCCGTCGGCACCGACCCATCGCTCCCTCCAACCCCCGTCGGTCATTTGGGCGATCGCCATCGGCAGGTTGTCCAAGAGTTCGTTGGCGATCACGACGCCACGTAGGTCCCCGGGGATTGCGTCCATCGAGCCGACGACATGATCAGGACCCACGACCTCGGCGAGCGACTCGACGGCCGCCGGGGAGACCTCTACCGCCCACGTCTCCACATCGACGGCACCCCGCAACGGTCGGAGCAGTGACCCCGAACCGCCGGCCACTTCGACGAGCCGGAACGGGTCACCGATCCTGTCGAGTTCGGACCCGACGAAACCCGCCAGGGTCGCGCCGAACATCGGAGAGACTTCCGGCGACGTGAGGAAGTCTCCCCCGCGCTGGCTGCGGAGAGTCGACGATGCAAAGAACCCACGGTCTCCGTACAGCGCGAGATGCATGAACCGCTCGAAGGGGATAGGCCCCGACCGGACGATCTCGGAGACGATGGCATCGCGCATCCCATCACGATCCCCGGTGCAGGGTCCGGCGACAAATCCGTCCGGGCATACTCGGGGGATGGAATTCGGTATCGACATCTTCGCCACGGACACCACGATGCAGCCGCTCGACTTGGCGCGGCACTGCGAACGACTCGGCTTCGAGTCGTTGTGGCTGACCGAACACAGCCACATTCCGACCTCGCGGGTGACCCCGTGGGGCGGCAGGAAGAACGCACCGCCCCTCCCAGAGAAGTACTGGCGGACCCACGACACACTGGTCGCGCTCGGTGCGATGGCTGCAGTCACCGACCGCCTCAAGCTCGGATCGGGCATCACGCTCCTCGCCCAGCGCGACCCGATCTGGACGGCCAAGGAAGTCGCCACGATCGACCAGATCTCGAACGGGCGGTTCCTCTTCGGCGTCGGCTACGGATGGAACGTCGAAGAGATGAAACATCACGGAACGTCGTACGCCCAACGGCGGAGCCTCCTCCGCGAGAAGGTCCTCCTCATGAAGGCACTGTGGACCCAGGACGAGGCGACATTCGAAGGCGAGCACCTGACGCTCGAACCTTCCTGGGCGTGGCCCAAGCCCGTCCAGCAGCCCCATCCCCCTGTGATCCTCGGCGGCAAGTTCGGCCCGCGCACCGTGGCGGATCTGGTCGAGTTCTGTGACGGATGGATTCCCCATGGGGTCTCCGATCTCCCGGAGCAGACCGCCGACGTTCGTCGCGCCCTTGAAGACGCAGGGCGTGATCCCTCCGGTTTTCCGATCACCATCTTCGGAGCGCCTGCCGAGCAGAAGATGATCGATCGGGCCCAAGCCGCAGGAGTCGACCGCGTGCTGTTCGGAATCGAATCCAACCCGCCCGAACAAGTCCTGGAGGATCTGGAAGCTGCGGCCGCTTTCGTCGCCACGATCCGATGAGGATCCTGTTCCTGAGTTCGGAGGTGGTCCCCTGGTCGAAGACCGGCGGACTGGCCGACGTCTCCGGAGCACTCCCTGCGGCGTTGCGCGAGCTCGACCACCAGGTTCTCACGATCACACCGAGGTACGACTCGATCGATCTCGCAAGCTTGACGCCGGAACCTGAACTGTCAGGCAAGCCTGCAACCATCGGCGGCAAGACGTGGGAGTGGCAGGTGTACTCCGATCCCGACACGTCCACGCTGTTCATCGACGTCCCCGGCGCATTCGACCGAGGGCAGCTCTACACGGACGATGCGGACGAACACCTCCGGTGGATCGCCTTCCAGCACCTTGCGCTCCGCGTGACGATCGCCGCCGGATTCAAGCCGAAGGTCATCCACTGCAACGACTGGCAGACCAGCCTCGTCCCGCTCCTCACACGGACTGAATACCTCGCTCTGTCCAACGTCCCCACGCTGCTGACCATCCACAACCTCGGATACCAGGGCGCCTTCGGAGCGGAGACGGTCAAGGACCTCGGGATCGGCGATCTCAGTCTTCTCCACCAGGATCACCTCGACGAGGGTTGGTATTCCATGCTCGAGGCCGGGCTGTTGCACGCCGACTGGATTTCGACGGTCAGCCCGACGTACGCCAGGGAGATCCAGACGCCGGAAGGCGGTGCCGGACTCGACGAGATCCTCCGACGCCGCTCAGACCGGGTGGTGGGCATCCTCAACGGAATCGACACCGACGAGTGGAACCCGAGCACCGACCGGCTCATCCCGTGGCGGTATTCGTCGCGTTCGCTGTGGCGCAAGGAGAGGGACAAGGAGGCGCTGCTCGGCGAACTCGGGCTCGCGTACCGGCCGCAGGTACCGGTGCTCGGCATCGTGTCGCGCCTGGCCCACCAGAAGGGTTTCGAGATCATGGGTGCTCCGCTCGTCCACTTCCTCGAAACCTGGGACGTGCGGCTCGCCGTGCTCGGGTCAGGCGACGACCGATACGAGTCGTTTTTCCAATGGCTGGCGGCGATGAACCCAGACACCGTCGGCTTCGTCAACGGCTATGACAACCGGATGGCGCACATGATCGAAGCCGGTGCCGACCTCCTCCTCATGCCGTCGTTGTACGAGCCGTGTGGACTCAACCAGATGTATTCGCTGGCGTATGGCACCCTGCCGGTGGTCAGACGGGTCGGAGGCCTGGCGGACACGGTGGACCCGATCGACGGCGACACCGGGAACGGGTTCGTCTTCGACCACTACACCGAGGACGGGCTCGGCTGGGCGATCGGCCAAGGCCTCGACCTCCATCGGCACCGGGCCGCCTGGCAGGCGGCTCAAACCAGGGCGATGTCGGTCGACAACTCCTGGGAGGTACGAGCGGACGAATACGTGACGTTGTACCGCAGGATGCGACGCGGCTGAGATCAACCGACCTCGACGACGATCCCGTCGGCATCGGCCCAGAGGTGGACACCCGGAACGAAGGTCGCCCCACCGAAGGAGACAGCCTCGTCGACCGAGCCTTCCCCCGTTTTGGAACTCCGCCGAGGATTGGTTCCCAGCGCCTTGATCCCGAGGTCGAGACCGGAAAGCGCATCCGAGTCGCGCACCGCGCCGTAGATCACGATCCCTGCCCAGCCGTTCGCAACCGCCGCCGCTCCGATCTGATCCCCCACCAATGCCGAACGCAACGACCCACCCCCGTCGACGACGAGAACCGAACCCCTGCCAGGCGAATTCAGCAGTCGCTTGACCAGTTGGTTGTCCTCGTGACAGCGGACGGTGCGAACCGGGCCGTCAAACGACTGATGCGCCCCGTACGAGCGGAACTGGACGTCACATGACATCAGTTCTTCGCTGCGTGCGTCCCACAGATCGGCGGTGGACTCGGACACTGGACTTCCTCACTCTTCGGCATCCCGAACCGTACATCGGCCGTCGGAAGCCGAAATCTCCTCGCTACCCTCCGGGCCGTCTCAACCGAGGAGTCCGCCGGAATGTCCGTGCCGAGCGATATCGACATCGCACGCCAAGCTTCACTTCATCCGATCACCGAGATCGCCAGCCGAATCGGGCTGACCGAGGACGAGTTGATCCCGTATGGACGGACGAAGGCGAAAGTGCACCTCGACGTGCTGAAGCGGATCGGCGGACAGCCCCGCGGCAAGTACATCGACGTCACCGCGATCACACCGACGCCCCTCGGTGAAGGCAAGACCACAACCACGATCGGGCTCACCCAGGGTCTCGGCAAGATCGGCAAGGAAGCCATCGCCTGCATCCGGCAACCGTCGATGGGTCCGACATTCGGGATCAAGGGCGGCGCGGCCGGGGGCGGATACAGCCAGGTCGTGCCGATGGACGAGTTCAATCTCCACCTCACCGGGGACATTCACGCCATCACCGCCGCCCACAACCTCGTAGCGGCAGCTATCGACGCCCGCTGGTACCACGAGACCCGGATGAGCGACGAGCAGTTGAAAGCGGTCGGACTCGAGCGGCTCGGTATCGACGTGTTCAACCTGCAGTGGAACCGGGTCGTCGACATCAACGATCGAGCGCTGCGCAACGTCATCGTCGGTCTGGGCGGCAAACTCGACGGGCGGCCCCGGGAGACAGGCTTCGACATCACCGTCGCATCCGAACTCATGGCCATCCTCGCCCTCGTCGACGGCGACAACTACGCGTCGGCGCTCCGCAACCTGCGCGAACGTGTCGCCCGGGTCGTCGTGGGCAATTCGAAGGACGGCAAGCCGATCACGCTCGAAGACCTCGGCATGGCCGGGGCCACCACGGTGCTGATGAAGGACACGCTGCACCCCACCGTGATGCAGACCCTCGAAGGCCAAGCGGCGTTCGTGCACGCCGGTCCTTTCGCCAACATCGCCCACGGCAACTCGTCGATCCTCGCCGACCGGATCGCCCTCCACTTGGCCGACTATGTCGTGACCGAGTCGGGCTTCGGAGCGGACATGGGCATGGAGAAATTCATGGACATCAAGTGCCGCACGTCGAGCCTGCAGCCGGACTGCGTCGTCCTGGTAGCCACGGTGCGGGCCCTGAAGACCCATGGAGGCGGGCCGAAGGTCGTACTCGGCCGACCGCTCGACAAGGCCTACACCGAGGAGAACCTGTCGCTGCTGTCCGCCGGGATGGACAACATGCTCGCCCACATCAAGAACGCCAAACGATTCGGTGTCCCGGTGGTGGTGGCCATCAACTCGTTCCCGACCGACACGTGGGCGGAGATCAGCCTCATCAAGGAAGCGGCCCTGGCGGCCGGCGCGTCCGACGCCGTGCTGGCCGAACACTGGCTGAAAGGCGGCGAAGGGGCCGCTGCGCTGGCGGAAGCCGTCGTGAAGGCGTGCGAAGAGCCAAAAGAGTTCGCGTACCTCTATCCCCTCAACATGTCGATCAAGCAGAAGATCGAGATCATCTGCAAGGACATCTACAACGCAGGGGATGTCGAGTATTCGTCGGTGGCGGAGGCGCAGATCGCATCGTTCGAGAAGGACGGGTACGGCTATCTGCCCATCTGTATGGCAAAGACTCACCTCTCGATCAGCCACGACCCGGCCTTGAAAGGGGCGCCGAGCGGGTACACGGTGCCGGTCCGCGAGGTGCGAGCATCGGTGGGGGCGGGTTTCATCTACCCGATCCTCGGCGACATGCGCACCATGCCTGGCCTCGGGTCCACCCCCGCCTACCTCAAGGTCGACATCGACGACGACGGCAACGTGGTCGGCCTCTTCTGACGCGTTTTTAGCGAACCAGCGCTTCACCAATGAAGCGTTTCGTCTACCAAAACGGGATGGGGAGGTGGCATGATGGCCGGGAGGCGGCATGACCGCCGAAAGGAGGTGATGAGATGGCACGGAGACCACGACTGACCACACCCATGGTGCGCGTCGACGGTGAGTTACGGCCCGCAACATGGGACGAGGCGATGCGACGGGCGGCGGAAGGCATGACCGCGGTACAACACGCCCACGGCCCCACCGCGATCGGCATGTTCTCGTGTTCAAAAGCGACGAACGAGATGAACTATCTCGCCCAGAAGTTCGGGCGTACGGTGCTCGGCACCAACAACATCGACTCGTGCAACCGCACTTGACACGCTCCCAGCGTCACCGGTCTGGTGGCAACGCTCGGAGCAGGCGGAGGGACGAGCTCTTATGAGGAGATCGAGAACGTCGATCTGATCCTCCTGTGGGGCTCGAACGCCCGCAACGCCCATCCCATCTTCTTCCACCACCTCCTCAAAGGGGTGCACAACGGCGCGCGCCTGTACGTGATCGACCCGCGCCGGTCGGAGTCCGCCCAGTGGGCAGACGTGTGGCTGGGAATCGACGTCGGATCCGACATCGCCCTCGCCAATGCGATGGCGAAGGTGATCATCGACGAGGGTCTCGCCCACACCGACTTCATCAACCACGCCACCAGCGGTTTCGAGGCGTACGCCGAGACGGTCGCCGCCTACACCCTCGACAGGGGTGAACAGATCACAGGAATTCCAGGTGATGTCATCCGCGAGATGGCGATCGCCTACGCCACCGCCGAGACCGCCCAAATCTGTTGGACACTCGGCATCACCGAGCACCACAACGCCACCGATAACGTCCTGGCCCTCATCAGCCTCGCCCTGTTGACAGGGCACGTCGGACGGTACGGCTCCGGACTGGTGCCGATACGCGGGCAGAACAACGTCCAGGGCGGAGGCGACATGGGCGCCCTGCCCAACAACCTGCCCGGATTCCAGAGCGTGGAAGACGATGTGCTGCGAGGGAAGTTCGAGGCCACGTGGGGGCGGGAGATTCCAAGCAAGCGCGGCTGGCATCTCACCCAGATGTTCGAGGCGATGGACGCCGACAAGCTCAAGGGCCTCTACGTCATCGGCGAGAATCCCGCCCAATCCGAGGCCAACACCGCACACACGCTGGGCATGCTCGGCAAGCTCGATTTCATGGTTGTCCAAGACATCTTTCTCACGAAGACCGCGGCGATGGCCGACGTGGTGTTCCCTGCCGCCGCCGACTGGTGCGAAGCCGAAGGCACTGTCACGTCGTCCGAGCGGCGGGTGCAGCGGGTCAGAGCCGCCCTCGTGCCCCCTGGCGAAGCCAAGACGGACATCACGATCATCTCGATGTTCGCCGAGGCGATGGGACGCGGGTGGGGATATCCGAGCGCAGAAGAAGCGTGGGACGAACTGCGCTCGTTGTCGCCCGCCCACGCCGGAATGAGCTATCGGCGACTCGACGAGTTGGGCGGCCTCCAGTGGCCGTGTCCCGACGAGGACCACCCTGGCTCTCAGTTCCTCCACGCCCGTCTGTGGTCAGACGACGTCGGCACCCCTGCACCATTCATCCCGGTGGAGTTCGTCCCGCCGGTGGATCGGCTCACCGACGAATACCCGCTGCGAATGACGACCGGACGCCACCTCGACGGCTACAACACCGGCGTGCAATCAGGCGGTTTCGACTCACCCATTCGCATCGGCGCCACCCTGGACGTCTCGGCTGAAGACGCCGAGCGACTGGCGCTCGTGCCGGGGGAGACCGTGCGCGTCGCATCGCGGCGAGGCTCCATCGAGGCACCGGTCAGAATCGACCCGGGGTTGCGCCCCGGACTGACGTTCATGGCCGTCCACTATCCCGACGAAATCGACGTCAACGAGTTGACCATCGAAGCGTGGGACCCGAAGTCGGGCACGTCGGAGTTCAAAGCGACGGCGGTGCGGATCGAGAAACTGGTGAGGGTGTGATCGGTTCGTGGATCTGAAACTCATCGGTGCGGTTCCGACGCCGCAAGAGCTTGCGGTCGTCGCAGCCTCCGCCCCCGAGGCGGTAGTGGAAGAGACGGACGGACGGGTCATCCGTACGGAGCGCCGTTCCCTCCGCCATCACCTTCTCCCCGTCCTCGACGCCGTGCAGTCCGAGATAGGACACATCAGCCCGGGTGCGGTGGATGCTATCGCCACCCGTCTCAACGTCCCACCCGCCGAAATCTTCTCCGTGGCAACGTTCTACGCGTTGCTGTCGACCGAGCCGCGCCCGGAAACGGTCGTCCATGTGTGCGACGACGTGGCATGCCGCACGGCGGGCGCCAGGGACTTGCTGGAGGCTTTCTCCGATCGCAGCGATGTCGTCTCGAGTCCTTGCCTCGGACAATGCGACCGCCGACCTGCTCTGTTCGTCCAACGCGCCGGCCAGCCCGACCTCGTCATCCCGGAAGCGGACGAGTCCTCGGTCCGAGCTGCTTTCGACGGAACTGCGATCTCGTCGTCCGAACCGTACGTCCACCGTGGGCCGCTCCTCTCCCGCGTCGGCCGGGTCGACCCTACGTCCCTCTCCGAGTATCGAGCCAGTGGTGGCTACGACGCCCTCGCCAAGGCGATTGAGATGGGCGGCGACGCCGTGATCGACGAGATCACGACCGCCAACCTGCGAGGACGAGGCGGCGCGGCGTTTCCGACCGGGATCAAATGGCGGGGAGTGCGCGATCAGCCGGAGGGCGACAAGTACGTCGTGTGCAACGCCGACGAGTCAGAGCCCGGAACGTTCAAAGACCGGGTCCTGATGGAGGGCGACCCGTACTCGATCATCGAGTCGCTCACGATCGCCGGACTGTCCGTCGGTGCGCGGACGGGCTTCCTCTACATCCGCGGCGAGTACCCGGTCGCCACCGAGAGACTCCGCCATGCCATCAGCGAGGCAAGAGCAGCCGGCCTCCTGGGCGACGACGTGCTCGGGTCGGGCCGCGGCTTCGACGTCGAGCTGCGCCGCGGCCAAGGCGCCTACATCTGCGGGGAGGAGACGGCACTGTTCAACTCGATCGAAGGCTTCCGGGGAGAACCGCGACAGAAGCCGCCGTTCCCGACCACCAACGGACTCTTCGGAAGACCAACGGTCATCAACAACGTCGAGACCCTGGTCAACGTCAACCGGATCGTCCTCGAAGGCGGCGAGCGGTTCGCGGAGACCGGGACCAAAGACTCGACAGGCACCCGCCTGTGGTGCCTGAGCGGTGACGTCGGCCGACCTGGCGTGTACGAGACCGAGTTCGGAGCGACCCTTGGCGACGTCATCGAGCTGGCGGGCGGACCCGTCGGGAACCTCGCCTTCGTCATGTTGGGAGGTGCGGCCGGTTCTCTCGTCACCGCAGACCGGATGACCGTGCCGCTCACCTTCGAAGACAGCCGGAGCGCGGGCGTTGCCCTCGGGTCGGGTGTGATCATGTTGTTCTCCGACGCGGTCGACATGGTCGACATCGTCCGCCGCATCGCACGCTTCTTTCGAGACGAGTCGTGCGGACAGTGCGTGCCGTGTCGGGTCGGGACGGTCAGGGTGGAAGAGGAGGTCGCTCGCGTCAGTCGCGGAATTCCGGTGAACGTCGCCCTGATCGAAGATCTCGATGTCGCCATGAAGGACGCCTCGATCTGCGGGCTCGGCCACACAGCGGCCGCTGTGGTCAGATCGGCCATCGACCTGGGGATCCTCCGATGAGCGTCACCCTCACCATCGACGGCCGCCCCGTCACCGTCGAGGCCGGTGCAACCATCCTCGACGCATGCCAGTCCATCGGAGAGGACCAGCCGACGCTCTGCTACCTCGAGACGCTGACCCCGGTCAACGTCTGTCGAGTGTGCGTCGTCGAAGTCGAAGGGAGCCGTACGCTCGTGCCGTCGTGCTCGCGCCTCGTCGAAGAAGGCATGTCCGTCCGCACCGACAGCGAACGCGTCGACCGATCCCGCAAGGTCGTCTTCGAGATGTTGGCGAGTTCGGTCGACCTCGAACTCGTCGACGACGACATCAAGGAGTGGATGGATCGATACGGGTGCGACGCGGAGCGGTTCGGACCGATCGGCGGACCGGTCACGGATCGTGACCACCGTCACGCCGGTCACCACCACGAACCGGACGGAGCAACGGCCGAGTCCGTCCATCAACCCGTCAAGGTCGACAACAGCCTGTATGTGCGCGACTACTCCCGGTGCATCCTCTGTTACAAGTGCGTCGAGGCATGCGGCACCGACGCCCAGAACACCTTCGCCATCGCAGTGTCCGGACGCGGGTTCGATGCCCGCATCTCGACCGAGTTCGACGTCGGGCTCACCGACTCCGCCTGCGTGTTCTGCGGGAACTGCATCGGAGTGTGCCCGACAGGGGCGCTGATGTTCCGTTCGGAACACGAGTTGCGTGAGGCCGAGATGTGGGAGGAGGACCGCCAGGAGGTCACCACCACCATCTGCTCGTACTGCGGCGTCGGCTGCAACCTGGAACTCCATGTCCAGGACAATCGCATCGTGAAGGTGACGTCTCCCCTGGATCACTCGGTCACCAACGGCAACCTGTGCGTCAAGGGCCGTTTCGGATACGAGTACGTGCAGGAACTGGGCGATCTCGCCACCACCCCGATCGACGACGTCCTGGCGCGAGCGCGGCAGAAGGACTGAGAGGAACTCACCGCATGGCTGAACGAGCGGGACGCCGCAAGCTGTTGGAACGGACGATCTTCGAAGTGATCCCGATGAAGAACACGGCCGAGAAGGCCAGGGACCTTCCCGCAGGCGCGACCGTGTCTGTCACCGCGTCGCCCGACAAGGGGATGATGGCGACCGTGGAGTTGTGCGAAGCGCTGGCAGCCGAAGGCTTCGACGTCGTGCCTCACATCTCAGCCCGGCTCACCGAGTCTGGGGACCAACTCAGGATGATCGTGGATCGGGTCCGCGACGCCGGCGCCACCAAGGCGTTCGTGGTGGGCGGAGATGTCCAGGTGGGGACCGAATTCGGAGATGCCCTCGCCCTCCTGCGTGCGTTGGACGCCCTCGACCACCCGTTCGCCGAGATCGGCGTGGCCGCCTACCCCGAAGGCCACCCCACGATCCCCGAGCATGTGCTCCAGACCTCCCTACTCGAGAAGCAAGCCCACGCCCACTACATGGCGACCCAGATGTGCTTCGACGCCGGCAAGATCGGGACGTGGATCCGACGGGAGCGAGCCGCAGGAAATACTCTGCCGGTCGTGGTGGGGATTCCGGGTGTGACGGATCCTGCCCGTCTACTCACCATCGGCGCCCGCATCGGCGTCGGACAGTCCCTCCGCTATCTCCGCAAGAACCGGGCGGCGGTGATCAAGCTTCTCCGGCCCGGGCCGTACGACCCGACGAAGCTCGTCGACAAGCTCGCACCGCTGGCGATGGATCCGCTCAGCAACGCAGTAGGACTCCACGTCTTCACCTTCAACCAGATAGCCGCCACGGCCGAGTGGTACGAGAAGGCGATCGGCTGATCACTGGGTTGCTTCGGCGACGATCGCCCGGATACGGGCGAGTAGAAGCTCGTCGTCACAGCGCACGCCGCTCTCGGCCCTACCCCACAGCCACAGGTCGAGCGCGGGCGCCGTCCCGGAGATGACAGTTCCGGCCGGTTCGGACACGAGAAACGAGTCGAAGTCGTAGTCCTTGCCCGATTGCGATCCCCTTTCCACGATTCGCCCGAATCGAAGACCGTACGAGGGCCCCCCATCCACCGACAGCGTCGCCGTCGTGTCGTCGGGGATGAAGGTCGCCCAGTCGGGGACACCATCGATATGGGTGAAGAGAAGCTCGTGTACGCCATCGGCCGCCAGTTCCTCGTCGACCGCAGTGACATGGCCGATGGCGAGCTCGGCATCGATGCGATGGATCAACGCTTCGTGCGCCTGACGGCGCCTGACCCACCCCACGTTCCACCCGTTGGGATCCCAAGTCCAACACCGTGCTTCGGCCGGATGGCGAGACACGGCATCGATCAGTCGGGCTGACTGAACATCGAAGAGTTCGGGAAGGTCTTCGTCTGTGGGTCGCGAGAGTTCGGCCACGCCGGCGTCGTCCAACAACAGATCGCCGGCGATCGTCGCCCAGAAATTCTGGACGCCGGCGAGATGCCAGGTGAGATCGGCCAGGTTCCAGCCGGGACAACTCGGAACCGCGGCTTCGGGATCACCATTGTGGGCGCACTCGGAGAACCGGGCGGATTCCGAGTGGAGCACGTCGACGTAATCGATCACGGGAGGCAGGCTACGACACAGAGAACGAGTACTGCCCTCGGAATGCCAGAGAACCCCGGGCCTCGCCCGGGGTTCTCTGAATTGAATGGACGGAGTCCTGGACTCAGAAGTCCATTCCACCGCCACCACCGCCGTGATCGTGACCGGCCCCGGCGGGGGATTCTTCCTTCTTCTCGGCGACGAGCGCCTCGGTCGTGAGCAGCAGGGCTGCGATCGACGACGCGTTCTGCAACGTCGAACGAGTCACCTTGGCGGGATCGATGACCCCGGCCTTCATCAGGTCCTCGTAGACGCCGGTTGCGGCGTTGAAGCCCATGGCTCCTTCGGACACTCGAACCTGCTCGACGACCACGCCGCCTTCGAACCCGGCGTTGAAGGCGATCTGACGGAGGGGCTCCTCCATCGAGCGGCGCACGATGGCGCGGCCCGCCTTCTCGTCATCGGATCCGCCGCGCACCTTGTCGATCGCGCTCTGGGCCCGGAGTAGCGCCACGCCACCGCCGGGCACGACGCCCTCTTCAATGGCGGCCCGAGCCGCTGAAACGGCGTCTTCGATGCGGTGCTTCTTCTCCTTCAGCTCCACCTCGGTGGCAGCGCCGACCTTGATGACGACCACACCGCCGGACAGCTTGGCGAGACGCTCCTGCAGCTTCTCACGGTCCCAGTCCGAGTCGGTGTTCTCGATCTCGCGCTCGATCTGCTTGATGCGAGCAGCGACGTCGGCCTCGGAGCCTGCTCCGTCGACGATGGTGGTGTCATCCTTGGAGATCACGACCTTGCGGGCACGGCCCAGCATGTCGAGGCTGACGCTGTCCAGCTTCAGACCGACCTCTTCGGAGATGACCGTGCCACCGGTGAGGATGGCGATGTCCTGGAGCATGGCCTTGCGCCGCTCACCGAACCCCGGAGCCTTGACGGCTGCCGAGGCGAAGGTGCCGCGAATCTTGTTCACGACGAGCGTTGCGAGAGCCTCTCCCTCGACGTCCTCGGAGAGGATCAGGACGGGCTTGCCGGCCTGCATCACTCGCTCGAGCACGGGGAGGAGATCGTTGACCGAACCGATCTTCTGGTTGGCAATGAGAATGTACGGATCCTCGAGCACCGCCTCCTGGCGATCAGCATCGGTGATGAAGTACGGGGAGATGTAGCCCTTGTCGAACTGCATGCCCTCGGTGAATTCGATCTCGAGACCGAACGTCTGGCCTTCTTCCACCGTGATGACGCCGTCCTTGCCGACCTTGTCGAACGCATCCGCGATCGTCTTGCCGATGACGTTGTCGTTGTTGGCCGAGATCGAGGCGACCTGGGTGATCTGGCTCGACGTCTCGATGTTCTTCGACATCTCGCCGATCGCCTTGACGGCGACCTCTACGGCGGCCTCGATGCCCCGCTTCAGTTCCATCGGGTTGGCGCCGGCGGCCACCTGACGGAGGCCTTCCTTCACCATCGCCTGAGCGAGCACGGTGGCCGTCGTGGTGCCGTCACCGGCAACATTGTCGGTCTTGTTCGCGACCTCGTAGGCGAGCTTGGCTCCCATGTTCTCCCATGGGTCGTCCAGCTCGATCTCCTTGGCGATGGTCACACCGTCGTTCGTGATGGTGGGTGAGCCCCACTTCTTCTCGAGGACGACGTTGCGGCCTTTGGGGCCGAGGGTCACCTTTACGGTGTCGGCGAGCTTGTCGACGCCCGCCTGCAGACCCTTCCGGGCCTCTTCATTGAATCGAAGTTCTTTGGCTGCCATTGTTCACTCCTCCTGAGTTCAGTTGACGATCGCGAGAAGATCGCGCTGGCTGAGGACGAGGTGCTCGACGCCGTCGATCTTGAACTCGGTTCCGGCGAACTTTGAATACAGGACGGTGTCACCCACCTTGACGTCCATGGGAAGACGGTCACCGTCATCGTCGAACGCGCCTGGTCCGGCAGCGACGACCTTCCCGGTCTGGGGCTTTTCCTTGGCGGTGTCGGGAATGACGAGACCGGACGATGTGCGAAGGTCCTGGTCTGCGTCTGGTTTGACGACCACTCGGTCTCCGAGAGGCTGAAGCTTCATCTAGCTCCTCCTACGACTGTTGTTGGCGGTAGCAGCCGTTGATGACGACTGCTAGCACTCGCAATACCAGAGTGCCAGCCCAAATTAGCACTCACGACACGAGAGTGCCAAGGCCGGTCAGAGGCGCTTTCCGGCGTCCACAGTCGATTCCCACGAGGTGATAGCGCCCCGCTCCAGCCAGTGGACTGCGGCGGCGCCGATCATCGCTCCGTTGTCGGTTGCCAGGTCGGGAGAGGGCAGGTGGATGGCGATCCCACGCTCGTCGCACGCTTCGGTGAGGCGCTGCCGGAGACGTCGATTGGCAACGACGCCACCTCCGGCGGCGACGCGACGCACACCGGTGTCCTCGACCGCGTTCAACGTCTTCTCGACCAGAACGTCGACGATCGCCTCCTGTATGGAAGCGGCCACGTCCGCCCGAGGCGGCAGGGCATCGGCGTTCTTCTGGAGATAGGTGATCACCGAGGTCTTCAGCCCCGAGAACGAGAAGTGGTGGCGGCGATCGGCCAACGCGCGGGGAAAGCGAATGGCCGCCGGATCGCCGCCCTCGGATTCGGCGTCAATGGCGGGCCCGCCGGGGAACCCGAGTCCCATGACCCTGGCCAGTTTGTCGAACGCTTCTCCTGCGGCGTCATCGATCGTCTCTCCGAGGATCACGTACTCACCCCATGCCTTGACGTGCACCAACTGGCTGTGGCCGCCTGAGACAAGCAAGACGATCGCCGGCGGCTCGTAATCCGGATGTTCGAACACTGGGGCGAACAGATGGCCCTCCATGTGATCGACGCCGACGAAGGGAAGTTGACGCGCCCAGGCCGTCGCCTTGGCGAAGGAGTGGCCTACCAAGAGGGCGCCGACCAGACCGGGACCTTCGGTGGCGGCGATCGCGTCCAGGTCGTCCGGGTGAACGCCTGCGTCTGTCAACGCCCGATGTGTGAGTGATCTGATCGCCTCGACGTGGGCACGGGCAGCGACCTCGGGCACCACTCCCCCGAACCGGGCGTGGAGGCCGATCTGGGAGGACAGCACGTTCGACAACATCTCCCGACCGCGTACGACCGCCACGGCCGTTTCGTCACACGAGGTCTCGAAGGCGAGGATCGTCGGATTCACGACAGCGTCCCCCTGATCGCCTGCAGTCGACCGGCGTACTCCGCTCCGTCGATCTCGTGGACCCACATGATCAACGCATCCTCGTCCCGGTAGTACTGCTTGCGGACACCGACGGGAGCCATGCCGAACTTTCGGTACAGCGCCTGTGCGGCGGCGTTGGAAGCCCTGACCTCAAGGGTCAGCGCCCCGGCTCCCGAATCGAGAGCGTGATCGACCAGCGCCAGCATCAGGCGGGTGCCGACCCGACCCTGACGACAATCCGGGTCGACCACGACAGTGGTGATGTGAGCTTCACTGCCGACGAGCATCACGCCGCCGTATCCGGCGAAAGTCTCGCCGACCTCGGCGACCATGTAGCGACGGCTCTCCTGGGCCAACTCGTCATGGAACACCTGGCGGGACCACGCCTGGGAGTACACCCGCTGCTCCAGGGCGTGAGCGGCCTCGACGTCCTCCAGTCGCATCGGTCGCAGGCTCACTGTCGGCGCCGTCGTCATCGGTCCCCCCATGGATCCGACTCCAGCGCCGCCCAGTTGATCTGGACATCCGGCTCGCGGAGATACAGCGGGCGCACCTCGTCCGGATGAGGTATCTCGTCCGCTTCGAGTGATGCAGCCGTCGCCTCGATCAACGTCTCGGCGTGCGGGTGACGGGGTCCGCCCTTCTTCACGCGGTGCAGACCGCGCAAGGTGTCGTCTCCGAGCGCCGCCGTGTCCCCAACCAAAAGGACATCCTTGGGATCGGATTCCAGCGCACCACGCAGCTCTTCAGGGGACATGACTTCCGGAACGGCGTCTTTGACCACCCCGCCCGGGACCGGGTGATAGGAGGAAACGGCGAGTTCACCTCGACGGACGTCGACGACAGCCCAAATGTGGCGTCGGCCGGTGGCCGCCCGCAAGGCGATGGCATCGAGCGAGACGGCGGGGAGGAGGGGGACGCCGACGGCCGCCGCCAAACCCTGAGCGGTGGCGATGCCCACCCGGATACCGGTGTAGAGCCCCGGCCCGACGTCGACGACCACCGCGTCGATGTCCTCCGGCCGCCACCCTGCCTGGTCGAAGCAGAAGTCGATGGCGGGCACCAGGAACGCGGAATGTCCCCGGCGATCGACCCTGGCGGCCGAAGCGACGATCTCCCGACCGTCTGCGAGGGCGACCGACGACGCGGGAGTGGCGGTCTCGATGGCCAGCACCTTGGACATCAGCCTGCGACCTCGGCGATCGGACGCCCGTTCCACGCGCCGAAGGGTCGAAGGGTGATCGTCCGCGCTCCGTCGTCGGCGATGGCGAGGTCCACACCGAGACGGTCGATCGGAAGGGCCGCGCCGATCACATCGCCCCACTCGATGGCGACCACTCCCTCCCGTCCGAGTTCGAAAACCTCGAGATCGTCGAACTCGAGCGACGAGCCGATTCTGTAGACGTCGACATGGACGAGTGTCAGAAATCCAGACGGATAGGTCCGCATCAGGACGAAGGTCGGACTGGTGACGTCCTCTTCGACTCCCAAGCCGTCCGCCAAACCCCCGACGAACGTGGTCTTGCCGACGCCCAGCCCCCCGGAGAGCACGATGACGTCGCCCGGCCGACACAGTGAGGCGAGGCGGGCGGCCAACGCGCGGGTCTCCATCTCGGTGGGACAGTTGACGACGATCACCCGAACAGCCCCAACTGCTCGGCGTCGGTGGCACCGACGGTCTCACGGTCGCCAGCCGACTCGGGCGCCTGGCTGCCCGCGTCCAGAACCGTGCGCATGATTTCGAAGTCCTTCCGCATGAGGTTGGTGATGCGGTCGCCTCCCCGCAATGCCGCGGCCGGATGGTACGTGGGCACGAGCACCTTGTCCCTCCACCAAGGGTACGAAGCTCCCCGCAACCGGGTGATACCGGTCTCTGTCTTCAGCAGCAGCTTCGTCGCAAAGTTTCCGAGGGTGACGACCACCGTCGGATCGACGAGGTCGAGCTGTGACCGCAGGTATCCCTTGCAGGCGTCGATCTCTGCGGGTCGGGGATCGCGATTGGCAGGCGGGCGGCACTTGAGCACATTGGCGATGTAGACCCGGTCCCGTGCGATCCCGGCCTCTCCGAGCAGTTGGTCGAGCAACCGCCCGGCGGCACCCACGAACGGCTCGCCCTGCAGGTCCTCGTTCTTGCCGGGCGCCTCGCCGACGAACATCAGGTCTGCGTCGGACGCACCAGTGCCGAAGACGACCTTCGTCCGGGTCTCCGCCAGGGTGCATGCGGTGCAGGATTCGGCGAGAAGGCGCAGTTCGGCGAGTTCGGACACGACCTCGTCAGCCTATTCGATGAAACGCCGGGGAAGTCTGGGACCGACGCCGCACACGATCTCATAGTTGATGGTTCCTGTGAGGGCGGCCCATTCGTCGGCTGTGATCTCGGACTCGCCCTGGGTGCCGATCAGCACGACCTCGTCGCCCACCTCCACCCGATCATCGCCACAGTCGACGACCAGTTGATCCATCGTCACCGTTCCGGCGAGCGGTCTCCGGCTGCCCCCGATCAGGACAGTCCCCTCGTCAGACAGCAGACGCGGAACTCCGTCCGCATATCCGATCGGCACCGTCGCCACGGTGGAATCCGAAGCGAGCGGACGTCTCCGGCCGTACGACGGCCGCGCTCCGGCCGCATGGCGCCGCACATGGGACACGTGCGAGACGATCCGCATCGCCGGTCGCAGGTCGATCAGCGGACGACAGCGATCAGACGGATACAACCCGTACAGACCGAGACCCACCCGAGCCATGTCGCCCCCGCCGCGGAGAATGGCGGCACCGGTGTTCGAATGGTGAACGATGGCGTCCGGCCCGATGACGCCCGAGAGATGTTCGACTGCATGTTCGAGCAACGCCACCTGGATCTCGGTGAAGCCGGGATCGGATTCCGAAGATGCGAAGTGCGTCCAAATACCTCCGACACCGAATCCGAGCGCCTTCGCCTGGTGAGCGAGAGCGGTGATCGTCATCAGGTCGGCACCCGCCCGATGCATCCCCGTGTCGAGCTTGAGATGGATCGGTCCCACACGATCCCGAAAGTCCGCCAGGGCCTCGAGAAACACCGGCCGGTAGACGGTCGGGGTGAGATCCCACTCGGCCACCATCGACGCATCGGCGACTGCGGGTTCGGAGAGGAGGAGGATAGGAGCGGTGATGTCCGCCTCTCTCAGCCGGATGCCTTCCTCCAGCAGCGCCACCGCCAGCCAGGTGGCCCCGTTGTCGACAGCGGTTTCGGCCACCGGAACGTCGCCATGGCCGTAGGCGTCGGCCTTCACGACCGCGCAAAGGGCCGTGTCCCCCAGATGTGAGCGGAAGGCGGCCACGTTGTGAGCGACCGCGCGTAGGTCGATCTCGGCCCAGGACGGTCTCATGAGTCTGCCCAGGCGTATCGGCCGATCTCGCCCGCCAGCGCGTCTGCGGTGACGGCGCCTCGGCGAGCAAGGAGGCTCCTCCCGGCGATCCCATGCCAGTACGCCGCCGAGCGAGCAGCGTCGGCGCCCCCGAGCCCGCGCGCCAAGAGCGCTCCGATCATCCCGGAGAGCACATCTCCAGTCCCGATCGTCGCCAGTTCCCGCCCGCCGGTGTTGATGATCCATGGCACGTCGCCATCGACGATGGTCGGTGATCCCTTGCGGAGCAAGGTCGCCTGGGTCGGTTCGGTCCCCATCCGACGGAGCTCACCGGCGTGGGGAGTCAGCACGATGCCAGGGTGAGCGGCACGGAGTGACCGGGATCCGAGCGCGTCGGCGTCGATGACCGTCGGCCCTTTCCGGTCGTGGGCGTGGGCGACGAGCTCGGGATACCCGTCGCCAAGTCCCGGACCGACCACCCATACATCGAATCTCAAAGGGAGATCGTCGATCGGAAAGGCGAGCAGTTCGGGGGCGAGAGACTGGGTGAGGTGGACATCCGGCGTTGCCACCCCCACCGCGCCCGCTCCAAACGCGAGGGCGGAACGAGCGGCCATTACCGCCGCACCGGTCATCCCTACGGCACCGCCTATGACCAGGACCGAACCGGCTGACCATTTGTGGGCGTCGCGGGGTCGGGCGGGGCGGGGAGCGTCGGATGCCTCGGCCAAGCGGTACGCCGGAACACCACCGTCGAGTCCGATGTCGACGACGACGACTTCGCCACAGTGGTCCGGACCGTCACCGAGCAGATGGCCCGGCTTGAGGGAACTGAACGCGACGGTCACGTCTGCCCGCAATGTTCCGTCACCGGACTCGCCAGAGTCCGCATCGAGGCCCGATGGGAGATCGAGCGCCAAGATCGGTGCTCCCCTGCGCCCCCACTCCGCCACCTCAGCCGGCAGACCGGGTCGTGACCCGGCCCCGTAGACACCGTCGACGACGAGATGCGGCTCGGGAGATGGGATACGACTCACTCCCTTCGCCGCCGCCGCATGATGACGGGCGGCATCCGTGCCGGGAGAACCGAACGGAATCAGCGACACCGTGGCTCCGCGTCGGGCGAGAACCGAGGCGACCACATAGGCGTCGCCGCCGTTGTTCCCCGGGCCGGCGAGAACCACCACCCGCGAGCCGTATCCAATTCCGAATCGCGTCACCGCGATATGGGCGGCTGCCACACCGGCGCGTCGCATCAGGTCCGCCACGGGGATGGGGCTCGCATCGTCGACCCGAGCCGATTCTGCTGCTGTCAGCACTGGGAGCACCGGCTGATCCTACGGCCGCCGCGGCGGGCGGCCGGGGTCCCAATCCAAACCCTGGGTTCGGCACCACCTATACGGCGGTTTTCTTGCACTAGTTCGCGATCGAATCAGTCGTGCTCGCCGACAGAGACGACCATCACCATGGCGGTGTCGTCCGTGTGGGTGATCGTGACGTGGACCTCGGTGATTCCCAGCATCTCCGCCCGAGCCGCCGCTCGTCCGAACATCCGAACGGTCGGCTTGCCGCCGCCGGTGATCTCGATGTCGGTCCAGCGGATGCGACGCCACCCGGTTCCCATCGACTTCATGACCGCCTCTTTGCCTGCGAACCGGGCCGCCAGACGTCTGGACGGATTGGCGAAACGAAGGGCGTACTCCTTTTCGTGTTCGGTGAAGCAGCGATCGATGAAACGCGGGTACTTCTGGAGCACCCGCTCGATGCGGGCGATCTCTGCGAGGTCGACGCCCAAACCGATGATTCGCATCCTGCGACGGTAGAGCAGACGAGGGCGGAGCGCGGCAACCACCGCACCCCGCCCTTCGTGTTCACTCCACCGTCACCGTCTTGGCCAGGTTGCGGGGCTTGTCGACGTCGAAGCCCTTCGCCACGGCCACGTGATAGGCGAGAAGCTGCAGCGGAACCACCGCGGTGACCGTGCAGATCAGATCGGCGCTGCGCGGCACGGCGATGACGAAATCGGCCAGATCGGCCACTTCCGTCTCATCGCCCTCTTCGACGACCATGACGATCGTCGCACCGCGAGCCTTCATCTCCTGCATGTTCGACAGGGTCTTGGTCCGGACATGGGAGTCGGTGGCCACACCTACGACGACCACCCCCGATTCGATCAAAGCGATCGGTCCGTGCTTCATCTCGCCTGCGGCATAGCCTTCGGCCCGCACGTAGGCGATCTCCTTCAGCTTGAGCGCCCCTTCCATCGCCACCGGGAAGTCACCGGATCGGCCGAGGAAGAAGAAGTCACGCACGTCTGACCAGTTGGCAGCCATCTCGACCACCTGATCCTCCATCTGGACCGCCCGCTCGACCTTGGCGGGAAGCGCTTCCAGCTCTTCGATCATCGTCCCGATCCGGCCGGAATCCATCGAACCGCGCACCTGCGCCAGGTAGAGGCCGAGCAACTGCATCGCCACGAGCTGGGTCGTGAACGTTTTCGTCGCCGCCACCCCGATCTCCGGCCCGGCCCGGGTGTAGAGAACCGCGTCGGCCTCGCGGGCCAGGGCGGAGTCGACGACGTTGGACACTCCGATGAGGGTCGCTCCCTGCGCCTTGGCGTAACGAACGGCGGCGAGAGTGTCGATCGTCTCCCCTGACTGGGAGATGCCGATCACCAGGCTTCGATCGTCGAGGACAGGATCCCGGTACCGGAACTCCGACGCGATGTCGATCTCAACCGGCAACCGGGTCCACCGCTCGATGGCGTACTTGGCCATCATCGCCGCGTGGAACGAGGTTCCGCAGGCGATCACGAAGACCTTGTCGACCATCCGCAGAACGCGATCCTCGATCTCCAGTTCGCGCAAGGTGATCCGGTCGGAACTCTCGATCCTGCCACGCAGGGTGTCTGTGATGGCAGCAGGCTGTTCGTGGATCTCCTTGAGCATGAAGGTGTCGTAGCCGCCCTTCTCAGCCGCCTCGAGATCCCATTCGATCTCTCGCTCCTTGGGAGTGAGCTCGGTCCCGTCGACGTGGGTCACCCGGATTCCGCCAGGGCGCAACTCGACCACGTTGTCGTCGTCGAGCACGACCATCCGCCTGGTGTGTTCGAGGAATGCAGGAATGTCGGAGGCGAGGAAGTTCTCGCCATCGCCCAACCCCACCACGAGCGGCGAACCCCGTCGGGCGCCGACGATCAGGTTCGGGTCGTCGCTCCGCATCACGCCCAGCGCCAGTGCGCCATCCGCGACGGACATGACGTCACGCACTGCGTCCCCGAGATCCATGTCTGGGCGTTCCTCGAGCAGGTGCGCGACGACCTCGGTGTCGGTGTCGGAGACGAACGTGTGACCCCGTTCGACCAGCCCCGCCTTGAGTCCGGCCCAATTCTCCACGATCCCGTTGTGGACGACCGTGACCGTCCCGTCACATCCGAGGTGCGGGTGCGCATTGCGCGAGTTGGGAGCACCGTGGGTCGCCCACCGCGTATGGCCGATCCCTGAGATGGCGTCCGAGTGACTTGATCCTTCGAGCGCCTCGGACAGTTCAGCGATCCGGCCGGCACGCTTGATGATCTCTATTTCCGAGCCGGAGTTGAGGGCAACCCCGGCCGAGTCGTATCCGCGGTACTCGAGTCGTTCGAGCCCCGGCATCAAGATGTCGAGCGGTGGTTTCGGCCCGACATATCCAACGATTCCACACATGGGAATCCTCCTCGTGAGAGTGCGCGCGTCACCACGCGATGAGTGGGTGGGACAGCCGGGGACGACAGTCCGAGTGGATCGTCCGACGTGCGACGTCCGCTTCTCGAATCTGTCTCCACTTCATCTGCGGCTCTGTTCCGGGATCGCTCCCGGGTTTTCTCCGCACATGTCACGACCGTGGAACGGCCGGGAAGGCATCCGCCGAATGTTTCGATGACCTTCCACCTCGTCACCTCTCGTCAGAGAGGTCTGGCGCTCAAATGTGTTGTCCCGGCTGGGATGGGCGTGCTGTGTCCTGTGATCCTCCTTCGTTCAGCCGAGTGCGTTTCGAACAGTCTCGGCGAGAGCATCAGCGTAGCGTTCGGCGTCGGCTGCGCGCGACGCTTCGACCATCACCCGAACGAGCGACTCGGTGCCGGATGCACGGATCAGCACCCTGCCCTCGTTCCCCAATTCGCTCTCTGCCTGTCGTACGGCATCCCAGATCTCGTCGGCGCCCTCGAGGCGAGCCTTGTTTTCGACTTCGACGTTCAGGAGCCGCTGCGGGTAGCTGACCATGGCCTCATCGCTCAGTTCGGCCAGGCTGCGCCCCGTGCCGGCCACCACCTCGAGCAGCCGGATTCCCGTGAGCAGACCGTCGCCGGTGCGACCCCGGTCGAGAAAGATCACATGCCCCGACTGTTCGCCGCCGAGGATCGCCTTGCGGGCGTTCATCGCCTCGAGGACATACCGGTCTCCGACTTTCGTCGTGACCACTTCGATGCCGGCCTCCTCCATCGAGCGCATGAACCCGAGGTTCGCCATCACCGTGGTGACGACCAGGCCGTTCTTGAGCTTGCCGCCCCGATGCCAGTGCCGGGCGATGATCGCCATGATGCGGTCGCCGTCCACGATGCGACCCTTCTCGTCACTGGCGATCAGACGGTCTGCGTCGCCGTCGAAGGCGAAACCGATCTCGCCCTTGGCGGCCTTCGCCACGGTGGACGGATGGGTCGCCCCGAAACCTTCGTTGATGTTGAGTCCGGTCGGCTCTGCCCCGATCACCGAGACATCGGCCTTGAGCAACTCGAACAGGGCGGGAGCGGCCTGGTAGGCGGCCCCATGGGCGCAGTCGAGCGTCACACTGATCCCCGTGAACGAGTACGACGCGTCGTGTGCCAGATCGGTGACGTACTGATCGAGCGCATCGTGCAGACGGAGTCGGGTCCCGACTCCTCCGCCGTAGGGAACGGTCGCCGTCCCTGGCTCCTTGAGCCTTGCCTCGATGCGATCCTCCTCGGCGTCGCCGAGCTTCGATCCGAGCTTGTCGAGGAACTTGATCCCGTTGTCAGCCGCCGGATTGTGCGAGGCGCTCACGATCACGCCCATTTCCGCCGAGCCCTTGTTCGTCAGATGCGAGATCGCCCCTGAGGGCATGACGCCGATATCGATCGTGTCCAACCCCACTGACTGGAAACCGGCCTGGATGGCCATCGACAGCATCTCACCGGAACGTCGCGTGTCGCGCCCCACGACAACCGGACCGTCAGAAAGAAGCGACCCCGCAGCCCGCCCCAGATCGAGGGCGAAATGCGGGGTCAGCTCGAGATTGGCGACGCCTCTGACACCATCCGTCCCGAAGAGACGGGCGCCTGAACCGAAGGCCATCAGCGCTTGGTGTACTGAGGTGCCCGACGGGCCTTACGCAGGCCGTACTTCTTGCTCTCGACGACACGATCGTCGCGGGAGAGCATTCCGGCTGCCTTGAGTGTCGGACGCAGGTCAGGCTCCAACGCGATCAGCGCTCGGGCGATGCCGAGTCGAAGAGCGTCGGACTGGCCGGTGGTGCCACCGCCGTGCAGCGTGGCATCGAGGTCGTAGCGACCGACCATGTTGGTGATCTGCAACGGCTCCATGACACGCATCCGGGTGGCCATGGTCGGGAAGAACTGCTCGAGCGGCTTGCCGTTGAGGACGACGGCCCCGCTGCCGTCGCGCAGACGGACGCGTGCGACGGACGCCTTGCGACGGCCGGTGGCCTGGACGAGAGGTTTCGACATCAGGACTCAGCCTTTCGGATGGGGAGTTCCCGCACCTGCGGCATCTGTGCCTGGTGGGGATGGTCGGGGCCGGCGTAGACCTTCAGCTTCGACGCCATCTTGCGACCGAGCTTGTTCTTGGGAAGCATCCCCTTGACGGCTCGCTCGATGACCTGGGTGGGTCGACGGACGAGCAGGGCCTCGAAGGTCTCTTCCTTGAGCCCGCCGGGGAATCCGGAGTGGCGGTAGTAGATCTTCTCCTGGCTCTTGTCAGAGGTGATCGCCACCTTCGAAGCGTTGACCACGATCACGTGGTCGCCGCCGTCGACGTGGGGGGCGAAGGTCGGCTTGTGCTTTCCGCGGATCAACTGAGCGACCTCGGACGCGAGGCGGCCGAGGGGCAGATCCGTGGCGTCGACGACCCACCACTCGTGGGTGAGGTCGGACGACTTTGGTGAGAATGTCTTGTTGTTCATCGCTATCCAGACGGTCGTCGGTAGCCCGCTTTTCGGGCAAGGGGGATCGACTGGGATCTCGGTGGGAAACGAGATGCTTCCGATCGGAAGCGCCGCCAGGATACGCCGTCCCCGCTCCCCGCGCCAAACGTGATCCGTTGCTACCCAGGGTTCTCTCGGACGTCTACGTCCGATCCAGCCCACGGAAGCCAGAG
>JBBDQP010000079.1:0-25325 GCA_040905965.1 Acidimicrobiia bacterium
ACTCGTCTGCGGTGCGGTGATGGCGGGCGATCTGGCTGATCCGGTCGATGATCTCTTGGCCCCTGATCGGGTCGAGACCGGTGAGGAGCAATGACAGGGTCCCGTCTGCTTCGGTCCATGAGGTCAGCCGCCGGTCAGAGACCGCCCGGTCTTGTTCGAGCCGGATGCTGTCGGGGTCGACTTCGAGACACAACCGTCGCAGCCGGACCCGTAACTGTCCGGTGGTCATCGAAAGGGCGTCGTCTCCGAGGGCAGCGACCACTGCCCTGGCGTGGGCGATGGGCAGGTGGGCGGTGGATCCGATGATCACTTTGGCCCTGGCCAGATCGATACGACCCGCCCCCAACAGGTCGAACACTGCTGGGAGACGTTCGATCAGGTCATGGGCCAATGCCAGGTTGGCGTCTGCGGTCCGGCGGGTCCATCCGAGCGCGGCCCGGGTCTCCATTGACGCTCCCGCCGCCGGATCCTCGATGTCTTCAGCCAACTGGTCATAGGCGTCTGACACTGAGTGGAGGGCGGCCATGGTGGCTGCGTTCCCGGCGGCGTTGAGCCGTTCTTGGGCCTGGAGGAACCGGACCCGGTCCCGACCAGACAACCCGGAGAGGTCGATCCTGGATAACAGGATGGCCAGTATCGGATCCGCCGGCCACGACTCGACACCTTCGGGCAGGAACGGGGCCTCCGGTTCAGGCGGAGACTGCTCATATTCGGCGATCAGTCGGTCGATCCGCTCATCCTCACGGGCCAGATCAGCCGCCGAAAAGGCCGTTTCAGGTCGGATACGTGTAGCGAACATCTGTTCGATCACACTACCAAACCCCACCGACAAAAACCAGAGCCCTGACATGGGACTCTGACGGAACGACAAGCCGGTTAGGGTCCGTCCGGTATCTCGTGGAGTGTCTGATGTCAGCTTTCGAAGGCAGACTGTGGCCTGCGGGTGAACCCGGGTCGGCCATCCCGATTCGAGCCTTGATTGAACAGAGCCTGATCAGGTTCGAGTCCGAGGGTGCCGCCATCGCCGAATGGCCGACCGCGGACATTTCGATTCGAAGGAAGGACGATGGTTTCCACATTGTCGCCGGACCGGATCACGTCGTGTTCCACACCACGCAGACAGGATTCGTCGCCGCCGTAACCGGTACCTCGTCGGGCACTGTCTCTGACCGGATCCGTGCTGGCGCCACCGCCAGGCAGGCAAACGTCGACTCGGAGACGGACCATTCAGGCTCAGTTGTGACCCGCCCGAATCCGGCGTGGACAAGTTGGGTTCGTCTGGCACTACTCGCAGCTTTCCTATTTCCGTTCATAACGGTTACCTGCCTCGGTGAGCCGGTGGCATCAGTGTCGGGAGCACAGGCTGCGCTCGGTATCGAACCTACGGTCGCGCCAAAGTTCTCCGGTCAGTTTGCTCAGGAGAGTGAGCCTGATCCCGTCATGCTCGTTGCCCTCGTCCTCGCCGGAGCGGCGACGATCGGAGGAGTCACGGCGCGGTACAGCCGACGGTTAGTCGGTTGGATGAGCATCGGGTCAGCGCTTGCTGTGAGTTACTGGTGGTTCAACGCTGCTGCCGACTTGGCGGACGTCGACGCCGTCGGGTTCGATGTACGGACCGAGCCGGCATTGTGGCTGGTAGTCCTCGGCGGGGCGGCGGTCGGAGCGGTTGATCTCGCTGTATCGCAATCGGGTCGTCCACCGGGCCCGAGTTCCTGAGTCCTGGCGTTCACCGACGAGTGGACCCACACGGTCGTCCTCATCGTGGACAACCGCGATGGTGCCTGGTCGCTGGTCATCTGTCCCCCAGGAGCGAAGCGACGTTGGGGGACACAAGGGGGGTCACCCTCGCCTGACAGCTCGGTCGCGAGGGGGAGAGGAATCTGTCACACCCGGTCCGTACGTTGGGCTCATGGATAAATGCACGCATGTGGTTCGGATGGTCAACCGTGAGATCGGCGTCGCCGCGTGCGGCGAATGCGGGACGATCGAGTGGTTCCGGAATGGCAGGACGATCGGAGGATTCGACGGGATGGCGGACGTGTTCGGCATGTTCGACCTCGTCGCCACGCTCCCCGGAGTGAGCACGCCGGGACCGGAAGTGATGCTCTACACCGCACCTCGCGGCGCATCACGCGGCCTACTCGCCGCCCTGCCGATGCGGACCTGGCTGGAAGCCGCTCCCGGGCTGGCGATCAGTCATGACGGGCGGCACCTGCTGGTGTCCCCGATCGAACCGGCTCTCACCGGTCGGCCGTCGGCCTGAGCCCCGATCAGCCGGTGACGGTGTTCGGGTCACAGTTGGAACCGCACACGACGACCACCATTTCGCCAGCCCGTTCGGGCTCGAAGGCTTTGGTGTGTAACGCAGCCAGCGCGGCGGCGCCTCCCGGTTCGACGACGAGCCGGAACTCGTCCCACAGAAAACGCTGAGCGGCACGAATGTCGTCGTCGGCGACGAGGACGCTGTGAGTGACGCCCCGGGAAATGGCGTCGAACGGCGCCTCCCCCACGATCTTGGATCCGAGACTGTCGGCGGCGACGGATGACACCTCGACGGGCACCGGATGGCCGGCGGCGATCGCGGCGTGGATCGTCGGTGCACCGGTCGGCTCCACCGCGACCAGGTCCACGGCACCCTCCCACCAGCCGGCAGCACCTGCGATGAAACCCCCGCCCCCGGCAGCCATGAACACCGTCCCGATGTTCTCGACCTGACTGCTCAGTTCCCTCGCCATCGTGCCCTGTCCGGCCACGGTGGCGGGATGGTCGTAGGCGTGGATCTCGCACGCTCCCGTCTCTTCCGCCCGTTCCAACGAGGCGGCGAGCGCGTCCCAATACTGCGGTCCTGCCACCGTGACCGTCGCTCCGTACCGGGCGATGTTCTTGCGCTTTATCTCGGGAGTGACCTCCGCCACGAAAATCTCACACGGGATCCCGAGCGTGGAAGCCACGTACGCAAGGGCTGCACCGTGATTGCCGCCGGAGGCAGCGAGAACTCCTGCAGCCGGGATCTCCGCCTCGCCGAGGACCCTGTTGAACGCACCTCGCGGCTTGAACGATCCCGTGTACTGCAGCAGCTCGAGTTTCAAGTGGACCCGGCGACCCTCGAACTCGGTGATGATCACAGGCGTCGTCCTCACCCGACCCGCGATACGCGCCGCCGCCTCTTCGACCATCGTCGGGTTCACCTTGCCGCCGCCCCTCGGAACTGGGTCCGATGTAGCGTCTCGTACAGACCGCCTTGGGCGAGCAACCCTTCGTGGGTCCCGGATTCGACCAGGCGTCCTTCGTCGATCACGAGGATTCGATCCGCCCTCTGCACCGTGGAGAGGCGGTGGGCGATCACCAGCGAGGTCCGCTCGAGCATGAGACGTTCGAGCGCGTCCTGAATGAGCGCCTCCGAGCGCGTGTCGAGGTGACTGGTGGCCTCATCGAGCACGAGAATACGCGGATCCTTGAGGATCACCCTCGCGATGGCGATGCGCTGCTTCTCGCCACCGGACAGGCGATAGCCACGTTCCCCGACGACCGTGTCGTATCCCTGATCGAGCGACGCGACGAACTCATGGATGTTGGCGGCCCTCGCTGCGACTTCGAGCTCGTCGAGCGTGGCATCCGGATGGGCGTAACGCAGGTTGGCGGCGATAGTGTCGTGGAAGAGGTACGTCTCCTGAGTGACGATCCCGATGGCGTCGGCGAGCGAGCCGAGCGTCACGTCGCGCACATCGTGGCCGTCGATCATCACCCGGCCACGCGTCACGTCGTAGAGACGCGGCAGCAGATACGAAATCGTGGTCTTGCCCGCTCCGGACGGACCAACGAGGGCGACCAGCTGACCGGGCTCGGCACGGAAGGACAGATCCTCGATCGCCCACTCCCGAGTCGACGACATGGCGACCGGTGAGTCGTCGAATGTCCCTCCCCGGCCGGATCGTCTGAGCCGCTTGACGGCGTCGAGACCCTCAGGGCCGTCCGAGCGGTACGTGAAGAACACATGGTCGAACTCCACCTCGCCCCGAGCGACGCCGAGGTCGACGGCGTTCGGCGCCTCGGGAAGATCGGAGGACAGATCGAGCACCTCGAAGACTCGCTCGAAGCTGACGAGCGACGTTGCGAACTCCACCCGGCTGTTCGAAATCGCTGAGAGCGGCCCATAGAGCTGGGCGAGCAGCCCGGCGAACATGACCAGGGTTCCAATCGTCACCCGCTCGGGTTCGGTGATGACCAGGTAGCCGCCGACCCACCACACGACGGCAGTGCCGACCGCGCTGACCAGGCCCAGCCCGGCGAAGAACCACCGGCCGATCATCGCCCTGCGCACGCCGAGATCGCGCACCGCCCCGGCCTCGTGGGCGTACTTGCTCGACTCCGTACCGCTCCTGTTGAAGAGCTTCACGAGCAGAGCACCGCTGACGTTGAACGTCTCTTGGAGGATCGCCGACATTCCGGCGTTGTGCTCCATCTGCTGTTCCGTGATGGAGCGCAGAACCCTGGCAATGCGTCGGGCAGGCAAGATGAAGAGCGGGAGGGCGGCAACCGCCAAGAGGGTGAGCATCAGGTCTGCCTGCACCATCACGATCAAGATGAAGACCACCGAGACGATGTTCGAGAGAATCGAAACGAACGTGCCCGTGATCGCCTGTTGGGCACCGACGACGTCACTGTTCAGTCGCGAGATCAACTCCCCGGTCTTCGTGGCAGTGAAGAAGCGGAGCGACATGGATTGCAAGTGCTCGTAGAGCTCGCGGCGGAGATCGAAGATGATCCCCTCCCCCACCCGTGACGACCAATAACGCTGAGCCAGTCCGATAGCCGAGTTCGCCAGGGGTACCGCCACCATGCCCGCGCCGAGGAGCGTGAGAAGCCCAAGATCGCCTTCCGGGAGGGCGACGTCCACCAACTCTCGCGTGATGATTGGGGGGATCACGGTCAGGCCGGAGATCAGGAAGACGGTGGACAACACTCCGATGAGCGCCGAGCGATACGGCCGCCCGTAGGACCACACGCGGCGGAGCAGACGGCGGTCGACCGACGGCCGGTCGGCCTCCTCGTCATATTGGAGATAGCTGTACCAGCCACCGGAATGAAAGATCGCGAGACTCGCAGGGTCGGGGACTGCCGGAGGTTACCGCCGCTCGCGACGTAGCCTCTCGGCGTGATCCACGCGATCGACGCCTCGCATCCGGACGAACCGGCCCTCGACACGGGCATCTCCCACGCGATCGTCCGCGCGGTTGGGGATAGCCGGCTCGGCGAGACTTTCCGCCTCCATCGGGCAACCAGAATCGTGGCATTCGGACGACAGGATCGGCTGGCCCCGGAATACGGCGAAGCTGTCCATGCGGCGCGTGACGCCGGGTACTTCGCGGTGGAGCGGCTGGCCGGTGGACGCGCCGCCGTCTTTCACGAGGACACCCTCGCCTTCTCCTGGGCGATTCCCGCTGCCCAACCCCGAGAAGGAATCACGGAGCGGTTCGAAATCATCAGTCGCATACTCGTCGACTCCTTCCGAGATCTGGGGGCGGACGCCCGAGTCGGCGAGCTACCCGGCGAGTACTGCCCGGGTGCGTACAGCGTCAACGTCGGTGGCGTCGCAAAGGTGATGGGAGTCGGCCAGCGTCTGGTTCGAGGCGCTGCCCACGTCGGGGGCGTCATCGTCGTCGACGGGGGTCGAAGGATCGCCGACGTCCTCATCCCCGTCTACCAAGCGCTGGAACTCGAGTGGGATCCGCGCACCTCAGGCGATCTTGCCGATCACATCCCCGCAGTCACGATCACCGATGTTGCCGATGCAGTCATGTCGCGTCTGGCGCTCCACGACACTGTTGTCCCCACCTCGCTCCCCGACTGGATCGTCGCCGAGGGTCGACATCTGGCCCCCGGCCACATCGCTCCGGCCGCCTGAACGCCGTAACGTCGCAGTCGTGGACCGCTATCTCATCCTCAACGGACCGAACCTCAACCTGTTGGGAACCCGGGACCCGCACACCTATGGGTCCCAAACGCTCGCTGATGTGGAGGACGCCTGCCGTAGCTGGGGGGCGGAACTCGGTGTCCAGATCGAGACCGCTCAGTCCAATCACGAGGGTGCACTGATCGACACTCTCCACGATGCCCGCCTCGTCTACGACGGAATCGTCTTCAATCCGGGTGCCTACACCCACACTTCCTACGCATTGCACGACGCCATCGATGCCATCGGGATCCCCACCGTCGAAATCCACATCTCCAACGTCGCCGAGCGTGAGGAATGGCGACAGAAGTCGGTCGTGCGTCCTGCGTGTGTGGCGACGATCTACGGACGCGGAACCGATGGGTATCGGGCGGCCATCCGCCATCTCTTCCATCGCAGCGAGTGGCCGGCAGAGGTCGTCCGGTACGCGGATCACGCAGACGGTGTGATGGATGTCCGCCGCCCGGCGACCGAGGACAGGCGAGTCGGTGTCGTGCTCGTGCACGGCGGATTCTGGCGACACATGTGGACGAGGGACATCATGGATGGCCTCGCGGTGGACCTGGCGCGGCGCGGGTTCCACTCGGCCAATGTCGAATACCGGCGGTTGAGGACGGGTGGAGGGTGGCCGGTCACAGTGCATGACGTGACACAAGCAATCGAGCACTTTCGGACGACTGCAAACCTCGAATCCTTGGCAGTGGTCGGTCATTCGGCTGGCGGTCACCTCGCTCTGATGGCGCAGGCGGGCGCCACCTCCCCGTATCTCCCCGTGAGCCTCGGCGGCGTACTGGACATGGAGCATGCCCTGGCCGAGGACATCGGCGGCGGCGCGCCGCGAGCCTTCCTCGGCGGTGCTTCTCCGGCGGACGCATCGCCCATCGTCCACGCCGCCGCCGGGGAAACTGTCGTCGTGCACGGAACCGCCGACGACCGCGTACCTGTCGCCCAGGCTCGCCGCTATGCGGACGTCAACGACCAGTGCGAGTACATCGAACTGGAAGGCGTCGGGCATTTCGAGTTCCTCGAGCGCTCCGATCCGGCATGGATGCGGGTCGTCGAGGTCCTCACACGACGCCTACAGACCTGAAAGAGCGACCGACAAGACCCCCCATTCGGTTTGCGAGGCGTCGCGCACCGGTCATAGGCTTCCAGTCCTACGTCCCCGCGTTGGCGGACAGATCTTCCGAGGGCAGAGTTTCAGAGTGTCATTCCACGGTATGCGTATCGCTCGCATCGGCCTCCTGGCCGGTTGGATCCTGGTTTCGACGCTGGTGGTCGCCGGTTTCGCGGCTTTCTCGGCGGATGACCAGACCGACGCCTCGGCAGTGACAACGATCCTGAGTGCCGACGTCGGCCGCACCGCCGGAGCCGTCGCCGCCCTCTCGTTCGTCGGCAGCGCGGAAACCACGTCGTCAACGGCCGGGATCGCATTGGACGGCGATCCGACAGCTGCAGGCGGAGATGCGGTCGGGCTCTCATTGCGGGTCGCCCCAACCGAGCCGTCCGACAAGCAGGGCGGCGTCTACGTGCGCAGCGGCTATCTGTCCGAGACCGAGATGCGCGCTCTCATCACCGAGCACTTCGAGGCTGCAGACGTGAATCGCGCAATTCGTGTCGCATGGTGCGTGTCGGCGTTCAACCCGAGCACCATCAACCCGGCGACTGGCGCATCTGGCTTGTTCCAGCACCTGCCTGAGAATTGGGCTGAGCACTCAACCCAAGCGGGATTTCCGGGGGCATCGGTCTTCGATCCAGAAGCCAATATCGCCATCGCCGCCTGGATGCTCTACGAATTGCCGGGCGGATGGAGCCACTGGGACTGCCTCCCGTGACACCCCGCCCCGTGACGGGCAAGTGGTTCGAAGATCTCGTCCCCGGTCTGATCGTCGATCACGCCATCAGACGAACGATCACCGAGTCGGACAACGTCCTGTTCTCGGCGGTGACAATGAACCCGGCGGCGCTGCATCTCGACTTCGAATACGCCGCCGAGACGGAGTTCGGTCAGCCGCTCGTCAATTCGATGTTCACCCTCGCGCTGGTGATCGGACTCAGCATCCATGAACTCACATTCGGCACGACCGTCGCCAATCTCGGCTTCGAAGAGATCACCTTCCCCGCCCCCGTCTTCCACGGTGACACGATCCGAGTCCAGAGCGAGGTCCTCGAGGCCCGTCCGTCATCCTCGCGCCCATCCCAAGGAATCGTGAAGCTTGAGCATCGGGCGTACAAGCAGGGTGACGTCCTGGTGTGCAAAGCCGTCCGCAACGCGCTCATGCACAACCGCCCCGACTGAATCTCAGTCTTCTGCGGCTGCCACGACCCGGCGTGCCTGAGCGACGAGGGGGCCGTCGATCATGCGGCCGTCGACCACGATCACGCTGCTGCCGGTCCGCTGTGCTTCCTCGAACGCTTCGATCAGCTCCACCGCAGCCGCCACGTCCTCGATGCTCGGGGTGAACGCGGCGTGGGCCAATGGGACCTGCGACGGATGGATGCAGAGCTTCCCCGAGAAGCCGAGCGAGCGGGCTTCGGCCGCCTCGCGGGAGAACCGTTCCGAGTCGCCAAACGCGACAACGACCTGGTCGAGCACCGGTACCCGGGCAAGACGGCCGACGAGAGCGACCTCTGATCTCGCATGAAGAACTTCGACATTGGACTCGGTGCGCACCCCGCCCATGTCGGCGATGAAGTCCTCTGCGCCGAAATATCCGGCGGAGACGACGGGATGTCCCAAGAGTTCCCGGGCGAACGCGACGCCTGCTGCCGTTTCGAGTCCCGCAACGACGACCAGACCCTGCCTGTCCTGTTCTCCGAGAGCGTCCGCGACCCGGTCGAGTTGGCTCCGGGACTCGACCATCGGCACCACCACCCCTCTCGCTCCGGCCGGAATCCCTTCCGCGATGTCCGTCTCGAACCAGGGAGTGCCCACGGCGTTCACTCGTACGAAGACCGCCTCGCCCCTCTCGGCGAGTTCGGCCCCTATCCGCCGAGCGTTCTCGCGACCTTCGTCCTTCGATGCGGGCGGTGTGGCGTCCTCGCAGTCGATGACGACGCCGTCGCTGCCGGCCCGCGGGAGTTTGGCGAGAAGGTCGGGCCGGACGGCGGGGGCGAACAGCAGACTGCGGAGGCGCATGTCCACGATGATGTCACATCACCATCTGGCGTTTGGCGACTTCCTCCAGCATCACCTCGGTGGCGCCGCCGCCGATGGGAAGGATGCGCGCATCACGGCTCATGCGCTCGATCGCCGACTCTCGCATGTAGCCCATTCCGCCGTGGAACTGCACGCAGTCGTACATGACCTGGTTGATCGCCTCTGCACCGAAGGCTTTGACCCCGGACATCTCCTTGACGTTGTCGATTCCCTGCTCACCCAGCCAGGCGGCGTGGTACATCGAGGCGCGCACTGCATCGATCTTGGCCTGATTCATCGCCATCCGCTGACGAATAGCGCCGAGGTCGAACAGAGTGGCGCCGAAGGCTTTGCGATCCTGGGTGTAGGCGAGGGTCATGTCGATGGCCGCCTGCGCGGCCCCGACACCCATTCCGACGAGCACCATCCGCTCGTTCTGGAAGTTGCGCATCGTCTCGTAGAACCCCCGGTGCGGCGTGCCCAAGAGCTGGTCGTCGGGAACCCAAACATCATCGAGGAGTAGCTCTCCGGTGTCCGAGCACAGCCAGCCGTGCTTCTCGAGCTTCTTGGAGACGGAGAACCCTTCGGTCTCCTTCGGGACGAGGAACATCGAGATCCCGTACTTGCTGTCCGCGTCGGTGCGGGCGGCCACGATCGTGAGATCCCCGTACACGGAGTTCGTGATGAAGGTCTTGGTCCCGTTGATCCTCCACCCGGCTCCGTCCTTCTTGGCCTTGGTGCGGATCGAGGCGACGTCCGAACCGGCGTCCGGCTCGCTCACGCCGATCGAGAGGATCGTCTCACCCGACAGCACTCCCGGCATCCACCGTTCGAGCTGTTCGTCGGTGCCCGAGTTGAGGAGATGGGGTCCGGCCATGTCGGTGTGGACAAGCACGGTGACGTCGAATCCGGCGAACGTCGAAGCACCGAGCGCCTCGCTGAAAGTCGCCGAGGCCAGTGGACCGAGACCGAGACCGCCCCACCTTTCGGGCACGCGCAAGCCGAGCATTCCGAGCTCACCCATGTGCAGCAATACCTCGCGCGGCACCTTGCCCTCCGTCTCCCATGCTTCGCCATGCGGGAGGACCTCTTTCCGGACGAACTCGACGGTCTGGTCGTAGATCGCCTGCAACTCGTCGGTCATGAAGGCGTTGCGATGTGTCATTCGGATTCTCCGTTCTGTGTCAGGAATGTGATCAGGATCTGTTCAGATGCCACGGTGTCACCGGGCGCGACGCGCACTTCGGCCACGGTGCCGCTTCCATGCGCGGTGAGCGGGTGGAGCATCTTCATCGCTTCGATGACCGCCAGGGTTTGGCCCGGTTCGACCGTCTCGCCGACCTCGATGCGCACCTCAGCAACGACGCCTGGGAAGGGCGCTCGGACGGAATTCGCTGCCCCATGGCCCTTTTCCGCGGCAGGCGCCCACCGCTCGGTCGGGGTGAGCACGGCGAAGGTGAAACTGTGTCCGTCGACGACCGTGACCACTCGACGGCCTTCGACGTCGACGACACCCGCTGAGGGACGGGCAGAGCCGAGCGGGTCGATACCGACGTCATGCATGTCACGGCCGGCGAGGTGAACCACCCGGGTTGCGACGGCCGGGGTCAGACGGAGCCCTCCGAGACTGTGCCAGACGTCATGGCTGGCGCGACGGTCGGTCGCATTCGACCACAGAACAGCGGCGCGGGTCGCCGCCTCGGACTCTTCCGGCGGCGCGGGAAGCTCGGTTTCGTCGAGGAAGCGGGTCGTGACACGACCGTCCACGATCGCCGGTTGGTCCACCAGCCACCGGTGGAACCCGGTGTTGGTTCGCAGACCGCCGATGACGAGTTCATCGAGTGCTCCTGCCAGGAGTCGTCTTGCGGTCTCCCGGTCCGGGCCGCCGACGATCAACTTGGCGATCATGGGGTCGTAGTGGGAGCTGACTTCGCTACCAGCCTCTACCCCGCCATCCCAGCGAACTCCCTCGGGAACCACGAGATCGGTGACCGTTCCGATCTGTGGCGCAAAACCTGCCCAGGCGTCCTCGGCGTTGATACGGGCTTCGAAGGCATGACCGGACATCCGAACGTCGTCCAGCACCACTCCTTCCCCGGCGGCGGCCCGGAGCTGAAGTTCCACCAAGTCGAGCCCCGTCACATACTCGGTGACAGGATGTTCGACCTGCAACCGGGTGTTCATCTCGAGGAAGAAGTAGTCGCCCGTCTCGTCGTCCACGACGAACTCGACGGTGCCAACCGAGTCGTACCCGATCTGGCGGGCGAGGGCGACGGCTGAATCCTGCATTCCGGTTCGAGAGTCGGAGGACAGGTTCGGTGCAGGCGCTTCTTCGAGCAGCTTCTGATACCGGCGTTGCACCGAACACTCACGCGTTCCCAGGTGGGAGACGTTGCCGTGTTGATCGCCGACGATCTGAACTTCGACATGACGCGGTCGAGTGATGTAACGCTCGACGATCACCCGGTCGTCGCCAAAGGATCGAAGAGCCTCGTCCCTCGCCGCTGCCAGCCGCTCGGTGAAGTCCTCCGGTCGGTGGACGATGCGGATCCCCTTCCCGCCGCCACCGGCGGATGCCTTGACGAGCACCGGATATCCGATCCGGTCAGCCGCCGCCTGGAGCAGTTCGTTGTCCTGGTCCTCGTCGAAGCCGGGGATCACAGGGACACCTGCTTCGGCGGCGATGCGGCGGGCTTCGATCTTCGAGCCCATCGCACTGATTGCCTCGGGCTTCGGACCGATCCACACCATCCCGGCATCCAGTACCGCCCGCGCGAAGTCTGCGTTCTCGGACAGGAACCCGTATCCGGGGTGGACGGCATCTGAGCTCGTCTCCTCGGCTGCGGCGAGGAGACGGTCGACGGACAGATAGGTCGTCGCGAGGGAAACAGATCCGAGCGGGAAGGACCGACCGGCATCGCGCACGAACGGCATCCGTTCATCCGGTTCGGAGAAGACGGCCACGGTTTCGTGGCCCATGCGGTGAGCGGTGCGGATGATCCTACGGGCGATCTCACCCCGGTTTGCAATGAGGATTCTCATGGTCACATCCGGTAGACGATGCCGGAACCGGGAGCGGGTTCGTCTTGTCGTGCGGCCAGACCGAGGCACAACCCGAGGACGTCACGGGTGTGGACCGGATCGATGAGCCCGTCATCCCAGAGCCGAGACGTTGCGTAGTAGGGGTCGGACTGTGTCTCGTACTGTTCGGCGACCTCCCGCCGCAGCGCCTCCACTTGTTCCGAGGTGGTCTCCTCCGCCTTCATCCCGCCGAGCCGGATGTCGACGAGAACGGTCTGGGCAGTCTTCGACGCCATGGTGGCAATCCGCGAGTTCGGCCAGGCGAACAGGAAGCGAGGGTTGAACCCGCGGCCGCACATCCCGTAGTTGCCTGCCCCGTAGGAGCCTCCCATGAGCACCGTGTACTTGGGCACGGTGGCGTTGGCGACGGCGCTGACCATCTTCGCCCCGTGCTTGGCGATCCCGGCCGCTTCCGAATCGCGACCAACCATGTAGCCGGAGGTGTTCTGCAGAAACAGCAAAGGGATGCGCCGCTGCTCGCACAGTTCGATGAAGTGGGTCGCCTTGAGCGCCGACTCGGAGAAGATGATCCCGTTGTTGGCGACAATGCCCACGAGGTGGCCCCAGATCCGGGCGAAGCCGGTGACGATCGACTCGCCCCACTCCGGCTTGAACGGAGCGAACCGGGATCCGTCGACGAGTCGGGCGATGACATCGGTGGCGTCGAATGGGATCCGGTCGTCGGCGGAAATGATCCCGTAGATCTCGGAGGGGTCGTACAGCGGCGGTTCCGGTTCGGCCCAGTCCATCCAACCCTGGGGATCGTCGATTCGCCGTTGTGCGGTGGTCTCACAAATCTCGCGCAGCCGACCGTACGCTTCTTGTTCAGTGTCCGCCATGTAGTCGCTCACACCAGAGACGTGGGTGTGGAGGGCGGCACCGCCGAGGTCGTCCGGTTCGATGATCTCGCCGAGGGCCGCCTTCACGATCGGCGGACCGCCCAGGAAGATCCGCCCGATGCCTTCCACCATGATGACTTCGTCACTCAACGCGGGCACGTACGCCCCGCCCGCCGTGCAGCCGCCGAGCACGACGGAGAGCTGAGGTAACCCTTGCGCGCTGAGGCGGGCCTGGCGGTAGAAGCTGCCTCCGAAGTGATCCTTGTCGGGAAAGATCTCGTCCTGCAGGGGAAGGAAGGCGCCACCCGAGTCGACCAGATAGATGACTCCGAGGCCGTTCTGTTCGGCGATGTCCTGGGCGCGGACGTGTTTCTTGATCGCGACCGGAACGAGCGACCCGCCTTTGACGGTGGCGTCGTTCGCGATGAACACGTAGGGAACGCCGTGCACCAGCCCGATCCCGGTGACGATCCCCGCACCCGGCACTTCGTCGTCGTATTGGCCGTATCCCGAGAGCGTCGAAAGTTCGAGGAAGGGCGTGCCGTCATCGATCACCATGTCGATCCGGTCTCTGACCATCACCTTGCCGCGGGCGAGGTGACGCTCGATGCTCCGTTCCCGGCCCGGCCCGCCTTCGATTGCCCACTGCATCCGCTCACGGAGAGTCGCCACGAGCTTGTCGTAGGCCTCACGGTTCTCGGCAAACCGTGCAGACCCGGTGTCGATTTCAGAGGACAGGACCCTCATGCAGCGACCCCCGTCCAGAACTGACCTGTGATCGCATCAACCAACTCGTCGAGGTTCCCTCTGGTCGGATCGAACCATTGGACCGCGAAGTTCATCGCTCCGAACAAGGCAAGCCGAGTGAGGCCCGGTTCGCTGACCGGACGCATCTCGCCCCTCCTCTGGAGTTCGTCGAACAGGCCCATCCACATCTGCTCGTATCGATCGCGAGCCGGGATGACGGCTTCCTTGACGCTTGCCGGAGCGATGTGGAATGCGGAGACGTGATTGGTGGTGTACGGGCCGTGTTCGAAGAGCGCCGACAGGTGTCCCCGAATGTGAGCGCGAATGCGGGTTGCGCCGTCGGCGCCGTCGGTTGCAACCGCTGCCTTCTCGAAGGCCTCCTCCATGACGGTGATCCCGCGTTGGAGGATGTCCGCGAGGAGAGCCTCCTTCGACTCGAAGTGGTAGTAGATCGACCCGGCTTTGATGCCAGCGCCTGCGGCGATGTCGCGGAGGGAAGTCTGGGAGTAGCCGTTCCGCAGGAAGAGTTCGGCCGCAACATCGGTGATCCGATCTCTCCCCGATTCGTGCTGTGCGATGGCCATGCCACCCATCCTACCTAACATTTGTTAGGTAGGATGGCCCGAACTCCAATCTCCTAGCCTGCCCGCAGCCATACCATCGGAATCCATTGACCCGCCGATCTTCCAGCGCACGCTCCTCCCTGCTGTTGCTGTCCGTCGCGCTCATCCTCGGCATGTCGACCTGGTTCTCGGCGTCTGCAGTGATCCCGCAACTGGAGCCCGTTTGGGATCTGGATGCGACGTCCAAGGCGTGGTTGACCATTGCGGTCCAACTCGGCTTCGTGGTCGGCGCTCTCGCCTCAGCGGCACTGAACCTCTCGGACATTCTCGCCCCGCGCCTCATCATCGCAGCAGGTGGCATCGGGGCAGGGCTCGCCAACCTCGCGCTTCTGGCGATGGGCACGGCTGGGGGCGGAATCACCCTACGTTTCCTGACCGGGTTCTTCCTGGCGGGCGTGTACCCCCCTGCCTTCAAACAGATCTCGACGTGGTTCCAGCAAGGGCGGGGAATGGCGATGGGAACTCTGGTCGGGTCCCTGATTCTCGGCAGTGCCCTCCCCCATCTGGTCAACGCCTTAGGAGGCGTCCACTGGGAGAGCGTGATCGTCACGACCACAGCGTTCAGCCTCGTCGGGGGTCTCGCCGCGCTCGGTGTCGGTGACGGGCCGTACCCGTTCCCGACCGCGTCGTTCGACCCCCGCCAGATCTCCCAGGTTTTTCGCAACCGCGGAGTCCGGCTCGCATCCATCGGCTATTTCGGCCACATGTGGGAGCTCTATGCGATGTATGCCTGGTTCACCGTCTTCACGTCGGATCATCTCGCAGTCGTCGACGAGCCCGCCCTCCCCACCGCAGCATTCATCACGTTCGCGGTCATTGCAGCCGGATTCCCGGGCTCGTACCTGGGCGGCATCCTGAGCGACCGATGGGGACGATCCAAGACGACGAGCCTGTTGCTGGGTCTCTCAGGGGCATGTTCGGTGGGCATCGGATTTCTCTTCGGTGGCCCAACCTGGCTGCTGGTCTCGGTCGGATTGGTGTGGGGACTCACGGTGGTCGCCGATTCGGCCCAGTTCTCGGCGATCGTCACCGAAGTCGGAGATCAGTCCTATGTCGGAACGGCTCTCACGATGCAACTCGCCATCGGATTCTCCATCACGGTGATCACGATCTGGGTCATACCGTTCCTCGAGACAGCGATCGGCTGGCGATGGGCGTTCAGCATCCTCGCCCTCGGCCCGCTCGTGGGCATCGTCGCGATGCAAAGACTGCGACGGCTCCCCGAGTCCGCCCTCATCGCCGGCGGGCGCGGCTAGGACATTTCGTCGAAGAAGACGTCCGGAGCGGGTTCGCACGGGGGGATCGCCGCGTTCCACGATGCTCGGGCGAAGTCTGCGATTGCCGCCGCGTAGGGCGCCATGCGCGCCCCCTTGTCGAATCGGTCGGGATCGACGCTCCAGAACAGAAACGAACCAGCCGGTGAAGGCCCGAGCTCGAGCAGGTCGCCGTCGGGCTCCTCCACAAGCGCCGCATCTCGGGGCACCAGCCGGACTGACCGCCGTTCATGAACGCCCTCGACGGGAAAACCGACTCTCACCCCTCGGTTGGCATCCGCCGCCGTCACGATCAACTGCTCCAGATCGTCCGCCACAGGATCGAGATCGCCTTCGACGATCGCCCTCACGAAGAAGATCCCATGCAGCTCGGACACGGCATTGGCCTGGATGCCGTATCCCACGCTGAACCTCGGGTTCAGTTCGGTGGGTCTGAACCCGTCGGCAGTGGCCACGCCGTCGATCGAGAAAGGCCCTCGATACTCCATCCGGCGCCGAAGCACCTCACCCACCGATCGGGCCGCCTGCCGCATCTCTTCTCTGACGGCCGCCGGCGGATCCCAAGTGTTGGCCACCCCGCCATAGACGAATCCCTTCTGATCGAGGCGGCGAAGAATGAGCAGCTCGACCGGACGGAGGGCCGCGACACCGTCACCCGTCACCACCCCGTGGATGGAGCAGGGCACACCCTCGAGAAACGGCATCACCCTGACTGTTCGTGTCCTGTCGGTGAAGTCGGCGACGACCTGTTGGGCCGTGTCGTCATCCGTCACCCAGCGGGTCATCTCTCCCCCGCCATGCCACCCGTTGGTGTTGTCCGCGGCCCACACCGTCCCGAGCGCGCCGGCGAGACGGCTCGCCGCGAAAGGCGCGTCGGCGAGAGCAACCAGCTCGGAAGGCGCTCGGGGAATCGCAGCCTCGTCCCAGATCTCATCCGCCACCGTCTTGTCCTCGAAGGCCTCCCACGCCTCCGGCCGCGTCCCGTACAGGTGCCGACCGAGGAAGCTGGCGGGCACACCGAAAACCGGCCCCAACGATCGAGCAGTGCCATCAGCGTCGTATGCGTCGACCGCCTCGCGGACATGGTCAGGTGGATTGTCGACCTTTTCGGCGAAACGCCGGAACCCTTCCATCACCGTGCCGGACGGCGACGGCATGAAGACGGTCTCGGCCTCCGGCTGGGTACCGACCCCCTCCTCGCCGGCGACGACGAGAAACTCGGTCCCGCCCCATTCGCGCAGTTGGTCGATCAGAACCTGGGTGTTGGCCGACACCCCGTTGAGGATGATCCACCGCGGATGGGAGAACAGTTGCGACAGACGAGTCGATATCTGGTCGAGGTCCATCGGTGCGAGCCTACGGCCGATGCCCCCACCGACACCACGCATTTTCAGCGGAAGTCGCGTGACGGAGCAGCGACCACCCGCAGCGGCTCGAAGCGGCGGGCGACCAGGTTGGTGACACCGTCTCGGTACTCGACCATTCCTTCGACCCGCAGTGCGGGGTTGCGCCGGGCGATGTCGCGTTGGGTCTCCCACACCGGGGGCAGCACGACCACGTTCAGCAGTCCGGTCTCGTCTTCGAGGTTGAGGAAGATGACCCCGTTGGCGGTGCTCGGACGCTGACGATGGGTGACGACCCCGGCGACACGTACCGACCGGGTGTGTTTCCGGAGCGCCAGAATGTCGCTGATCCTCACACAGTCCGCAAGTTCGTCCCGAACGAACTGGATCGGATGCGACGTGGATGCTCCCACCGCCCACAGGTCGGCGAGATGGCGTTCCTGCTCATCCATCTCTGCCAGTTCCGGGGGGTCGACGCCGGGTGAGAGCGGCAGTCGCCCCGGTCCGATCTCGGCCAGCGCGCCCGCCGCCCACAGTCCCTCCCGACGACCGAGTCCGATCGTCTCCAACGCTCCAGACGCCGCCAGTCCTTCCAGTGCATCAAGCGGCAGACCGGTGCGGTGGACGAGATCGGCCGGTGTCGTGAATGGACCGCCGAGGATCCTGGACGCCTCGATCCTGCTGATCTCGGACTCTCCCAGGTTGCGCACGTATCTCAGACCCATTCGCACCGCCACCGCCGGGCGAATCGGGTCGTCCTCGCTGCCTCTCCCCCGCCGCCACCGACTCCCCAGGTATTCGACGACCTCGTCAGGACCGGCATCCGCCGGCTCGATGGTGCAGTCGTGCCATGACGCGTTGACATCAGGTTCGAAGACGATGACCCCGTGTCGCTGGGCGTCCTGGACCAGGGTGTTGGGACTGTAGAAACCCATCGGCTGGGCGTTCAACAGCCCGGCGAGGAACTCCGCCGGATAGTGGAACCGCAGCCAGGCGGACATATAAACGATGTAGGCGAAGCTCACAGAGTGTGATTCGGGGAACCCAAAACTCGAGAATCCCTGCAGCTTCTCCCAGATCTCGTCAGCCGCCGCCCCCGTGATTCCTTTCGCGGCCATGCCGACGTACACCTCGTCACGCAGCGCCCCCATCGCCTCCTCGGAACGTTTGGAACTCATCGCCTGTCGCAACCGATCCGACTGGCCCCCGTCGAAGCCGGCGCAGATGCGGGCAAGCTCCATCAGTTGTTCCTGGAAGATGGGCACACCGAGTGTCTTCTCCAGGATGGGAACAGTGGACGGATGCGGATAGCGCACCGGTTCCTCACCGTTGCGACGCCGCAGATACGGATGGACGGACGCACCCTGGATGGGACCGGGTCGGATGAGGGCGACCTCCACCGCCAGGTCGTAGAAGGTCTTCGGCTTCATCTTGGGCAGCGTCGCCATCTGAGCACGCGACTCGACCTGGAAAAGACCGACGGTGTCCGCTGCGGTGAGTTGGCGATAAATGGCGGGCTCCTGGGGAATAGTCGCCAGGTCAACCTCGACACCGTGGGTCTCGGAGATGAGATCGGTTGCCAGATGCAGGGCGTTGAGCATCCCCAGACCGAGCAGATCGAACTTGACGATGCCGATCGCCGCGCAGTCGTCCTTGTCCCACTGCAACACGGTGCGACCCTCCATCCGCCCCCACTCGACCGGAACCACCTGATGCAGCGGTCGGTCGGCGATCACCATCCCACCGGAATGGATGCCGAGATGACGGGGAAATCCGTCGAGGCGACGACACACGTCGTAGATGAACTCGGCGGTGAGACCGTGCGGCAGCGGAGCCTCGGTTCGGAGCTTTGCGGGATTGCGGCTGTCCACGTACTTGGAGAGACCGTCGACCTGCGCCTGGGTCATCCCGAACACCTTGCCGACATCCCGCAGCACGGATCGCGCCCGGTAGGTGACGACGTTGGCGACCATCGCCGCCCGTTCCCGTCCATATCTCCGGTAGCAGTACTGGATGACCTCCTCCCGTCGGTCCGCTTCGAGGTCGAGGTCGATGTCCGGTGGCCGACCGCGTTCTTCGGACAGGAAACGCTCGAAGGGGAGCTGCAGACGGATGGGGTCGACCTGGGTCAAGCCCAAGCAACGGCACACTGCCGAGTCTGCTCCTGACCCCCGGATCTGGCAGTAGATGTCCTGGCTGCGGGCGAAATCCACCAGGTCTTTGACCACGAGGAAGTATCCGGCGAACCCGAGCCGCCCGATGATCCCGAGTTCATGTTCCAACCTGGCGCGAGCCGCAGGGTCGATCGCACCTTCCCCGTTGCCCGGGTAGATCTGGCGGGCGCTCTCCCAGGCGAGATGCCGCAGATATTCCATCTCGTCTCGGAAATGACCCGGCATGGGAAACGGCGGAAGTTGAGGACCGACCAGGCGCAGATCGAATGCGAGCCACTCCCCCAGATCGGCGGCCCGCTCCACCACACCCGGATACCGGGCAAAACGCGCTGCCATCTCACCCGGATCCTTGAGGAAGCGTTCGTCGGTGCCGGCCCGGTATCCATCCGCCGCGACCAGATCGCGCCGTCCGGCGATCGCAGCCAGCACGTCGGCCAAGTATCCATCGGATCGGAGGGCGTGGTGAACCTGGTTGGTGGCGACAGCGGAAATCCCCAGGCGTTCGCCCACCTCCCACATCAGGTCGTTGCGCTCGTCGTCTCCGGGGATGCCGTGATGCCACAACTCGAGATGAAGCCGATCCCCGAAGATGTCTGCGAGTCTTCTCGCCTCGCCCATCGCCCCTTCGAGATCACCTGCGACCGCCGCGCGTGGAACCGCACCCTGCCAACACCCGGTCAACGCATGGACCCCGGGGTGGGCTGCCGCCTCGGCCAGATCCGACCACGAGTAAACGGCCCTGTCCTTCTCCCCCCGCACCTGAGCACGGGTGACCAGCCGGGACAGCACCGTGTACCCACCGGGCGATCCTGCGAGGAGGACGAGATGGTCGAACGACTTGTCGTCTGTCGGCTTGGTCCCGTGATGGGTCACCGAACGACCCCGCCGCCGGATCGGCTCTGCACGATCCAACCTGTGGGAATCCCAGGCCTCGGCCCGACCGATCGGATCGTCGGGACCGCCCGACTGTCCAAGACCGATCTCCGTCCCGTACACGACCGGCATTCCCAGATGCCGTGCCGCCTCCATCACCTTGACGCCGGCGTAGAACCCGTCGTGATCGGTCACCCCCAGCGCCGTGTACCCCAACTCGGATGCGCGCGCCACCAACTCATGCGGATGCGCCGCCCCATCCAGAAACGAAAAGTTCGTATGACAGTGCAGCTCGGCATACCGGGTCATTGCCTACCAGCCGAGATCATCCTTTCAACGTATCACACTTATCGAACAGGTGTTCGATCGATCTTCGGTCGCAATCTGGATCTAGCCTGCCGCCGATGCGAGTTGTGGTGGTCGGGGCAGGGGTTGCGGGGCTGACATGCGCGGCGACGTTGCAGCGCGCCGGGGTCGACGTGACGGTCGTAGAGGCCCGCGATCGTATCGGCGGACGAGTGTGGACCGGCGAGGTCGCCGGGGCGCGCATCGATTTGGGCGGAGCCTGGATCCACGGGCCGATCGACAACCCGCTGGCGACCTACTGCCGTGAGGTGGGTTTGGACTGGGTCAGTGACGGACCTTGGGGCTCGCGGATGCAGGTCCACACCGAGGACGGAAGCCTCCTCCCCCACACCGCCACCACCTCTCTGGTCACTGCGTGGAGCGACTTCAACGCCGGTGAGGCCGTCACAGTCCTCGGTGACAGCGCCACGTTCCTCGAGGCGGTGGAGTGGTACATCGCAGACCGCGGTCTGACCGGGGTTCCTGCTGACGCCGTTCGATACAGCCTGTCGTGGCTCGAGGGCGGCCTGAACATCGGCGCCCACCCCCAGACGATCTCCGCTGCTGGCGCCGCCTTCTACCAATTACACGCCGGCGGCAACGTCGTACTTGCCGGCGGGTACCGCTCCCTCGTGGATCATCTGGCCATCGATCTCGACATCGCGCTGGAGGAACCGGTGTTGGCGATCGAACATGGAGCGGCCGGGGCGATCGTCTCGACCGTCACCCGTTCGATTCAGGCCGATCATGTGGTCGTCACCGTCCCGATCGGCGTGCTTCATCGCAACGCCATTGTTTTCAGCCCGACCCTGCCTTCGCCGATCACCAAAGCCATCGAGCGACTCCGACTTTCGACCGTCGAAAAGATCATCCTGCGATTCAAGGAACGGTGGTGGCCCGAGGATCTCAGACGCCTCATCTCGATCACCGAGAGCCATCAGTTCCCCGCCTGGACCGACTTCTCGTTGCATGCCGAGGCACCGACGCTGGTCGGCTTCTTCAACCCGGCGCTTGCATCAATGCCGGAGGACTCGGGATCGCGCCTCGACCTGGCCCGTCACAGCCTCGATTCGATGCTCGGCAAAGGACCGAAACCGATCGGTGCAATCATCACCGACTGGCGCAACGACCCGTACGCCGGGGGCGCATACAGCTACATCCCGGTTGGTGCCACGGCGACGGACATGCGCGCCTTCACCCTCCTCCACGGCTCGCTCCACTTCGCCGGCGAGCACACCGTTCCGGAGTACTACGGAACGGTTCACGCTGCCTTCGTGTCCGGTCGGAATGCGGCAGACCGGCTCACATCGGACTGACCTGCGTACCAACGAGCTCATAGACCGGGTCGAACCCTCGCCGCTACGCTCCGGCGCATGGCGCACATCATGAAGACAGTCAGGCTTTCGGGGAGTTCGGGGCGGGGAATCGAGGATGCGGTGCGGACGGTGCTCGCCCGGGCGGCGACCACCATCGACGAGATCACCAAGTTCAAAGTTGTCGAAGTGTGGGGGTCGGTGGACGACTCGGGCGTCCCCACCGAATTCTCCGTCACCCTCGACATCACCTTCACGGTGAAGGAATCGGTTCACGGTTGAGCCGCAGACTTCCCGACATCGCCGATCTCGGGCACGGAATCGGCGTGATTCCGCTGCCATTGCCGTTCGAGAACCCTGCATGGGTCAACACGTACGTGATCCGCACCACGACCGGAACAGTGCTGATCGACTGCGGTGTCGACTGGGAACCGGGCATGACCCGGCTTCTCGACGGCCTGGCGGTGTTGGAGATCGAACCTTCGTCGATCCACACGCTGATCGTCTCACACCTCCATCCTGACCATGTGGGGATGGCGCCAAAACTGATCGCGTTGACCGGAGCGAAATTGACGATGCACCGGAGCGCGATCGAACGCCACGTTGGATACAACGACACTCCTGGCACCCAGCGGTGGCTCGAAGGGTTTGGTCGCCTCCACGCCGTGCCAACCGAAATGCTGCCGGCGTTCGTCGCCCTCGACCGACCCGACTGGATGCCGTTCATCGGACCGCCCGACGTCGCAGTCGACGAAGGTGACCGAATCGACCTGGGAGAAGGTCGCCACCTCGAAGTGCTCCACACCCCCGGACACGAACACAGCCACATCTGCCTGGTCGATTCGAAGACTGGGATCCTCTTCGCAGGTGATCACATCCTGCCGCGCATCACGCCGGTGATCATGTGGGATCAGACCGAGGTGGACGTCCTCGGCCAATATCTGGATTCGGTTCATCGGCTGACGGGCGACCGATTCGGCCTGACCTACCCGGCACACGGTTCGATCGTCGAACGCGGATCCCAACGGGCCGAGCAGATCGAACTCCACCACGAGCGTCGACTCGACGGGATGCTCGACATCGTGCGACTCGGACCGACCACCGCCTGGACAGTGATGGGAGAGTCGTTCCGCCCACACCTCAACCCGCAAGAACAGCGGCTCGCCTTGCGGGAGACCGTCTCGCACCTCGAACATCTCCGCACGCTCTCGAAGGTGACGTCATTCGACGACGACGTCCGGTACTACAAGAGAGCCTGAGGGGCTTCGGCCTTTCCCCCTCGCGACAGAGGCTTTGCGAGGGAGTGCTGGGAGGAGTGGCCGAGTATGCGAGGCCGAGGGGGGACTTACATGCTGCGGCGGTATTGGCCGCCGACTTGGTAGAGGGCGTGGGACATCTGGCCGAGGGAAGCGACCTTGGCGGTTTCGAGGAGGGCGTCGAAAAGGTTTCCACCCTTGGTGGCGGTCGCCTGGAGTTCGCGGAGGGCCGACGGAGCGGTCTCGGCGTTGCGTGCGTGGAAGGCGCGAACGTTGGCGATCTGGCGATTCTTGGCTTCGTCGCCGGCTCGGACGACTTCGTTGGGGATGATGAAGGGCGAACCGTCGGATCCGAGGAAAGTATTGACGCCAATGATGGGCAGTTCCCCGGATTCCTTCTGCCGTTCGTAGTAGAGGGACTCTTCTTGGATCTTGGTTCGCTGGTATTGACGTTCCATCGCCCCGAGGACGCCGCCGCGGTCGTTGAGACGTTCGAACTCGGCGTAGACGGCTTCTTCGACCAGATCGGTGAGTTCTTCGATGATGAACGAGCCCTGCAACGGGTTCTCGTTCTTGTTGAGTCCCAGCTCGCGGTTGATGATCAGCTGGATGGCCATCGCCCGGCGCACCGACTCTTCGGTAGGGGTGGTGATCGCCTCGTCGTAGGCGTTGGTATGGAGGCTGTTGGTGTTGTCGTAGATGGCGTAGAGGGCCTGGAGGGTGGTGCGGATGTCGTTGAATCCGATCTCTTGGGCGTGCAGCGACCGTCCGGATGTCTGGATGTGGTACTTGAGCATCTGGGAGCGTTCGTTGGCGCCATAGAGGTTGCGCATGGCCCTCGCCCAGATGCGGCGGGCGACCCGGCCGATGACGGCGTATTCGGGGTCGATGCCGTTGGAGAAGAAGAACGACAGGTTGGGGGCGAACGCGTCGATATCCATTCCCCTGGCCCGGTAGTACTCGACGAAGGTGAACCCGTTGGCGAGCGTGAAAGCCAACTGGGTGATGGGGTTGGCTCCGGCTTCAGCCATGTGATATCCGGAGATCGAGACCGAGTAGAAGTTGCGGACCTGATGGTCGATGAACCAGGACTGGATGTCGCCCATCATCCGCAGCGCGAACTCGGTAGAGAAGATGCAGGTGTTCTGCGCTTGGTCTTCTTTCAAGATGTCGGCCTGGACGGTCCCCCGCACCACCCGCAGGGTCTCGTCCTTGATTCGGTTGTAGGTCTCGGCGTCGAGAACCTGGTCGCCGGTGGTTCCCAACAGCATCAGACCAAGTCCGTCGTGGCCTTCGGGGAGTTCCCCGTGATAGCTCGGAGGGTTGTCTCCCAGCACTTCGGCCACCCGGTCCTGCAGACCGACCGCCCGTATGTGCTTTTCGCACTCCTGGTCGACGGCGGTGTTCAGGAAGAATGCGAGGAGCATCGGCGCCGGCCCGTTGATGGTCATCGACACCGACGTGGTGGGATCCGACAGGTTGAACCCGGAGTAGAGCTTCTTGGCGTCATCGAGGGTGGCGATCGAGACCCCGGAGTTCCCGACCTTGCCGTAGATGTCGGGACGCTCGTCTGGGTCTTCGCCGTACAACGTGACCGAATCGAACGCCGTCGACAGCCGCTTGGCGTCCATTCCGGCGGCGACATAGTGGAAGCGACGGTTGGTCTGTTCGGGTGGGCCTTCCCCCGCGAACATCCGGGTCGGATCCTCCGCGGTCCGTTTCAGCGGGTAGATCCCGGCGGTGTACGGGTAGAAGCCGGGCAGATTCTCCCGCCGACCCCACCGCACCCGGTCCGCCCACCCGGTGAACTTCGGCGTGGCGATCTTTGGGACCTTCGTATGGGACAGCGACTCCGAGGTGAGCGGAACCCGCACTTCGCGGCCACGCACCTCATAGGAGAGTTCGTCACCGGAATACCGCCCCATCAAATCGTCCCAGCCGTCCAACACGGCGTTCGTGTCCGAGTCGAGCCGGGACTCCCGCTCGGAGATCGGGGCGGAGAGATCGGCGTCGGTGAGTCCGGATGCCACCCCCAACGCCTGCAACTCGCTGGCCGCCGCCGCCTGAACTTCGATTGTGGCGTCTTCGGCACGGGCGGTTTCGGCGATCTCGGCGAGATACCGCGACCGGGCGGAAGGGACGATCACGTGCCGGTCCCGCGGATCGGTGGGGAGGTCCAGCGTCGAAGACAACCCGACCGCTTCCATCACGACCTGATAGAACCGGTTCATCCCGGGATCCCCGAACTCCGAGGCGACTGTCGAATACACCGGCAGGTCCGCATCGTCGGCATCGAACAGCTTGCGGTTTCGCCGGTACTGCTTACGCACATCGCGTACGGCGTCCTCCGCTCCCGGCTTGTCCG
>JBBDQP010000080.1:0-4788 GCA_040905965.1 Acidimicrobiia bacterium
GAGACCTCGGAATATCCCTGGGCGGCCGGGATCCCTGATTCCGGCACCGGAACGACCACGTCGGCTTCGACGGGATGTTCGACTGCCAGATTGCGGCCCATCTGCTGGCGGGCGGCGAAGACGTTCTTCCCGTATAGCTGCGAGTCGGGCCGGGCGAAATAGACGAACTCGAACACGCACAATCCCGGTTCGACGTCCTCGAACGGTCGGTGGGATCGGAGTCCGGTGGAGTCGATCGCCACCATCTCTCCCGGTTCGACTTCTCGCACGAACTCGGCGCCGACGAGGTCGAGGGCCGCCGTCTCCGATGCCAGCACCCACCCGCCGGTGGGGAATCGTCCGATGCAGAGGGGTCGGAACCCGCGAGGGTCCCGCACCCCGACCAGATGGCCTTGGTCCATCACCACGAGCGAGAACGCCCCTTCGAACTCGGGGAGAACCTTGCGCATCGCCATCTCGAGGCCGCGCTGGTCGCCGCGCTCGTCGTCGACTTCCCGAGCGATCGCCTCGAGCATCAGATCCGAGTCGGTCGACGCCCTCCCGTCGCCGTATTGCTCGGCGAGTGTTCGCGTATTGGTGAGATTGCCGTTGTGACCCAATGCGATCGAGGTGGCGCCCTTCTGACGGTGGACGGGCTGGGCGTTCTCCCACGACGAGGAACCAGTGGTGGAATACCGGGTGTGGCCGATGCCGATGTGCCCGTCGAGGCCGGCAAGATCCGCCTCGTCGAAGACGTTGGCGACCAAGCCCAAGTCTTTGACGACGGTGACCGTCTCACCGGCGGAGGTGGCGATGCCGGCGGACTCCTGACCACGGTGCTGGAGGGCGAAGAGCCCGAAGTAGGTGATGTTGGCGGCCAGCTCGCCGGGGGCGAAAACCCCGAACACACCGCACGCCTCACCTGGGGCATGAAGGTCCAAGTCAGGGTTTGGGACGGGCCCGGTCACGTGGGCTGAGCATAACCCTCATGTCTCGCGTCTCCGGCGCTGCTTGCATGTGGGTCATGGGCGCGTGGTGCTTCCGGTGTGATGCCCCGGTGAACGGGGAGGTGTGCGAGGGTTGCGGGCGACCCCCCACCCTCGTCGAGGATCCCGAGGCTCCGGGCAGGCCCCGTCAGCCTTGGTGGAGTCGGATCCCCCGTCGAACGTGGGTCACTGGCGGGATGATCGTCGTCGTGCTGCTCTACACGCTCTTGCAGTCAGGATTCAGGCTGGTGGACTGACTCGTCCCCGCGTGACATCACTCGAAGGTCGGTGGGCGCTTCTCGCGTACGGCCTGAGTGCCTTCGGCGGCGTCGGGGCCGAGCCAGCCGAGGAATTCGAGGGCGAGGGAGGCGTCGAATGCGGGATAGGCGCTGCGCAACCAATGGTTGAGAGACCGTTTTGTCCATTGGATGGCGGTGCGGCTGCCTTCGGCGAGCTTCACGGCGATCGCCGTCGCCTCCGCCCGAAGCACGTCGTCGTCGACGACCTTCGAGACCAATCCGAGCCGCTCGGCTTCGGTCCCGTCGATCGGATCATTGGTGAGAAGGTGGTACTTGGCCTTCGCCATTCCCATGAGCAGCGGCCACAGGACGACCGCGTGATCGCCGGCGGCGACGCCGATCGTGACGTGCCCGTCGAGCAGACGGGCACTGCGCCCAGCGATGGGGATGTCGGCCAGGAGCGCAGCGGCGAGCCCGGCGCCGACCGCGACGCCGTTGATCGCCGAGACGATGGGCTGAGGGCATTCGACGATGTTGCGCACCAGGTCGCCCGCTTCCCGCATCACTCGGGCGACGTTCGCGTGGTCCGACATGATGTGGCTGAGGAGGTCGAAGTCGCCTCCGGCAGAGAAGGCTCTGCCTTCCGCCCGCAGAAGCACCGCCCGCACCGAGTTGTCGCGGGCGATGTCGAGCCAGACGTCCGTGAGTTGACGATGGCCGTCGATTCCGACGGTGTTCACCGGCGGGTTGTCGAGCACGATCTCGAGGACGGCGGGGTGGGGACGTTCGAAGCGAAGGGTGTCGTAGGCGTCGTAAGCGGACATCCGGGCAACCTACCTCGTCCGCCCCCTCGGCGCGCCGGGTCTCGCCTCCCGCTTTTGGTCGGCGAAACGCACTGTTTGTGTAGCGCTAGTTCGCTAAAAACGGGGTCGGGATGCTCGGGCGGGGGCGAGGTGGCGGCGGAGGGCGAAGAAGGGGACGAGTCCGGCCGTCACGATGCCAAAACCGGTGAAGGCTGCCGCCGCGTAGCCGTCGCGGATGGCCTTGGAGACGACCGGATTGGGCACGGCGTCGGATGCGAGCACGTCGCGGACGATCTCGACGTCGCCGACGGCGGTAGCGACGACCGCCAGGATCACCGCGCCTCCCATCGCGGAACCGAGTGTGAACCCCTGGTTGCGGAAGAACTGGTGTGCCGCCGACGACCGCCCGATCTCCGACGGGTCGCTCACCGCCCGCAGCAGCGTCAGCCCCGCATTGGTACCAAGCCCGACGCCGGAGGCGGTCACGAGCATCAGCCCGAGAATGACCGCAAGGTGGGCGTTGAGCGCCACTGCCACACCGAGGAGGCCGAGTCCCGGACCCGTGAGAGCGAAGCCGACGCCGATCACACTCGACTCGGCCATCCGATCGAGGAGTCGGGACGACAGGTTCGCCCCGATGGTCCAGCCGATCACGAAAAAGAAGACGCTCCAGGCGGTGAGAGCTTCGGAGGCGCCTCGACCCCCGCGCACGTACAGCGTCAGGAACGAACTCATCGCCACCGCACCGGTGACGAGCAACGCCAGGGAAACAGCCAGGGTTGCGAAGGGCTGTCTGGCGAGATGACGGATCCGCATGATCGGATCGGCAGTGCGTCGAATGTGGGTCCAGAGGGCGAACCCGACGACGACCGCCGCTCCGATCCAGGGAAGGGAACCGATTCCGAGGCTGTCGACGGCGAGCAGCAGGAAGGTGTTGAGGGCGAGGACGCCGATGACCCCGACGACGTCGACCCGTCGGGAATGCTGGTTCTCGATCGGTCCCGGCATCACCTTCCATCCGGCGGCCAGCGCGATCAGACCCAGCGGGATGTTGACGAGGAAGATCCAGCGCCAGTTGAGTGTGGTGAGCATGAACGCCGCGATACCGGGCCCGGCGACCCCCATGACGCCCCACACTGTCGCGTTGGCGGCGAATGCCCGCCCGACGAGATGGCCGGGATAGATGAGCCCGACAGCGGCGATGCCGATGGCGATGATCGCGCCGCCGCCGGCGCCGTGGACGAGCCTGGCAACCACCATGATCGTCATCGACGGAACGAACGAGGCGAGGACCGCACCGGACACGAACACCACGATGGCGATCCGGAACACCACCCGCACCCCGTAGCTGTCGATCAGCGGCCCGGAGACGACAGTGGCGACACCGGCCATCAGCAGGTATCCCGTCACCATCCACGGCAGCAGGTGGACGTCTCCCAGGTCGGCGGCCACCTGGGGGAGGGCGGCGCTGACCGCCAGTCCCTCGAACGCGGCGAGAGCGACCATCGTGTAGATGGCGACGGAGGCGGGGAGAAGCTCGCGGGAGAGGACGCTGGTGGGACGGGTCGTCACGACCGGTGAACTCTACGGCCGGCTGAGAAGCAGTCAGTCGCCCATGCACACGCCGAGATGGCGGGCAGATTCGATCCAGGGATGGTCGAGGGGGACTGTCTTGCGCTGCCCGGCGACGTCCTCAAGTGGAACCGGGACCGCCACGTTGTTCTGCATGGCGATCATGACGCCGGTGATGCCCTCTGCGATGGCGTCGGTCGCCGAGGTGCCGAGTTGGGTGGCGAGCAGCCGGTCGGCCATCGACGGTGTCCCGCCTCGTTGCACGTGACCGAGGATCGTCACCCTCGACTCGAGTCCGGTCAGATCCTCCAGGCGGGCGGCGAGATCCTCGGTGGAGCGCCGCTGGAAATGGTGGAAGTCGTCGAGTTCTGCGCGGAGATCGGTGTCGTCGCCGTCATCGTCGAGCGCATCGATCGCCGAGCGTATCTCGTCGTGACGGGTGCGGTCCTTCGCCGACATCGCCCCTTCGGCCACCGCCACGATCGAAAAGTTCGATCCGGCCGCCTTGCGCTGCAGGATCGACTCGGCCACCGATTCGACCTTGTGCGTGATCTCTGGAATCAGAATGGCATCGGCTCCTCCGGCCAGTCCGGACCCGAGCGTCAGCCAGCCGGTGTTGTGACCCATGATCTCGGTCACCATGATCCGGTGGTGGGAGTGGGCCGTCGAATGGAGCCGATCGATGGCCTCGGTTGCGATGCCGAGCGCGGTGTCAAAGCCGAACGTCGTGTCCGTGTGGGCGACGTCGTTGTCGATGGTCTTGGGCAGTCCGACGACCGGGATCCCGACCTTGTGCAGCCGCAGGGCGTTCTTCATGGTCCCGCCGCCGCCGAGACACACCAGCGCCGCCATGTCGTGCTGTTCGACGACCTGCTGGATCATCGGACGCATGTCGATCTTCGAGCCGTCACCCATGTCCACCTTGTGGACCTTCACCCGTGACGTGCCGAGAATCGTCCCGCCCCTGGTGAGGATCCCGGAGAGCGTGTCGCCGTCCAGACGGATGTGACGGTTCTGGATCAGCCCGGAGAATCCGTCCCGGAAGCCGATGACGTGCATGTCATAGCGGCGCTGGGCCGCCTTGCCGACTGCGCGGATGGCGGCGTTGAGACCAGGAGAGTCGCCGCCGGCGGTGAGGATTCCGATCGTCTTCGGCACGACCCGAGATTAGGCGCTCGAACGTCACCAACTGGCGTGGACAAAACCCTC
>JBBDQP010000080.1:4888-10777 GCA_040905965.1 Acidimicrobiia bacterium
TCGTTGTAGAAGCTGACGTTTCCTCCCACCACCGGGATGCCGAGGCGCTCGCATGCCGCCGAGATCCCTTCAATTGACTGGCGGAACTGCCACATCACCTCGGGCTTCTCCGGGTTGCCGAAGTTCAGGTTGTCCACCACCGCCATCGGCTTGGCACCGACGACGGCGACGTTCAGCGCCGCTTCGTAGACGAGCCGTTCGCCGCCGCGGTAAGGATCGAGGTAGCACAGGCGGCCGTTTCCGTCGGTGGACACCGCCAGTCCTTTGTCTGTCCCTTTCACTCGGAGCAGCGAGCCGTCGCTCCCCGGTCCGACGACGGTGTCGAGGAACAGCATGTGGTCATACTGCTGATAGGCCCATTCGGCAGAGGCAATGGACGGATCGTCGAGGAGGGCGAGGAGGGCGGATGCGACATCCGGCGGGTTGGCGTGCGGTAAGGTGTCGGCCCACAGGTCCGCCAGCCACCCCGGTTCGGCCATCGGTCGGTCATAGCGGGGGGCCGCCTCGGAGAGCGAAGCCGCCGGGACTTCGGCCACCAGCTCGCCTCCGTGACGGATGCGGAGTGTGTCGCCTGAGGTGACCGTGCCGACGACCCGAGCGTCGATCTCCCACTTGTCGGCGACTGCGAGCACTGCGTCCACCTTCCCAGGGTCGACGAAGGCCATCATCCGTTCCTGGGACTCCGACATCAGCAACTCAGGGGCAGTCATGCCTGACTCCCGGACGTGGACAGCGTCGAGATCGACGTCCATGCCCATGCCAGCGCGGGCCGCCGGCTCTGACGTGGCGCACGACAGACCGGCTGCCCCCAGATCCTGCACCCCCACGACGAGCCCGAGCGTGTACAGCTCGAGACAGGCCTCGATCAGCTTCTTTTCTTCGAATGGGTCCCCGACCTGGACCGAGGGACGCTTTGTTCCCGCCTCCTCGTCGAACGACGCCGATGCGAGGACGGATGCGCCGCCGATCCCGTCGCGTCCGGTCGGCTTGCCCAGAAGGACGGCGATGGAGCCTGCTTCTCCTGCAGTGCCGAGGACGAGTTGCTCGCGACGCATGATCCCCAGACACATCACGTTGACGAGCGGATTGCCCGAATAGCAGTCGTCGAAGGCAACTTCGCCCCCGACCGTGGGAACCCCCACTGCATTGCCGTAGCCGGCGATTCCGGCCACCACGCCGCCGAAGAGAAACCGGTTCTTGGGAACGTCGAGCGAACCGAAGCGGATCTGGTCCCAGAGGGCGATCGGACGCGCACCCATCGTGAAGACGTCCCGCAGGATCCCGCCGACTCCGGTCGCCGCCCCCTGATACGGCTCGACGAAGGACGGGTGGTTGTGGCTCTCGATCCGCAATGCGGCCAGCCACCCATCGCCCAGATCGACCACCCCGGCGTTTTCGCCCGGACCGACGACGACCCAAGGCGCTTCTGAGGGAAATCGACCCAAATGTGATCGCGAGGACTTGTAGGAACAGTGCTCTGACCACATCACCGAATACATCGCCAGTTCGGCCGGACGAGGCTCGCGTCCGAGAATGTCGACGACCGTGTCGTACTCGTCGTCGGTCATTCCCAACGCCCGATGGACCGCCTCAGACATGGATGGAGCGGGAAGCTGACGCGAGGAACCCTTCGAGCAGGACACGCCCATCGACCGATCCCAGGAGGTCTTCGGTGGCTCTCTCAGGGTGCGGCATGATCCCGACGACGTTGCCGGTGGTGTTGGCGACGGCGGCGGCGCGGCCTTGTGACCCGTTGGGGTCGTCGACGTACTGCACGACGACCCTGGATCCCCCGTCCGGATCGACCCAGTTGCCCTCATAGGAGTTGAGCGGAATCCGGAGCCGTTGCCCGACGGTGGCGGCAGCCGTAAGGACTGTGTCCATGTCCGTGACTTCGACGTCGACCATCCGGCAGATGAACGCGAGATCTCGGTTGGCGATGAGCGCTCCCGGAAGCAGACCGGCTTCGCACAGGATCTGGAAACCGTTGCAGATCCCCAGGACCGGCGCACCCGCCTCGGCCATCGTCCGCACCGATTCCATCACCGGGGAGAATCGGGCGATCGCACCGGTGCGGAGGGCGTCCCCGTGGGCGAAGCCGCCAGGGAGAACCACTGCGTCGGCACCCGACAGATCGGTGTCCCGATGCCAGGCGAGTTCGGCTTCGCCTCCCAGCAGTCGGAGAGCGTGGACGACGTCGTGCTCGCAGTTCGAGCCGGGGAAGACGACGACCGCGACAGTCACGAATGCACCGTGATTTCGTAGTCTTCGAGCACCGGATTGGCCAGGAGCTGCTCGCACATGGCTGCGACCTGCTCGCGCACCGTGTCGGGATCGTCGCCGTCGACATCGAGGTGGATGGTGCGGTCGATGCGGAGCGAACGAACACCGGAATGCCCGAGGTCTGCGAGCGCACGGGCCACGGTGGCTCCGTGCGGATCGGCGATGACGGCGCGGCGTCTGATGGTCACGGTGACGTTCATGCCCCTGCCCTTTCCAGGTAGTCGTCGAAGCTCTGCTCGGTGACTCGTTCGAACGCTTCGACGTATCGCGCTTTTGTCCCGACCACGACGTCGTCAGGCAGTTCTGGTGCGGGCGGAGTGTGGTCCCACCCCGACGCGTCGAGCCAGTCGCGCACGTACTGCTTGTCGAAACTGGGCACGGTTCCGCCGGGCTCCCATTCCTCGGCCGGCCACCAGCGGGACGAATCCGGTGTGAGGACCTCGTCGACCAGCGTCAGTTCACCGCTCACGAATCCGAATTCGAACTTGGTGTCCGCCAGGATCACGCCGGAGCTCGCGGCCTGTTCGGCGGCGAGTTCGTAGATGGCGATCGACCGGGCACGCACCTCCTCATACACATCGTCGGAAACCAGTGCCCTGGCGCTCGCCTCGTCCAGGTTCTCGTCATGCCCGGAGACCGCCTTCGTCGCCGGGGTGAACACAGGTCGCGGAAGGCGGTCGGCCTGACGTAGCCCGGCGGGAAGGTGCTCGGTCGTGGGTCCGCCCCCGGCGGCGTATTCCCGCCACGCCGATCCGTAGAGATACCCGCGCACGACGCATTCGATGGGGAGCACGTCGGCCCGCTTCACGATCATCGCCCGTCCGGCCAACTCGTCCCGTTCCTCCCGGGTGAGATCGAGCCCGGCGAGATCAGTGGTGACCAGATGGTGCGGACTGTCCACCAGATCGAAGAAATGCAACGAGACGCCTGTCAGCACGCGGCCCTTGTCCGGGATCGTCGTCGGGAGGATGACGTCGTAGGCGGAGATTCGGTCGGTTGCGACGAAGAGCAGGTGGTCGGCATCGACCTCGTAGATCTCTCGGACCTTGCCGGAGGCAACGTGAGGTAGAGCCAGCACGTGACGGCACGCTAGCCGCACCTGGCCCCGAGGTTGGTGACAGTTCTCGGATGAGCCCGGCCGCTCGACCGGCCTCCAGGCTGACGTCCAACCTGGTGTGACTCACACCGGATTGCGCGGGGGTTCGTCGGGTGGGGGTTCATTGCGAGGCAGTTCCAACGTGAACCAACTCTGTCCTTCGTCTCGTCGGTAGGTGAGGTCTCCTCCCATCCGGGTGGCCAGGGCTTTGGACACGTAGAGACCGAGTCCGAGACGGTCGATGCCTTCGTTGTGGTGGCCGGTGACGTAGGCATTGAAGATGGCGTCTCGGACATGATCTGGCACACCCGGTCCGTTGTCTCCGACGGCCAGAACCGTCGTGTCCTCGCCTCCGTCGATGCGAATGGTGATGTTCGATGCGCCGGCTCGGTGGGAGTTCGCAATGAGGTTTCGGACGATCTGGCGGACTCTCACAGGATCCGCGTACGCACGGCCGTGCCCGATCCGCTCGATCTCCAACCCGGCAATTGCGTTGAATGTGTCGATTGCTCGGTCGATCACTTCGACGAGATTCAAGTCTTCTGCGCGAATCGCAACCTCCCCGATCTCCAGCCGGGTGGAAACCAGCAAGTCCTCGACCAGCAGCGCGAGTTCGTCTGCTTGGTTGGAGATCGTCGAGTTGAATTCGACGATCTCGCGCGTGCTCAGAGACTCGGAGCGTTCTCGAATCTCGGACGACAAGCCGACGATGGCGGCGAGTGGTGTTCGTAGCTCATGGCTCACGGAGGCAAGAAAGCGGTCTTTGAGGCGTACGACTTCCTCGAGTGTTTCCCTGGCGGTGCGCTCGTCGGAAATGTCCTCTGAAACGAAGTAATTGACGAGACGATTGTCGGTGTCCACGATCTGGGTGCCGTAGACCCTGCACCAGTAGGTCGAGCCGTCGAGTCGCCGGACCTCGATTTCGACACCGGAGATCACGCCCTGGGTTGTGAGGGCATCCATGACGCCTGTTCGCATATCTGGATCGATCCAGAATTGGAAAGCCGAATGCTCGACGATGGCCTCTTTCGTTTCGGCCCCGAGTGACTGGATGAGCGCGTCGTTGATGTCGAGAATTCGTCCGTCGACAGTGGAAGCGACGAGGCCAACCGGAACGCTGTCCCATAGCGCTCGGTACCGGGCCTCGGATCCCAACAGCACCTCCTTGGCTCTGCCGAGCATTGCAACCCCAAGGAACAAAGTGGCGACAACCGAGACCATCGCGATCAGGAAGTCCACTCCAAGGTCAGCGATCAGTGCGACGCCTGTCCAGATCACAGTGAAACCTGCCGCGACTATCCAGGCGACCCGGTTGTCGACGAGCAGGACGGAAAACAGGGCGAACACCAGGCTCAATCCGAGGTACGCCCCCTGTAACAAGTCCGGATAAAACGGAGTGACCGCGGCAAATGTCGCCATGATGAACAGGCACATGTTCACGGCGCTGTAGCGGCGGAAAATCCGATTGGCCAACGCCAACACGAACACGGCGGCGGCGAACGCGGCCGAGATAAGTGCCGGTGGCGTGTCGGTCGCCATTCCTATCACGACCAGTACGGGACTTGCAACAAATCCAGCCCAACCCAAGATGTGGACCACGAGTCGGTCGAACTCGACAAACAGAGGATGATCTCCGATGGAGAGCGAACGAGCTGCGGCCCGGTGGGTTGACATTCAGCTCCTGACGGTATCAGAGGGAGCTTTCGCACCCTCGATCCCAACGAGGAAGATCCCTCTCGAGATCCCGTGCGCCGGAAGTGTCTTCACGCCGTTGTTTCGGTCGACCCGGGACCGGTATTGAGAAGATTGGCGTCCCTCGCGCCCACGTTTTCTCCCGTGACAGTTCCTACGAGCCGACGCGGCGGACGAAGTCGGTGATTCGGGCGACAAAGGCATCGCGCTGGTGGGCTTCGAACTGTTCCCAGGTCGCAAGCGTGGCGGGGTCGATTCGATCCACGATCAGCCTGCCGTCGAGGTGGTCGATCTCGTGTTGGAACGTTCCTGCGGTGAGCCCCCGCCGCGTCTCGGTGTGCGCCGCCCCGTCCCGGTCGAGGTACGACACTTCGATCGTGACGTGGCGCTGCAGGTCGCCTCGCAGGGGCACTGAGAGACACCCTTCGTTGATCGTCACCGTCTCGTCATCGAGTGGTCTCCAACGCGGATTCACGATCACTGTGAGCGGGATCGGCGGCTTGTAGGGATAGCGCGGATTGCTCGTCACTTCGATTGTCGCGATCCGCAGTCCTGCGAACACCTGGTTGGCGGCGATACCCGCCCCGTTGGCGTCGCGCATCGTCTCGATCATGTCGTCGATCAACTGTTGGATGGCGGGAGAGGCGAGTTCGGCCCCCGTCACCTCTCTCGTCGGGGTCCGCAGCACGGGATGACCGATCGGGGTGATCGGGAGGACGGCCACGTCAGCTTTCCGTCATGGGGATGCGAACGCCGCGGGCTGCCGCAACTTCGACCGCCCGCGGGTAGCCGGCGTCGACGTGACGGATGACGCCCAT
>JBBDQP010000080.1:10877-24682 GCA_040905965.1 Acidimicrobiia bacterium
CGCAGCCCCAGCCGATGCCGTTCGCCGTATCCCAGCCAGCAGATCCGAGCCGGGAGCCCCTGGAAGGCGACCCGCTCTCCGGCGAGCTTGATCCAGCGGTGGAGTCCCTCGTCGTCACCGAACTCGTCGAGGACGGCACGGTCGGTGGCGGCGATGTCCGCCGGATCGCCCGACAGCGCCACCCACCGGAACGGACCCTTGCCCTCACAGAAGAGCGGGCGGATGTAGGCGGGGAGGAAGCCGGGATAGTCGAACGCTCGCTCGTACCCGCCGAGCGCCGCCTCGGCACGGAGGCTGTTGCCGTAGTCGAATGTCTCCGCCCCGGCGTCCATGAACCCGACCATCGCCTCGACGTGGCGCACCATCGACGCCCGCGCCCGCCGGATGTATTCAGCAGGCTCCTCTGCGGCGAGCCGGGCCGCCGCCTCCGGCGTCACGTCGGCCGGCACGTAGCTCAGCGGGTCGTGCGCCGAGGTCTGATCCGTGACGATGTCCGCCTCGAAGCCGTCCGCCAGCAGTCTCGGCAGGACGTCGGCTGCGTTGCCGACCAGGCCGACCGAGAGTGGCTTCCTGTCGCGTTTGGCCCCGAGGCACAGGGTGACGGCGTGGGAGTAGTCGTCGGCGACCACATCGAGATAGCGCGTCTCCACCCGACGTTGCGCCCTCCACGGGTCGACCTCGACGCACAGCGCCACCCCGTCGTTCATCGTGACGGCCAGCGGCTGGGCGCCGCCCATGCCGCCGAGTCCGGCCGTGACGGTGATGGTTCCCGCCAAGGTGCCGCCGAAGCGTTTGCGCGCGATCTCGGCGAAGCACTCGTAGGTGCCTTGCAGGATCCCCTGCGTCCCGATGTAGATCCACGATCCGGCCGTCATCTGCCCGTACATGGTCAGGCCGAGTTGTTCGAGGCGTCGGAATTCGTCCCAGTTCGCCCAGTCTCCGACGAGATTCGAGTTGGCGATGAGCACTCGCGGGGCCCACTCGTGGGTACGCATGACCCCCACCGGTTTCCCCGACTGCACGAGCATGGTCTCGTCGTCGGCGAGGGTGGTGAGGGTTCGCAGCATGGCGTCGAGCGCCTCCCAGCTCCTGGCCGCCTTGCCCGTTCCCCCGTACACCACCAGATCGTCTGGCCGTTCGGCCACATCCGGATCGAGGTTGTTCTGAAGCATCCGGTACGCAGCTTCCTGCTGCCATCCGCGACAGGTGAGCTCTGAGCCCGTCGGTGCCTTGATCGTTCGCGGTCCCATCTCAGGGTCCTCCCATTGTCGAATCGTTCCGGCGGTAGACGATCTCACCGCCGATCATGGTGAGCGAGGTCAGCGCCACACCGGGCTGATAGATGAGGTGGGCGTGGCTGGGGGCGTCGAGAAGTTGAAGATCGGCGCGGGCGCCGATCGCCAGGTGACCGATGTCCGAACGGCGGAGGGCGGCGGCGCCTCCGGCGGTGGCGGCCCTGATCGCCTCGGCCGCCGTCATCCCCATCTCGCGCACCGCCAACCCGAGACAGAACGGGATCGAGGTCGTGTTCGACGAGCCCGGGTTGCAGTTCGAGGCAAGCGCCACCTTCACTCCTGCCTCGATGGTTCGTCGGGCGTCTGGGTAGGGCTGACGGGTCGAATAGTCGGTGGCCGGCAGGAAGGTGGCGACAGTCGACGACGATGCAAGGGCGTCGATGTCCGCGTCGGTGAGATGGGTGCAGTGGTCCGCCGACGCCGCTTCCAGCTCCACTGCGAGCCTCACCCCTGGTCCCGGACCGAGCTGGTTGGCGTGGACTCTCAGACCGAGACCCGCCGCAGCGCCCGCCGTGAGGACGGCCCTGGACTGATCCTCGTCGAAGGCGCCGATTTCGCAGAACACGTCGATCCACCGGGAGAGAGGGGCGCATGCGGCGAGCATCTCGCCGGTGACGAGCGTCACGTAGTCGTCCACCCTCCCGGCGTAGTCGGTTGGCACGACATGGGCACCGAGGAACGTCGTGTCGTTCGTAAGCCTGCCGGCGACCCCCAGCAGCCGCCTTTCGTCATCGACCGTCAGGCCGTATCCCGACTTGATCTCCACGTGTGTCGTTCCGGTCGAGTGCGCCTGCCGGAGTCGACGGTGCGCCAGTGAGGCCAGCTCGTGATCGGTGGCAGACCGGGTGGCGTCGACCGATGTTGAGATCCCTGACGCCTGGTACGGCTCTCCGGCCATCCGGGCCGCGAACTCAGATGCCCTGTCCCCGGCGAACACAAGATGGGTGTGGCTGTCGACGAAGCCGGGCAGCACCGCCCCACCTTCTGCGTCGAGACGTCGATCCCCATCGAGGGATCCCGTCTTCCCGATGGCGGCGACGTACCCGTCGTCGGAGACCAGGAGTGCCGCATCGTGGACCACGCCGAGGAGGCCGCTCCCGGTCTCGGCGTCGTTGGTCACCAGTTCGCCGATGTTGTCGATGACGAGCGTCATGCGAACAACCTCGGGATCAGGTCAGAGAACTCCCTGCCGATGTCGCCTGCCACATAGGTCCGATCGGTCACCCGGTCGACTCCGTCGACGGTGACGGTGGCGATGTCTGCGGGACTGGCGGTGTGAATGGTGCCGGCGAGCATGGTCGAGATGTCTGATCCAGCCAGTCGGACGGAGTCGAGGTCGATGGTGACGAGGTCGGCTCGGTGGCCCACCGAGATCGACCCGGCGTCGTCCCAGCCGAGGGCTGCATGGTTGGTCAGCGCAGACATTTGCTGCTCGATGCCGAGGTTCCCCCGTCGGAGCGTGCGCAGTCGCTCGTGGAATTCGAGGCTGCGCGCCTCGTCGAAGGCGTCGATGACGGCGTTGGAATCACTCCCGAGAGACAGTCGCACGCCGGAGTCGACGAGCGGAATTGTCTCGCACATCCCGTCGGCGAGGTCGCGTTCGGTGCTCGGACAAATGCACGCGATCGTCCGGCTGTCCCCCAGCAGACGTCTGTCATCGTCGGTGAGATGGGTGGCGTGTACCGCGGTGAAGTTCCGTTCCAATGCGCCTGCCTCGGAAAACACTGCTGTCGGTGTGGAGCCGAAGGCTGAGAGACAGCCCTCGTTCTCGGCCGGCTGTTCCGACACGTGGGCGTGCAGCGGCATGTCCAACGCGTACTCGGCCACTTTGGCGATCTCGGTCGGCGTGCACGCCCGCACCGAGTGGACGGCGGCGCCGATCCGGACTCCCTTTTCGTCGGAGAGGCGGGCGACTCGTTCCGACCACGCCTCGACCGATCCGTCCCCGAAGCGGCGCTGGACGACGTCGAGCGGCGTGTCGAATCCGCCGTGCAGATAACAGGTGTCGATGAGCGTGATCCGGATGCCGGCATCGCGGGCGGCGGCGATGAGTGTGCGACCCATCTCGTTCGGATCGGCATAGGGACGGCCGGCGGGACCGTGATGGAGGTAGTGGAACTCTCCGACGGTCGTGTAGCCGGCCATCACCATCTCCGAGAACGTCGCTCGCGCCAATCGGAAGTAGGCGCTCGGGTCGAGCCGTGCAGCCAGTCTGTACATCTCCTTGCGCCACGACCAGAAATCCCCGCGATGGTGATGGGTACGTCCGCGCAGTGCTCGGTGGAAGGCGTGGCTGTGGCCGTTGGCGAAGCCGGGAAGGGTCAGACCCGTCCGGCGCTCCGCGTCCCCAGGCAGAGCATCGGATGTCACGCTGGTGAACCGTCCGTCTTCGATCTCGACGCGCACGCCCCTTGCCGGTTCGGAACCGCCCAGCCAGGCGTAGTCGCACCAGAGAGTTCGGGTCATGCCAACCCGATGCCCGCCCCCGCCACCGCCGCGGTGAGATCTCCTCGACGGATGAAGTCGACGGCCGCGTCGAGCTCGGGTGCGAGCCACCGATCTGGTCCTGGTCCCTCCACGACTTGCCGCAGGGCATCACGGGCGGCGGCCGTTCCTGGAGCGGGCGTCAGAGGGGAGCGCAGATCGAGCCCGCGAGCCCCGCACACCAATTCCACCGCGAGGATCGATCTCAGATTGTCGATCGACTTGCGGAGCTTGCGGCACGCCGACCAACCGAGCGAGACGTGGTCTTCTTGCAGAGCGCTCGTCGGGATCGAATCCACAGATGCCGGTGCTGCCAGCCGACGGTTCTCGGCGACCATGGCCGCCTGGGTGTAGTGGGCGATCATCAACCCGGAGTTGACTCCGGCGTCCTCGGTGAGGAACGGTGGCAAGCCATGGGAGCGTGATCGATCGAGCATGCGGTCGGTCCGCCGCTCGGCGAGCGCCCCCAGATCGGCGATGGCGACTGCCAGGTAGTCGGCGGCGTGGGCGAGCGGAGCGCCGTGAAAATTGCCGCACGACTCGACCCGGCCGTCGGGAAGGATCATCGGGTTGTCGATCGCAGAGCTGAGCTCGATCGAGGCGATCTGGTCGGCGAACGCCACGATGTCGCGCACCGACCCGTGGACCTGCGGTGTGCATCTCAGCGAGTACGCGTCCTGCACCCGGTCGTCGCCTTCGCGGTGGGAGGCGACGATGTCGGAGTCGGCCAGCAGCTTCATGAGATTGGCAGCGCTCACGGCCTGGCCGATCTGAGGACGGAGAGCCTGGAGGTCGGCGGCGAAGGGGCGATCGGTGCCGAGGAGGGCTTCGATGGTGATGGCGGCGGTGATGTCGGACACCGTCAGCAGTTCACGGAGGTCGGCGAGGGCAACAACCAGCATTCCGAGCATCCCATCTGTTCCGTTGACGAGAGCGAGACCTTCTTTGGCCGTCAGCTCCAGTGGACGCTTTCCGATCCGTTCGAGCGCCTCCGCCCCGTCGAGCACTGTCCCGGTGGGGTCGGTCGCCGCCCCCTCGCCGACGAGGACGAGGGCGCAGGCTGCCAGCGGGGCGAGGTCCCCGGAGGCGCCGAGTGAGCCGAACTCGGGCACCACCGGGGTGATCCCGGCGTTCAAGAGTCCCAGCATCGTCTCGACGAGAATCGGACGGGCGCCTGAATACCCCATGGTCAGGGTTCGGGCCCGGAGCAGCATCATCGCCCGCACGACTTCGGTTTCGATCGGCGGGCCCATTCCGGCGGCGTGGGACCGGACGATCGCCCGTTGCAGTTCGGCTCGCCGCTCCGGCGGGATCACCGTGTTGGCGAGGGAACCGAATCCGGTCGAGACGCCATAGGCGGGAGTCTCGGAAGCGGCGAGTTCGGTGACGATCGCCGCCGAGCGCTCCATCCGTTCGATCGCGCTCTCACCGAGTGTGACTGTTCTCCCGAAGCGAGCCACCGCCACGACGTCGCCGGCGTCGAGGCCGAACCCGTCCAACTCGATGGGGTCGTCCGTCATATCCGGAGAAACGTACTTCGACATCGTCGGTCAGGCGCGAAGGAGGGTGGTGAGCTTCACTCCGCTCGGAGCGTGGGCGTCGCACACCAGGACCATCACGTCGCCGTCCCGGTAGTAGGCGGTCGCCGGAAGCCCACACGGGAGAGGCTCCTCGTGGGCGGCCGATGCCTCCTCGGTGTGTCCGCAGAGCTGTCGAGTGGCGGTGCGAACGGATCGCGCTGCCGGGCCGGCGTCCTCCAAGAGGTTGTTCGCCTCGATCGCTTGCTGGCTGACCGGGTCGTCGAAGTCGTAGACGAATCGTGGCGAGAGGCCCGCCCACGCTTCCGCCCACTCGGTCAGCGCATGCGAGACCCGGGTCTCGCTCCATGCCGGGGCGTGAATGACCACCGAACCGGGATGTTCGGCCGCGACTCGTCGCAACTCCTCCCACTGCTCGGTCCCGGGAGCGGACCCGATCGGAACGGCGACGCCGGCCGGCTCGAATCCGGTCTCCTGGACGCTCACCGCCAGCACCAGCCGATCCCAACCGAGGCGGATCACGTTGGGATCATCCGGATCGAGCACCATCTTCCCGCCATCCTCCAGCAGCCGAAGGGAACCGGGCGTGTCGTCGAGCGGTTCGATGGACAGCAGCCAAGTGTCCACCGCCCCATCGCGAATGCGCACGTCGATTCGATCTCGAAACGCTTCGTTGTCGTCACGGTCCGGCCAGGTGAGATCAGCTTGGAACCAGAAAATGTCGTCGAAGCCTTCGATCAGCTCCGCCACCTCGGCGTCGTGACCGAGCGGATCGGTCTCACCGACCGGTTCGTCCACCTCGCCGACCAGTGCCCGGACGGCGTCGGCGTCGTGGGCAGAGATCGGGCGTGCGGAGAAGGCGACCGTGCGGTTCAGGAAGGACTCACACCACAGTTCGAGGGCGGCCGAAACGATTTCAGCGGGCCATGCCTGCTCCAACCGGTACTCGGAGTCGCCGTCGGCAGCCTTCTGAAGGGAGTAGGCGTCTCCACTCCCAGGGGCCGAGCCGGCGTCTGCGGTGACGGCGTGGACGATCTCGCCGTCGGGTGCGACGACGGCGTGGATCTCTGTCGTTGCCGCCAGGAACAGGGTCTCGGGGTCGTCGGCGTCAGTCAGCATCGCCCACCCGTCTGGGTGACGGAACCGTCGGAAACGGCGGGTCCCCGGATCCACCGGAAGCGGCTCGACCGACCAGCCCCAGGTCACGACATCGTCGGAAGTCCGCAGATAGATATCGGCAGGACCCGCCAGGAACCCGTCCGTCTGAGGAGAGGGCGAGAACCACTCGATCTGATCGCGGTCTGCGATCACGTCGAGGACGTAGGTGGGGTCGAAGACTGACATTCGGCCCCGAGTGTGCCACGCCGTTCGAGCACCGAACGGATCGGGCGACGCCGAAGGGTGAACCCGCCTCCGGATTCGGCGGTGGTGGGCGCCTGTACCATGAGGGGTACCCATGTCGGGTGATTCCTCCGCTCCGTTCCGGAACGTCGCGCTCATCGCGCATGTCGATCACGGGAAGACCACGCTGGTTGACGCAATGTTGCAGTCCGCCGGCGTATTTGCGGCGCACGAGACACTGGTGGATCGGGTCATGGACTCCAACGACCAGGAGCGCGAGCGTGGCATCACGATCCTCGCCAAGGCAGCCTCGATCGAGTGGAAGGGCGTGAAGATCAATCTGGTCGACACGCCCGGTCATGCCGATTTCGGCGGCGAGGTCGAACGGGCGCTGACTCTGGTGGACGGCGTCCTGCTGCTCGTCGATGCTGCCGAGGGCCCGATGCCGCAGACCCGGTACGTGTTGTCGAAGGCGATCGCGCTCGGCATTCCCGCGGTCGTGGTGGTCAACAAGGTCGACCGGCCCGACGCCAGGGCAGATGAGGTGGTCGACGAGATCTACGAGCTGTTCTTCGATCTCGAAGTCCCCGAAGAACACATCGACTTCCCGGTGTTCAGCGCCATCGCCCGCGAGGGTCGCGCCATCGCCGGGATCGGCATGCCCTCGGAGGATGCCGACCTGGCACCGTTGCTCGACGCCATCATCGAGGTGGTCCCCGCTCCCTCGGGCGATTCCGCTGCCCCGCTGCAGGCACTGGTGAGCAACCTCGACGCATCCGACTACCTGGGGCGTCTGGCCATCGGCCGCGTCGTCCAAGGCACGTTGACCGCCGGCTCGATGGTCGCCCTCTGCCATGCCGACCAGGAGGAACCGCCCCTCAAGCGCAAGCTGGCGCATCTCCTTTCGTTCGATGGACTCGGGCGTCGCGAAGTCGACAGCCTGCGTGCCGGCGACCTGTTCATCGTCGGCGGGTTCCCCGAAGTCGAGATCGGAGACACGCTCGCCGACCCGGTGAATCCAGTGCCGCTTCCCCGTGTGACCGTCGACGAACCGGTCCTGCGGATGACGTTCGGCGTGAACACCTCGCCACTGGCGGGAAAGGACGGCACCAAACTCACCTCCCGTCAGATCAAGGAGCGTCTCGACCGCGAGGTTCTCGGCAACGTGTCCATCCGCATAGGTCCGACCAGTTCACCTGAAGTGATCGAAGTGGCCGGGCGAGGTGAACTGCAGTTGGCGGTCCTCATCGAGTCGATGCGGCGGGAGGGATTCGAGCTCCAGGTGAGCCGCCCTGAGGTCGTTCTCCGTGAGATGGACGGCAAGCCGCACGAACCGGTCGAGCGGGCCGTGATCGATGTGCCAGAAGAGTACGTGGGCACGGTCAGCCAGGCGGTCGCTCCCCGCAAGGGCCACGTCACCGACATGCGGCCCGGCGACCGGGGTCGCACCATCGTCACCGTGGTCGCCCCCGCCCGTGGCCTGCTCGGTTTTCGCTCCCTCATGATGACGGCCACCAGAGGAACCGCCCTCGTCCATCAGCACCACGACGGCTGGATGCCGTGGGCAGGAGAGCTCCCGCATCGTTCGGGCGGCGCGATGATCTCTGACCGGCGGGGTGAATCGACCGGGTTCGCCCTCGACAACCTCCAGAAACGCGGCGAGCTGTTCATCGGTCCGGGTGAGGACGTGTACGAGGGGATGATCATCGGTGAGGCATCTCGACCTCACGAGCTGATGGCCAACCCGGCCAAGGGAAAGCAGCTCACCAACATTCGGGCGGCGTCGTCCGACGAGGCCATCCGTCTGGTGCCCCCCCGCCGACTGACGCTCGAGTCGGCCATCGAATGGATCGCAGACGACGAACTGGTGGAAGTGACTCCCAAGCAGATCCGCGTCCGCAAGCGGCATCTCACCGAAAGCGATCGGAAGCTGTCCGCCAAGAAGTGAACCGGCGTCAGCGGGCTCGCAGGCTCGCCCAAGCCGGGCCTCTTCGGATTTCCGGGCCCCTGGACAATTGTCCAGTGGCGTGTTTGCTTCCGGTGCTCTAGATTGCACGCCGTCAGGATGCAGAGACGGTGGCTTCGCTCGACGAGTTCCGCTTTGGCCCGGACAAGGAACGATCTAAGGAGATCCAGTGAAGCTATACGTGGGCAACCTGCCCTTTACGACCTCTTCTGAGGACCTGTCACGGATGTTCGCCGGGTACGGCGCCGTGGAGTCAGCAGAAGTCGTCACCGATCGCGATACCGGCCGCTCCCGCGGCTTTGGTTTCGTGGAGATGGGTGACGACGACGGCCGTCGCGCCATCGAAGAACTCGATGGAAATGACGTCGGTGGCCGTCGACTCACAGTGAACGAGGCTCGCCCTCGCCAGCCGCGTGGCGGCGGCGGCGGCGGCGACCGCGGCGGCGACCGCGATCGCGGTCCCCGGCGCGATGGTGGCGGATACCGCCGCTGAGCGACCGATCCAGTCGACAAAGACGCCCCGCCATCCGGCGGGGCGTCTTTGATTTCAGCCTCGCTTTGAGGCTCAGGGATTCTCTGGTTCCACTCCCAGTTCGTCGAGGAGTGTTTCGACCCGAGCTCGGATGTCGTCGCGTATCCGTCGGACTTCGGAGATCTCCTGGCCGGCAGGGTCGTCGAGTTCCCAATCCAGGTACCGCTTGCCAGGGAAGACCGGGCAGGCATCCCCGCATCCCATCGTGACGACGACATCGGCGGCTCGAACGATCTCGTCGTTCCACGGCTGAGGGACCTGCTGGCGGATGTCGATGCCGAGTTCGGCCATCGCCTCGACCGCCACGTCGTTGATGTGGCTGGCCGGTTCTGATCCCCCGGAATACACGTCGACTCCTCCGATCGCCCGGGCAAAGCCGGCGGCCATCTGGGAGCGTCCGGCGTTGTGCACGCACAGGAACAGGATCGACGGTCTGGTGGTCGGTTCGGCCATCTGCCAACCGTACCAACGCATCTCCCCCTCGCGACCGAGGCTTTGCGAGGCCGAGGGGGGCCGTCCGCGCAGCCGCCAAACCCGTCAATCAACCTCGCGCGAGAAGTGATCCACGAGTTCGCTTCGCTCACGCCCCCCTCGACGGCTCAAAGCAGCCGTCGGTCCCCCCAGACGGCCTGCGGCCGAGGGGGGACAGATCACTCGCTTCGCTCGCTGAACTGGAAGCTTTGGAAGATTGCCGTGACCATCGAAGAGAGGCGCTGGAGGTCGGCTGCTTCGGCGAAGAACGACAACTCGTACGCCCGGCCCTCGTTGATCACGATGATTCGAGAGATGCCGATGTCCATGTCTGCATGGCGGGTGATGACGGTGAGGCCGCGGCCGATGACGCCGTCGACATCGACGTCGACTACCTCGAGGATTTCGGCATTTTCCAGCGACGTGCGCACCCGTTCGATCTCACCCTCGTAATAGGCAATCGGCACGAGTTCTTCGGGCACCTCGTTGACCGTCACATTGAAGTTGGGGGTCAACAGACCACCTGACGGTGCGGTGAAGCCGATGAGATTCTCGACGGTCACTTCGGAAACGGTTCAATCGACGGGGTGGACGATCGCGAAGCCATACGCCGCAGACTCGTACAGGACGAGGTCGGCCGGGTCGAACGGAATCATCGTGGTGGGCGTGAACTCGGCCGAGGCGGATGTGCTGGAGGTCGTATTGCCGCAGGCTGCGGAGCGCGACGACGAGGCTCGCGACGAAGAGGCTAGGGGTCAATGCACGCTTTTCCGGCAGGGTACCGCCCGTCCGGAGTAGCGTCACCGCCGTGGACGCCAAACGAGTCGAGCGGCTGCTCGCTGCCGATCGCTACGCACTTCACCTCGGCATCCGCCTGGTGGAGGTCGCGGAGAACAAGGTGGTGCTCGAAATGCCGATCGTTCCCGAGCACTTGAACTTCCTCGATCTCACCCATGGGGGCGCGGTCTTCTCGCTGGCGGACTGTGCGATGAGTCTCGCCTCGAACGGCGGCGACGATCGGGCAGTGGCTGTCGACGCTCACCTCGTCATCAGCGGAGGATCAGAGGAGGGCGACGTCCTCCGAGCCGTCGCCGAGCCGGCAGTCGGAGGAAGAACCCTCGGAACCCACCGGATCACCGTGACGCGGGGAGACGGCCGGATCATCGGGATGTTCACCGGGACGGTGATGCGGACGGGCCCGTCGGGAGACTGAAACCCGGCATCCTGTGCATCTGACCTAGCATCACCGGTCGATACCCCCGTCCCCAAGGCCCATTGTGGATTGGATCTCCGCCCACCCCCTCAAGTCGTTCCTCACCGTCGTCCTCGGCATCGGTCTGGGTCTCAGCCTGTTCGTGTACGACGGGTTCAACGCCTTTGCATCTGATCCGGAGCTCGACACCGAGACCGCAGAGCGGATTCTCGAGGGGCGCAGCGACGACGAGGTGGAGGACGGGTTGCGCGCCTACCTTGCAGCCCAGGCCGAAGCGCTCCAGGGCCGGGCTCTTGCCGACGAGGAACGGCGCGCCCTGGCGGCAGAGCTTGAGGCCGAGCTCCGTGAACTGGAAGAGGAGTCTGCCGCTCCGCTGGAGATTCCGCAGGCGGTGAGTCCGCCCCTTCCTGACGAGATGTTCGAGTCGATCCTGCTCATCGGCACCGACGCCAGCGGGTTCCTCGCCGACACCATCATCAACGTCCTGCTCCCGTCAGACGGGAGTACGCCGCTAATGGTGTCGATACCGCGAGATCTGTATCTGGACGACGCATGCACCGAGCGCTACCAGCGCATCAACCGGAGCATGGGCGGCTGCTCGGGTTTGGCCGGCGGGGCTGATCTGCTTGCGCTCAACGTCGAGACGTTCACCGGGATCAAGGTCGACCATTACGCCCGGGTCAGTTTCTCGGGGTTTGCCACCGTCGTCGATCGGCTGGGCGGAACACGGCTGTGCGTCGGCGATTACCCGATCCGGGATATGAGGTCCGGATTGAGCCTGGAGGCCGGTTGCCAGCTTGCCGACGGGAGCCAGACCCTCGCCTGGGTCAGGTCTCGTAACCCTGACGTCTACCGGGATGGTGAGTGGGTCCGCGCACCAGGATCCGACTTCGACCGTCAGCGCAAGCAGCAGCAGGTCCTGCTCCAACTGGCCGATGTCCTGAGTTCCTACGACTCGGTTGGTGCGCTCACCGGAGCACTTCAGAATCTGGCATCGGTCGTCCGGATGGATTCGGGCTTCGGCGCCGCCGAGGCTGCCAGTCTCGGATTTCGGTATCGGGGTCTCGGCCCGTCCGATGTGATTCGATTGTCCATCGCCGTAGTGAACCACCGGACCGGTGCGGGAGCCCAGGTTTTGATCCCGTCGCAGACGTTCAATCAAACGCTCGCCGCTCGCTATCCGGCAGCGGCGCGCTGAGCCTCGTCAGCACCGCTGTGCGTAGCCTGATCACGGAGATCGTCCGGCTGGTTTCGACGACCCTGATTTTCAGTCTGGTGGCGTGTTCTACGCCTCAGGCGGAGACGTCGACGTCGACGACGTCAATGCCGATCTCTGTGTCGACCACGACGACGCCGTCGACCACCTCTGCCACCTCTACTACTACGACGTTGCCGACCTACTCAGCCGATGACATCCCCACCCTGGCGCTGTATCTGGCCGCCATCGAGCAAGGTCTGGAGGGCACAGGCTTGGAGGGCGCGGCGTTCGAAGAAGCGGAGTCCCTCCTCGATACCGGAGTGCTCTTCTGTGGTCTGCTCGATGAGGGATTCGGTCCCGTCGATGTCCTGCGTGGTTGGGTGGCCGCTCTGTCTGCCGACGGGGGGACCCCGACCGAGGACGACTTGTTGCTCGGCGGGGTGGTGCTCGGTGCGGCCGTCAAGTTCATCTGCCCCGAACACCTCGACAAGCTGGAGCTGTAGCGACGGAGGTCCTCGGAGACTTCCACTCGAGCCACGCCGAGTTATCGTCTCGCCGGGGCTCTACGCTCCGCCGGCATGGTCGGCACCCCACCTCGAATCAGCCTCGAACGCGCCCGTCGTCTGGCGCTCGGCGCCCAGGGGTTCGCCGACCCCGCTCCCAAGTCTGCACCAGATGTGCGTCACTTTCGACGGGTGCTGGCGCGCATCGGTGTGGTCCAACTCGACTCAGTGAACGTCATCGCCCGGGCGCATTACATGCCCTTCTTCGCCCGTCTCGGACCCTACGACCGTGACGCCCTTGATCGCTGGCTGTGGCGGTCCGGCGAACTCTTCGAATACTGGGTGCACGAGGCCTCCCTCACCGCCATCGAGCGCTGGCCCGATGTCGCCCATCGAATGCGACGGAGCCATCCGTGGAAGTCGATCGAGAAGATCATCACCGACCAACCCGAGTTCGTGGAGCGGGTACTCGCCGAGGTGCGAGACTCCGGGCCGCTCCGAGTCGGCGAGCTGTCAGATGGTGGGACTCGCACTGGACCCTGGTGGGGTTACGGCCCCGGCAAGCTCGCCCTCGAGTGGTTGTTCGTCCGCGGTGAGATCACGATTGCCGACCGCCCGAATTTCACCCGTCTCTACGACCTGACCGAGCGGGTGATTCCCGCATCGGTTCGGGACCGCGAAGTCGACGAAGCCGAGGGCATTCGCCGTCTTCTCCGGGATGCCGTCCGTCACCACGGAATCGGGACTGCCGCGGACCTGGCCGACTACTACCGGATCAAGGTCACGACCGCTCGTCCTGTCCTCGCCGCCCTGGCGGCATCCGGGGACATCTCCGAAGTCACAGTCGAGGGATGGCCGGGCCCGGTCTACATGGACCCGGAACTCACCGTGCCCCGCTCGATCTCGGGAGGAGCGTTGCTCGCGCCGTTCGATCCTGTCGTCTGGTTCCGGGACCGGGCCGAGCGCCTGTTCGGCTTCCACTACCGGATCGAGATCTACGTCCCGCGAGAACGTCGGGTCCACGGCTACTACGTGCTGCCGTTCCTCCTGGACGGCGAGCTCGTCGGCCGGGTGGACCTGAAGGCCGATCGATCGGCCGGGGTGCTGTTGGTGCAGGGGGCATTCGCCGAGCCGGGGTCGGACCCGGTGCGCGTCGGCCGCGAACTCCTCCCGCAGTTGGAGTCGATGGCCCGATGGCACGGACTGGACTCGATCGAGATCCGGCCGAACGGTGACCTGGCCCCCCATATACCGGTCTAGCGCG
>JBBDQP010000081.1:0-18468 GCA_040905965.1 Acidimicrobiia bacterium
GCGGTTTCTCCGAATTCGGCGTAGGGGCCTTCGAAGCGGATGGTGGAGGCGTCGACCAGGCTCACGAGGAAGTGCTCGTCGACGAGCGCCTGTTCTTCTGGTGTACGGGCGTCGGCGTCGATTCGTCCCGCCTCCAGGGCGACGAGGTCGTCGAAGACGTTGATGCCTTGCAGCGTGACGTCGCTCTCGTCGACCAACTCCCGGATCAGGTTCTCGAGGTCGACATCGGTGTACTCACCCGGGTTGATGAGGATCCACAGGGTCTCGCCGGCGGTGGCACTGGAGCGGACGACCACCTCGTATTCGGTGATAGCCGCCCCGGACGCGCCGTCGTCATCCTCGCCGTCGCCTTCGGTGGTGGATGTCGAGTAGTCGTCCTGCGGCGCCGTTGTCGTCGTCGACTCGGTCGGGGCGGTTGTGGTCGTGGTCGTGAGTTCGGCCTCCTCGGGAGAGCAGGCTGCGATCAGGACCACGACGGTAAGAAGTGAGATCAGTCTGCGAACCACGTTGGGACCTCCATGACTTTCGCTTGACTGTCGGGCACTCAGCGTACCGGCCGCTCAGAACAACCGACCGGAGGCGGCGACGTGACGCTTGAACAAATTGCCAAGGCGCGAGGTGACCGAACCGGTCGGGAACTCCCATTGACCGACACTGATCACAGGGGTCACCTCCTTCACGGTGCTCATGGCGAAGACCTCGTCTGCGCCTGCGACCTCGGCCAACCCGAACCGGCCGGACTCGACGCCGATGCCGTCGCCTTCTGCCAATGCGAGCACATGCCGACGGGTGATGGAGTCGAGGATTCCGAGTTCGGTGGCCGGCACTCGCACGACTCCCCCGACGACCCACCCGACGCAGAACGTCGGACCCTCCAGGACCGTTTCGTCCTCGGCGATCAGCAGGGCATCGTCGAATCCGTCGCGTCCGGCGAGTCGCGTGGCGGCCACGTTCGGTGCGTACGAGGTCGTCTTGATGCCCGCCAGCTCCCATGGCCGTCCGGCTGGATGCCACGGTGCGGGCCAGGGACGGAGACGGATCGTTCCCGGCGTGAACGGCAACGGGTGATGGATGACGACGATCCGCCGCTCTCCCGACTGGCCGGGCACCACGTCCCCCCGACCGACGATGATCCGGACGATCCCCGGACCCCCTTCGGAGGCGAGGGATCGGGCCCACGATCCGATGCGGTCGTCATCGGGCAGCGGGATTCCGACTGCCTCGGCACTCCTGGCGAGCCGAGCCAGGTGGTCGTCGAGGGCGAACAGCACACCCCCGTAACTGCGCACGGCCTCGAAGACGCCGTCACCCCGGATGATCGTCGAATCGGTCACAGGGAGCGCTTCTTGGCGGAGGCCGTCGACGAGAGAAATCATGGGCGGAAGTGGTTGGTGATCGGGAGCCGGCGATCGCGGCCGAACGCTTTGGTCGTGATCTTGACTCCGGGTGCGGACTGGCGACGCTTGTACTCGTTGCGATCGACCATCCGGGCGACCCGGCGCACGAGCGTCTCGTCGAAGCCGTCGCCCACGATCTCCGCCGGTCCCATGTCGTCTTCGATGTAGCGCTCGAGGATGGCGTCGAGGATCTCGTACGGGGGCAGACTGTCCGTGTCCTTCTGATCCGGCGCGAGTTCGGCAGACGGCGGCTTGTCGATCGTGTTCTGCGGGATCACCTCGCCGTCACGGTTTCGCCACCTCGCGAGGTCGAACACGAGCGTCTTGAACACGTCCTTCAGCACCGAGTAGCCGCCCGCCATGTCCCCGTAGAGGGTGGCGTATCCGGCAGCCATCTCCGACTTGTTCCCGGTGGCCACCACCATCGGGCCGTGCTTGTTGGAGACCGCCATGAGCAGCGCTCCTCGGATGCGGGACTGGATGTTCTCTTCCGCCACACCCGACTCGGTGCCTTCGAAGGCGGGGGCAAGCGCGGTCAGGTATTCGGAGAAGATGTCGTCCATCGGGATCTGGTCGAAACGCAGGCCGAGGTTGGCTGCGAGCGCCTTGGAATCCGACACCGAACCTTCCGAGCTGTAGCGGGACGGCATCGTGATGCCCCACACATTCGCGCCACCCAGGGCATCGGCTGCGATCGTGGCGGTCAGCGCCGAGTCGATGCCGCCCGAAAGTCCGATCACCACCCGGTCGAACCCGTTCTTGCGGCAGTAGTCGCCGAGGCCGGTCACGAGGGCCCGGTACACCTCCTCGGTCGGTTCCAGCAGAGCGGTCACACAGCACGGCGCCCGACGGTCACCCCCGGTCGGGACGTCGACGAGGAACCGATCCTCCTCGAACTGAGGAGACCGATGCAGCAGCGTGCCGTCGGCCGCGAACACCGCAGACGCGCCATCGAAGACCAGTTCGTCCTGGCCTCCGACGAGGTTCACGTACACGACGGGGACGCCGCTCGCCCGGGCCCGGGCGGCGAGCATCTCCTCGCGCTCGACGGCCTTGCCACGATGAAACGGCGAGGCGTTGATGTTGAGCAGCACCTGCGCGCCGGCCTTCGCTTGGGCATACGGAGGTCCGTCGGGAACCCAGATGTCCTCGCAGATCGACACGCCCACCGGCACGCCGCCGACCTCCCAGATCCGGTCGGAACCGGCGCCGATCACGAAGTAGCGGTCCTCGTCGAATACGCCGTAGTTGGGCAGAAGGACCTTGTGGTAGACGCCCCGGATCTCACCGCCTTCGAGGATCGCAGCGGCGTTGGCGACCTGTCGCAGCACGGCGTCGTCCGGGCCACCCCTTCCGTCGGCATCGTCGACAAAGCCGACGACGGTGGTCATACGTCCGGAGCGGCGGGCGAGGCGACGGACCACCGCCTTGTTCGCCTCGACGAAGGACGGGCGCAGGACCAGATCCTCAGGGGGATATCCGGTGACGGCGAGTTCGGGAACCAACAGGACGTCGGCTCCGGCTGCCTCCGCCCAGTCCATCGCCTCGGCGATCCTGGCCTCGTTGCCCTCCAAGTCGCCGACCGTGAGGTTGAGCTGGGCTCCGGCCACTTTCATGGCGGTCAGGCTACCGGTGGCACGGAATGCTGCTGCCACCAGGCGGCCAGACCCACGTGCAGTTCTCGCTTGCGGGCGGCCGACGCCCACGACCCGTCGATGGCGTTCTCGGTGAGCATCCGCAAGGTCTCGTCGTCGTATCCCAGTTCCGCCAGGGCCGCGAACTCGCCTGCGAGGGTGCAACCGAACATGGCGGGATCGTCGGTGTTGATCGTCACGAAGGCCCCCTCGTCGATGAGCGTCCGCACCTGGTGTCGCTCCATCGACGGAGCGACACGGGTCCGCAGGTTCGAAGTGGGACAGACTTCGAGGGGAATCTGGCATTCGACGAGTTCGCGCACCAGCGCCGGGTCTTCGACCGCACGCACGCCGTGGCCGATCCGGTCGACACCGAGATCGTCGATGGCGCGGCGCACGCTGGCGGGACCGGCAGCCTCACCGGCGTGGGCGGTCAGGCGCAAGCCCGCCTCCCGGGCTCTCCGGTACACAGGGGCGAACTGTTCGGGCGGATGAAGCTGCTCGGACCCGCCGATGGTGATGCCAACGACGCCGGCGTCCTCGCGGACCGAGATCACTGCCTCCAATGTGCGCATCGCTGCGATCGGGCCGGTGTCGCGCACGAGATCGGGGACGAGCGCGACTTCGACACCCGTGACCTGGTCCAGCCCACGCCGCACCGCCATCAACATCGCGGCCGGTTCGAGGGGCGAGTCTGTCGGCGAGACGAAGGCTTCGACGTAGACATGACCCTGCCGGCGGAGATCTTCTGCCACTGCAGCAGCGAGGTACTGGTAGTCCTCGAGCGTGTCGTGGAACTTCAGCTTCCACTCCCAGACGCCGATGAAGTGGGCGAAATCGGTGAACTCGAAGCGTTCTGCCAGCGCCTCCGGGCTGGGGACCTCGGGGTCGCCACCGTGACGGCCGATCAGCTCCCACATCGCCTCGGGCGGGATCGCTCCCTCCAGGTGGAGATGCAACTCCACCTTCGGCATGGACGACCAGTCAATCGTCGGCATAGGCGGCGAGCCTGGCCCGGCCCTCGGGGTCCAGCAGCTCGATGACGTCGAAGACGGGGCGATCGGGACCGACCATCTCCGCCAGAACCCGTGCCAACGGCGAGCGGTCGGGTGGCCGGTGGGAGGTGAGAAGAACGAGGCGCCGGCCTTCCCGGTGGCGCTCGATGGCGGCGGCCCGGCCGATCGCACGCCAAAACGTCTCGGCCCGGGCGAGGCCAGGCGCAGACGCGCTGAAGGCTCCGGACAGGTCGAACAGCCACCGCTGGCCCGACCGGTCGGAGGCCTCGAAGGTGACGTCGATGCCGGGACCGACCTTCGGGTTCTCTCGCACATCGGTGAAACCGGCATCCGCCAGCACCGCCAGCGCCAGGTCGCGAATGGCCCGTCCTTCGCGGATGGCGGCGTCTGTGACCGACTCGGCCTCCTCGTCGGGATCCGAACTCCGCGGTCCAAGCCCGCTCTCGGCGACGGCGGCCGCCACTCGTTCGACGGCCCGAGCGTGATATTCGGGGTCGATCTCGTAGCCCACGTAATGACGTCCCGACTGAACGGCGGCGACCGCGGTCGTACCCGAACCCATGAACGGATCGAGTACCAGATCGCCCCGATAGGTGAACAGTTCGATCAGACGCCTCGGGAGTTCCACCGGGAACGGGGCCGGATGATTGACACGGGTGGCGCTCTCGGATCCGATCTCCCAGACGTCTGTCGTCGCCTCCATGAACTCGTCCCGCCAGATGTCCGAGACGTGCGGATGTCCTTCCTCGGCGCGTTCGCGGGCAGACACCGCCCGGTCGAACCGGCCCTTGGATGCGATCACGATCCGCTCGCTCAGATCCCGCAAGACGGGGTTGGCGGGGCGTTGGAACGTGCCCCAGGCGGTCGATCCGGACGCGCCACGCGCCTTGACCCAGACGACTTCACCCCGCAGCAGCAGGCCGAGGCGCTCGAAGATCCGCACGACGTCACCGGAGAGCGACCGGTACGGCCTTCGGCCCAGGTTGGCGACGTTCACCGCCATTCGCCCGCCCGGCTCGAGCGCTCTCACACATTCGGCGAACACCTCTTCGAGGCCGTGCAGGTAGGCCTGGTACGAGGCGGGGACGTGGCCCTTGCCCATGTCCTCCTCGTACTCCTTGCCCGCGAAGTACGGGGGTGAAGTGACGACGAGGGCGACGGAGTTGGACGGGACCTCGACCATCTGTCTGGCGTCGCCCAAATGGATGGCGTCGAGCTCTTTCTCCCAGTGGACGTCGCTGTCCTGGCGGATGATCGGCGGGTCGAAGCGCTCGTAGAACGCCGAGGCGTCGTGGCTCTCACGCCGGGAAGACCCGAAGCTGGAGGTGCGCGTCCGTCTCGAATCTGCCACGGCGCCAGGCTAGACCTCGCCGCCTCTCCGCCTGGTCTGCGTCGCATCCGAGAAGTACCCTGTACCGCTCATGCTCGACACCGCACACGTGGTTGAGCGCGTCCTCCCCACCGTGGTGGAGGTCCGCCGTGCCATACATCGTCATCCCGAACTCTCGAAACAGGAGTTCGCCACCACCGACCTGATCGCCACCCACCTCATCGAGGGCCGGCTGACCCCGCGACTGCGCACGCCGAAGACGGGTCTGTCGGTGGACGTCGGGACGGAGGGCCCTCTCGTGGTCTTCCGGGCGGATCTCGACGCCCTCCCGATCACCGAATCTGCCGGACTGAGTTTCGCCTCCGACCAGACCGGCGTGATGCACGCCTGCGGTCACGACGCCCACACCGCCATCACCCTCGGTCTCGCTCTCGCATGGGCCGAGATCGGGGACGGCCGGCGCGTCCGATTTCTGTTCCAACCTTCCGAAGAGGTCTTTCCCGGCGGGGCGGACGAACTGGTGGCCGAAGGCCTCGTCAAGGGTGCAACTGCGATCGTTGCATTCCATGTCGACCCTCACCTCCGGACCGGGTACGTCGGGGCGAAGCCGGGAGCCATCACCTCGTCTGCTGACCGCTTCTCCATCCTGTTGGAAGGACCGGGAGGACACACCGCCCGGCCACACGAGACCGTCGACGTGATCCATGCGGCGGGTCATGTGATCGCCAACCTCTCCGGGATCGTGGATCGCCTGCTGGACGCTCGGGCACCGCTCGCCCTCACCTTCGGCCAGGTCCACGGGGGCACCGCCGACAACGTCATCCCGACGTCGGTGGTCATGTCCGGAACTGTCCGAACGCCGGATCACGACACTTGGGAGCGCGCCCCCGAACTCATTCGCAAGGTCGCCACCGAACTCGCCGCGCCGTTCGGGGCCGCCGTCGAGATTCGATACAACCGGGGTCTCCCTCCTGTGGTCAACGACGCCGAGCTCGTCGCACGTCTCATGCCGGCGATCGAGCGGGCGCTCGGTCCCCACACGGTCACCGACACCTACATTTCGATGGGTGGCGAAGACTTCGCCCTTTACCTTCCGGAGACTCCCGGCGCCCTGTTCCGGCTCGGCTGTGCCGCCGACCCCGCGCAAACCAACGACCTGCATTCCGCCTCGTTCATGCTGGACGAGGCAGCCCTGGAAGTCGGACTCAAGGCAGGTCTCGAGATCCTGAAGGAACTGACGGGCTGAGACTTCAGGATTCGAGGAGACGGAATCCCGACGCGGCCAACGCAGCCCGGAGCTTCTTGGCATCGACGGGTTTGACCGAAAGAGTGAGAACACCCCCGCCGCCGTGAATGGCGTGGCGGAGCTGCAGGTCGCGGAGGTCGACGCCGCTGTCGGCGAGTGCCTTCCCCACCTCGGCGATCTCGCCAGGCCGGTCCTCCAGAATCACACGAACGGCGGCGACCGGAGCCGTCATCCCCCGGCGCAGACGCTGCGCATCGTCCAGCCGGTGGTAGACCGCATCGCGGTCCTCGGCTTCGACGAGCCCCGCGAGTTCGGTGAGGGATCCCGCCAACAGCCGGAGTTCTTCGGCGACCGCATCCCGGTTGGCGACCAGCACCTCCGACCACCACCCCGGATCCGACGCCGCCACTCTGGTGAGGTCGCGGAATCCTCCGGCGACCAAGGCCCGCGCCCCTTCCTCCCGGTTGACCAGGCTGACGAGGCTGGCGGCGGTCAGGTGCGGAATGTGACTGGCCGCGGCGACGGCCCTGTCGTGGGCGAGGGCGGTCATCTGCACCGGCACGGCGCCAAGCGACTGGACGATCGCCGACATTTCCATCAGATCGGCGTCCGACGCGCCGTCCGTGGTGAGTACCCAGATCGCACCGCGGAACATGCCGCCTGACGCGCCCTCCGGACCGGCCGACTCCCGACCGGCCATGGGATGTCCGCCCACGAAGCGCCGCACCGATCCTCCGGCTTCGACGACGGGCCGCTTCACACCGGCGACATCGGTGACGAGGGCATCGGTTTCGATCGTTCCCAACGTCTCGACGATTGCACCCACCGGACCGGCGAGTACGACCAGATCTGCTCCCGCCACCGCTTCGTCGATCGTCTCACACGGATCGACGCCTTCCATTCGCGTGGCCAGATCGAGTGCGGTGCCATCAGGGTCGTATCCACGGACATGCCATCCGGCGGTACGGAGGGCAATGGCCACTGAGGTCCCGATCAGGCCTGTTCCGAGGACGGCGGCTTCGCGTTGCATCGGCGACAGCCTAGAAAGCGCCCGACCCGCAGATTCCGCCAATGGGGAGCCGGCCGTCGCACCGATACACTCATCGCATGGCGACACGACCTCCGGAGGGTGCTCCGGTCCCCTACGAACCCCACGTCGGTGAGTCCAGGCAGTATTGGCGGGACATCATCCTCGGCGTGAACGACGGCCTCGTGTCGATGGTTCTGCTCGTGATCGGCATCGTCGGTGCGGGGCTCTCCCGCGAAGATGTGATCGTGACCGGCATCGCCGGCGCGCTGGCCGGGGCCGTCTCGATGGGAGCAGGCGAATACCTGGCGACCAAGTCCCAGGACGAGGTTCTCAAGTCGGAGTTGGCCCTGGAACGAGTCCACATCCAACATCACCGCGAGGCTGAGTTGGAACAACTCCACGAGATGTTCGGGGACATGGGAATCCACGCAGAGGATCTCGACACCGTGGTCGCCGCCTTCGACCGATCCGACCGAGCCCTGTTGAACGCCATGAAGGCTCTTGAGTTCGGTGCGCCCGATTCCGAGCGCCGCTCCCCCTACAAGGCGATGGGCTTTTCCTCGTTGCTGTTCTTCCTCGGTGCCATCCCGCCGGTGGCGCCATTCCTCTTCACCGACACGACGACCCAGGGACTGTGGTGGGCAACGATCCTGACGGCGTTGGCGCTGTTCGGGGTGGGGGTCGCCAAGACACGAGTCACACGCTCCAACCCGATCGTGGCCGGCTTGGAGAACCTCGTGATCGCCGGTCTGGGCGGGCTCATCGCGTGGTCGGTGGGTGTGGCATTGGGCAACGGCCCGACCGCCTGATTGCGCCGAACCTCGAGTGCTCGCAAAAAGCGGTCGCGCGCTTGCAAAAGTATATTGCTTGCGATATATTGCACTTTGTGAGTGACAGCAAGCAGGTTGAAACCCAACAAAACGAGGCGGACAGCCACGTCGGCACGTTCATCCGCGAGCAGCGGGAGCGAGCCAATCTCTCGCTCCGCCGTCTGGCGGACCGAGCCGGAGTCTCCAACCCGTATCTGTCACAGATCGAACGCGGCATCCGTCGGCCATCGGCCGAGATCCTCAAGCGCCTGTCACGGGCACTCGAAGTCTCCGCCGAATCGCTCTACACCCGGGCCGGTTTGATCGAGGAAGGCTCCGCTGCCCCGACAGTCGTCGAGGCCATCGAAGCCGATACCGCACTCACTCCAAGACAGAAGAAGGTCCTGCTGGATCTCTACCGGGCGTTGCTGGATGCAGCGACCGCCGGCGACGAGCAGGAATGAAACAGGAGCACACTCCATGAGCACCAAAAAGTATCTCTACGCAGCAGTCGGCGCCCAACTCGCCGTCGTCAAGTCGGCCCAGGCCAAGCTCGAAGAGCTGATGGCGAAGGTCAACGAAAACGCCACCTCGACGTCGAAGGACATGCAGAGTCGCATCGATGTCTGGGCCGGCGAGGGCGAGCAGTTCCTCGGAAAGGTCAGCGACACCAAGGCGATCGACGAGCTGACCTCAAAGGTCGACTTCGACCAGATGCAGACCCAGGTCAACAAGCTGCGCGACCAGCTCGAAGACATCGTCTCCACGTGGAGGGCGAACTTCCGTCCCGCGGGCGCCGAGAAGGTCACCGTGTCCGCATCGGTGACGACCGCAGCCACGGCTCCTGCAGCCAAGGCTCCGACAGCGAAGACGACGGCGACCAAGAAGCCCGCCGCCAAGAAGCCCGCCGCCAAGAAGCCCGCCACCAAGGCCTCCACCGCCAAGACCACGGCGACCAAGAAGCCCGCTGCCAAGAAGCCCGCAGCCCGGACATCGGCTGCGAAGAAGCCGGCCGCCAAGACGGCTGCCAAGACAACGGCCACCAAGAAGCCCGTCTCCAAGGCTTCCTGACCGCCAGCTCGAATCCCGAGCAAAAATACGGGGCCCCGGTGTACACCGGGGCCCTGTCGCGTCCGCTGACCTGTCGGCGAATCAGCTCGAAACCAGGGGCTCCACGCCAGACGCCGCCTCGACCCACCCGGCGACCATCGCCTCAGTGGGAAGCCTCCGCACCAGGCGCTTCTCATCGTTCACGTCGACCATCGCATTGAGAAGGCTGCGAGGATTCCGACGCCGGAGCCCCTTGACGGTGTCCACGCCGACGACCTTCAACAGGTCGGCGTATTCGGCACCGACACCTTTGATGCGCATCAGATCGGCCCGGTTTACCCAGTCCAGCAGTTTGTCCGCGTCGAGGTCCGTCGACTTGGCGAGCGCGTTCCTCCCCCGCTTCGTGCTGGCGTGTCGGAGGAGCGACTCGGTCGTGCGAACGCCTGCCTTCCGGAGCCTCGTGGCCTCCTTCGGGTGGATGCCCCGCAACTCACCGATCGATCCCATGGCGAACCACTCCTTCTCCACGACTTGGCGGTGGACCCTAGCGCCGGCAGACCGCCGCTGACAGGGACAGACGGCCTGTTCTAGGGTTCAGTCCGTGACCGGCACGGTGGAACGAAAACGGCAACTCCGCCGTGACCAGATCCTCGACTCTGCGGCGCGCGTCTTCGCCCGCGACGGGTTCCACGCCGCCCGAATGGACGACATCGCCGCCGAACTCGAACTGACCAAGGCCGCCCTGTACTACTACTGCGAGTCCAAAGAAGACCTGTTCGTCAAAGTCATCGAGGCGAGGGTGGGCATCGCAGTCGACGCCCTCGAGGGTCTCGATACCGCCCACACCACCGCCTCGGACCGAGTTCGGGAAGCGATCCTGACCCACCTCCGTATATTCCACCAGCACCGGGACATCTACACGATGTTCCTTGGGGAGAGACTCCGATCGATCAGCGGCGAAGCCGCCTCGGTCGTCGACGAGATGGGTCGCAGGTTCGAACACCAGTGGGCCGAGTTGTTGGAGGAGGGGGTCGCATCGGGTGAGTTCCGGGCGGACCTCGACATTCCGATCACGGTGAAGGCGTCACTCTCCATGTGCAACATGACGCTCACGTGGTTCCGACCGGACGGTCGTCTGAGCATCGACGATCTGGCAACAACCTTCGGTGACATCATCCTCGGTGGCATCACCGCATGAGATCGGAAGCCGTACTCGGTCTGTGGCAGGACCGGGCACCGGACGAGGCTCTGGCCACGGCCCGCATCGCCGAAGACCTCGGATACCGGTGCCTGTGGATCGGTGAGATGGCCACCTACGACGCCTTCGCGCTGGCGACCGCGGTGGCAGAGAGCACCGGATCGATCGAACCTGTCGTCGGGCCTCTGGCGGTGACCGTCCGGAGTCCCGTCAACATCGCCATGGGGGTCGCATCCGTGGTCTCGCTCACCGGCCGACCCACCCACGTCGCGCTGGGCACGTCCAGCAAGGTCGTCGTAGAGCGATGGCACGGCCGCAGGCGGGCAGGCGGATCAGACCAACTCGGCGCGGCCGCTCGTTCGATTCGTACGCTCCTGGCGGGCGAGCGTGACCCTGACTCAGGGTTTCGACTCCGTCTTCCCCCGACTTCGGCCACGATTCACATCGCCGCATTCGGTGCAAGGGCGATCCGGGCGGCAGCCACACACGCCGACCGCATGCTCCTCAACATGGTGACACCCGCTGCCGTCGCCGACTTTCGTCGGAGGTTGGACGCCGCCGGCGGGGGCGACGTCCCGCTCTCGGCTTGGTTGGTGACGGCTGTCGATCCGACGCCGGCCGATATCGCTCAGATCCGATCGGCTGTCGTCGGCTACCTGTCCGCTCCCGGATACGACGAAATGTTCGCGGCGGCCGGATACGGCGAACTCGTCGAGCGAGCTCGTGCCGGAACCCATCCGCGCGACCTCCTCGAGTCGATCCCCGACGGCTTCGAGCGCTCGGTCGGTCTGGTCGGTTCGAAATCCCAGATCGAGATGCTCATCGCCGACTATCGGGATGCGGGACTCGACTCCGTGTGCGTGGTCCCGGTGACCGCATCCGGCGACCGGGGTCGAAATGCGCTTGCAGTCGTCGCAGACCTCACCGACGCCACTGGAGCCGATTGACCACCACTCGTCCCGACGGAGTTGTCTGCGGCTCCGTCGAGAGGACCAGGTCGCCGTCCTCCCACCCGATCAGCCGGATCTGTTCGTCTCCCACCCAGTCGGGGAAGAGACTCACCTCGACGTGGTGGATCACACGATCGCCATCGACGGTGTACGTCCCGGCGTAGGACAGATACCCGGCGGCGGCCACCGCCCGCTGTTCGGCGGTCGCGGCGGCCAGCGTGCCCGATCCAAGCAATGCTCGGTCCTGGCGCTGAAGGGTGGCCCACATCCGGCCGTCCTCGGTGTAGGTCAGGATGCCTTCGGCCCGGCCGCCGAACGGACGAGTGACGGTGTCATCGACCGATGCGGTCCAATCCACGAGACGCCACGTCCCCACGAGAGATTCCATCAGGGAACGATACCCCGAGAAGGAGATTTCTACCCGCCGGTAGAAATTTGGCCCGGCAGTTGATACGGTGGATACGCAGCCGAAAGGACCCCTCCTGTGACACTCGTCCGCAACGACGCTCTCAACCTCGCGCTCGACACGGAAGACAACCCGTATCTGATGGACGGGTACGCACCGGTCGACACCGAGATCGATGCCGAAGACCTCGAAGTCGTCGGTGAGATCCCCTCAGACCTCAACGGCCTCTACGTGCGAAACGGGCCCAACCCGATGTACAGCCCTCCCGGTCGCTACCACTGGTTCGACGGCGACGGGATGCTGCACGCCATCCATTTCCGGGACGGCAAAGCCACCTACCGCAACCGCTGGGTGCAGACCAAGGGACTCCGCGGCAACCAACAAGTAGGACGCGAGCGGTACAGCGGGATGATCGAACCGTCGGATGGGAACCCGCCCACCTCCAAGTACCGCGGTCTGAAGGACACTGCCAACACCGACGTCGTCTTTCACAATGGATCGCTGACCGCGCTGTGGTACCTCTCCGGAGACCCGTACCGCATCGATCCGATGACCCTCGAGACCATCGGCAGGGAAGACTGGGGTGGCGCCCGCAACGGTTGCGTGTCCGCCCACGCCAAGATCGACGAGTCGACCGGCGAATTCATGTTCTTCGACTACGGGCCGAACGCGCCCTACCTCTGGTACGGCGTCGTCTCGGCCGACGGCCGGCTCGTCCATCACGTGCCCGTCCCGCTCCCGGCGGCGCGCATGCCCCACGACATGGCCATCACGCCCCGCTACTCCATCCTGATGGATCTGCCGTTGTACGCGGATCCCGAAGTATTCGCGTCCGGACGGCACCGTCTCGTCTTCGACGAAGACATGCCATCCCGTTTCGCGGTGATTCCCCGTCACGGGTTCGAGGTTCGATGGTTCGAAGCCGACCCCTGCTACATCTATCACACGATGAACGCCTGGGAGGAGGGCGACACCATCGTCATGGATGTGTGTCGCACCCGGCGGCCGGCCCCTCCGACGCGGCCCCTCGACGGTCCCCTCGAATCGCTCCTCGAATATCTGCGGCTCGACGCCCAGTGGTACCGGTATCGCTTCGACATGAAGACCGGCGCCACCACCGAACGAGCCATGGACGACCTCAATACCGAGTTCCCGACCATCAACACTTCGCGAACCGGGATTCCCAGTCGGTATGCGTACAACATCGCCATCGAGAGTGGGTACACCACCCTGTTCGACGGCATCGTCAAGTACGACATGGAGAGCGGGTCGTCCCAACGCTACGACTTCGGGCCGGGCAGGTTCGGTTCGGAGGCGCCATTCGCAGCCCGTTCGGACAAAGCAGAGGACGACGGATACCTCATCAGCTTCGTCGCCAACCATGAGGACGGGCACTCCGAATGCGTCATCATCGACGCTCCCAGCATGACCGAGGTCGGACGCGTCCAGATCCCACAGCGGGTACCGCACGGCTTCCACGCCTGCTGGGTGGATCAGGAGCAACTCGAGGCACGCCGGACGTGAGCCACGGGATCCACGTACTCGGCGGGTACCAGACCGACTTCGCCGACAACTGGACCACCGTCGGAAAGACGGCGTTCGAGGGACTGTCCGAAGCCGTGCTCGGAGCGCTGGCGGATGCGAGCGTCGACCCGTCCGAAGTCGACGCCTTCGAAGTCGGGAACTTCGTGGGCGAACTCTTCTTGGGCCAAGGACAACTCGGAGGCATGGTCGCCTCGATCGACCCGGCGTTCGCCGGAAAACCGGGGGCCCGCCACGAGGCTGCGTGCGCGTCCGGATCGGTCGCAGCGATGTCGGCAATCTCAAGGATCGAGGCCGGGTGGAGTGACGTCGTCGTTGTCGTCGGCATGGAACAGATGCGCAACGTCGACGCCGTGACCGCCGCCGACCATCTCGGCGCCGCCATGTGGCGGGGCGAGGAAGGTCAGGAGGCCAAGTATCCGTGGGTCAACCAGTTCTCCCACATCGCGGACGCCTACGCCGAACGGTGGGGGCTCGAGGAAGCCCATCTCGGAGCGATCGCCGAAAAGAACTTCGACAACGCCAGACGCAACCCGAAAGCCCAGTCGCGGGCATGGTCGTTCGAGCCCGCCGCCTTCGGGCCCGACGACGATCTGAACCCGATCGTCGAAGGTCGACTCCGAAGGCAGGACTGTGGACGTATCACCGACGGGGCGGCAGCCATCGTCCTGTGCTCCGGAGCCTACGCGTCCCGGCACGCCGCGCGGACCGGCAACGACGTCGCCGCCTTCCCCCGAATCTCCGGCTGGAGCACCGCCACCGCACCCATGCTCCTCGAAACCAAGCTCCGCGCCGCGCCCGAGGACGGCCCGATGTTCCCCCACGTCGCCAGGGTCATTGCCGAGGCCCGCCAGATGGCACAGACCGAGATCGACCACGTCGACCTCGTCGAAACCCACGACTGTTTCACGATCAGCGAGTACCTCGCCTACGACCACTTGGGTATGAGCGCGCCCGGCAAGGCCTGGCAGGTCGTGGAAACCGGGGCGGCCCGGATGGACGGCCACCTCCCGGTGAACCCGTCCGGCGGCCTCATCGGGGGAGGTCACCCGGTTGGTGCGACCGGAGTCCGCATGCTCGTCGACGCCGCCTCCCAACTTCGCGGTACCGCCGGCGACACTCAGGTCGAAGGCGCCCGCACGGCACAGACTCTCAACATCGGCGGCTCCATGACCACCGTCGCCAGCTTCGTCGTCCAGACCTGAGGACCGGACGGTGATCCCAGGCTGAAAGGGTTGTACGCCGTAGCCTGGCGGACGTGAAAATATCTCACGTATGTGAAGCGGACTCCCGATGACGACCGTCGATCGTCGGGTACGGCTCGCCGAAGCCGCCGAGCGGTACTACGTCGATGGCTGGAATCAGGATCAGGTGGCCACCCACCTCGGCACCAGCCGGTCCAACGTGTCTCGCCTGTTGGAGGTCGCACGCGCCGAAGGGATCGTACGGTTCGTCATCGACCATCCTCTCCGGCGGGCGGCCTCGCTCGAACGCGCCATGCGTGCCCACGCGCCCAACCTCGACATCCGAGTGATCGATGGTGACGGCATCGAACTCGTCGGACGCGCCGGCGCCGGATGGCTCGTCGAGCACCTCGACGGCGCCAAGAGAATCGCGATTGGCTGGGGACGGACCGTCGCCACGGTGATCGACCATGTGAGCGTCATGGAGCGTCACGATGTCGAGATCGTCCAGGTTGGTGGCGACCTCACGATGGCTCCCGCGCCCTCCGGTCACGAGCTCGTCCGCCATCTCGCCGACGCCCTCGGGGGCAGTCATCGCTTCCTCCACGCACCTGCCGTCGTCGAAGACGCCGCCACCGCCAAACGCCTCCGTTCCGAACGGCGCATCGCCGAGGAGCTCGACCGAGCACGCCAGGCGGACATCGCACTCGTCGGGATCGGCGTGCCCAGACACAACTTCGCGGAGAGCGCCGGGGTCCCTCCCGAGGCAGCTGCTGCCATCGCCACCAGGCTCATCGACGACTCCGGTACCGAAGTGACCGGCCCCCTTCGAGATCGCGTCATCGCCATCGACCTCGCCGACCTGGCCTCGATCCCCTCCGTCCTCGGCGTCGCCGCAGGGACCGGGAAGGCAAGGGCAGTCGTCGCCGCCGCCAGGTCGGGGATCTTCGACACGCTCATATGCGACCGGGCGGCCGCCCTCAGCGCAGTCGACCATTGGAAGGGACCATGACTCGACGCGACCCCCGAAGCCCCGAGCAGGCGGGTGATGTTCTCGCCACGATGTGGACGATCCGCCGATTCGAGGAAGGTGTGGAGGAACTGTTCTCCTACGACCTCCTCCACGGCACCATGCATCTGTCGATCGGCCAGGAAGCCGTCGCCGAAGGCGTGTGCGGCGCGCTGGCGGACGGCGACATCATCACCTCGACCCATCGTGGACACGGCCACGCTCTCGCCCACGGTGCCGACCCGGAACTGATGTTCGCCGAACTGTTGATGAAAGACACCGGCTACTGCAGGGGTCGGGGCGGGTCGATGCACATCGCCGACGTGAAGAACGGCAACCTGGGCGCCAACGGCATCGCGGCCGGCTCCATGACGATCGCCAGCGGCGCCGCCCTCACCCAGGTGATGCGCGCCACCGGCAAGATCGTCACTTGCTTCTTCGGCGACGGCGCCGCCAACGAGGGTTCCTTCCACGAAGCGATCAACCTCGCCACCGTGTGGGACCTGCCGGTCCTGTTCGTCTGTGAGAACAACCAATACGGGATGTCGATGTCCCACGACAAAGCGACGGCCGGCGGATCAGTGGCAGGACGAGCAGCTGCCTACGGGATCCCCGGGGTCGAGGTCGACGGCAATGATGTTGCCGAGGTCCACGACGCCACTGCCGACCTCGCCGAGCGTGCTCGCGACGGAGCCGGACCGGCCATCCTCGAGGCCGTCACCTATCGCTATCGGGGCCATTCGGAATCCGACCGCGACCTGTACCGCCCCCAGGAAGAGATCGAAGAGTGGCGCTCTTCGAATGATCCGCTCACCCGATACGAGACGTGGTTGAAGGAGTCCGGAACGCTCTCCGACGAGGCGATCGAATCCGCCAGGGAACAGGCCAAAGACGTGATCCGGCTGGCGGTGCAAGGGGCGCTCACCGCCCCCGACGTCAACACCGGAGATCTGGAGGGAGCGGCATATGCCTGAGCCCACCACCTACGCCGAGGCGGTGAATGCAGCGCTGCGGCTACTGCTGTCCGAAGACGATCGCGTGTTCCTCGCCGGACAGGACATCGGGGTCTACGGCGGTGCATTCGGTGTGACCGACGGCCTCGTCGGAGAGTTCGGCGAGGATCGAGTCCGCGACACTCCGATCTCCGAGGACGCCATCGCCGGACTGGCCGTCGGTGCAGCCATGACCGGCATGCGACCGATCGTGGAGATCCAATTCTCCGACTTCGTCGTCAACGCTATGGACGCCATCGTGAACCAGGCGGCCAAGCTCCACTTCATGTACGGCGGCCGGGTGGAGGTGCCGATGGTGATCCGGGCTCCCGGTGGAGGCGGAACCGGTGCGGCCGCCCAGCACAGCCAAAGTCTTGAAGCGTGGTTCGCCCACGTGCCCGGACTGAAAGTGGTGATGCCGGCCACTGTGCAGGACGCCCACGACCTCCTCCTCGCATCGGTGCTCGACCCGAACCCGGTCATCCACCTGGAGCACAAACTGCTCTACAGCACCGAGGGTCCGTTCGAGCCGCGAACAAAGATCGCCGACACTCCGGCGCAGATCGGTGAGGCCGCCATCCTGCGAGAAGGCTCGGATCTGACCATCGCCGCCTACTCGATCATGGCGATCCGAGCCCTGGAAGCGGCCGGGGTCCTGTCTGACTTCGGAATCGAGGCAGAAGTCATCGACATGCGCACGGTCAAGCCGCTCGACATGGCCACTGTGCGATCGTCGGTGAAACGCACAGGACGACTCCTGGTCGCCCACGAAGCACCCGCCCCCGTAGGCGTCGGCGCCGAGATCGTCGCAGGCGTGGTCGAGTCTGACGCCCTCGACTATCTGCTCGCACCCGTTCGGCGAGTGTGCGGGATGGACGTGCCGATGCCCTATGCCCGCGACTTGGAGCGCAACGTGATCCCGCAAACCGAGAGCGTCGTCGAGGCAGCGAGGGAGTTGATGAAGTCATGAGCACCCGAGAAATCCGCCTCCCCGCCCTTTCCCCCACAATGGAGGAGGTGGTCCTACTCGCGTGGAAGGTGGCTCCCGGTGACACGATCACCGATGGCCAGCCGATCGCCGAGGTCTCGACCGCCTGGGTCGACATGGACCTGGAGGCGCCGTTCCCTGGCACCATCGTCGAGTTGTTGGTCGGCGCCGGAGACACAGTGGCCCTGGGTCAGACGATCGCAACCCTCGTAACCGACGACACGTTCGCCGCGATAGGCCTGAGCGCTGCCAAGTCGGAAGCGTCCCCTCCTGGGCAGGGTGCGGAACCGACCACGGATCCGAGAGGGGGCGTCGGCATCGTTGGAGCCTCACCGCCCGCTCGCAAGATGGCCCGTGAGCTCGGTATCGACCTGAGTGTGGTCGAGGCAACCGGCGTACGGGGCCAGGTCACTCCGCTGGACGTCAAGAGGTATCACGAATTGAGTTCGGTCCCGCAGATGGAGGCCCCGTTGGAAGCCGCTCCTGCCGACACGGCGGTCGCCGCGCCACCGCAGCAGGCGTCCCCCGTTCCCGACACGACCGACACGGCGCCACCACCGCCAGCCCCCATTCCCGACACCACCAGCACCGCGCCACCACCGCCAGCCCCCGCTCCCGACACCACCAGCACCGCGCCACCACCGCCAGCCCCCATTCCCGACACCACCAGCACCGCGCCACCACCGC
>JBBDQP010000081.1:18568-22032 GCA_040905965.1 Acidimicrobiia bacterium
GCGCCACCACCGCCAGCCCCCATTCCCGACACCACCAGCACCGCGCCACCACCGCCGGCCCCCGTCTCGGAGGCCAAGCGGATGGCCGTGCGACGGGCAACGGTGGGGATGATGAACCGCACCGCAACCGTTCCCCAGTTCACGCTATGGCGGACGTTGCAATTGGACACAGCCGCCGCCCACAAGGGCGGAATGGGGTGGACGACCCTGTTGGTCCGATCACTCGCCGCAGCCCTCGGCGAGCATCCGGAACTCAACGCCCGCTGGGATGACGACGAGCGGCAGCCGGTCCCGTTCTCCGGACGAGCAGTGAGCATTGCGGTCGACCGGCCCGGCGTGGGGTTGATCGTCGTCACCCTTCCCGACCCATCAGCGATGGATCCGATGGAAGCGGACCGGGCGACACGCGCCCTCATCGACCGGGCACGCGCAGGAAAGGTCCGACCAGACGACATGGCCCAGGGATCGATCACGCTGTCCGACCTGGGCGCCACGGGGGTCGATCAGTTCAACGCCCTGCTGTTCCCCCCACAGGCCGCGACCCTGTCGATCGGTTCGATCCGCCATCGCCCAATCGCAACCAGAGACGGGGGATTGAAAGCGGTGCGCACAGCGGAGGTCGGTCTCACGATCGACCATCGAGTCGCCGACCCCGCGGACGGCGCACGCTACCTCGACACCTTCGCACGATTGGTAGAAGCAGGCAGGTAAGTCCCCCCAGGGAACTAGCCCCGGCGGGGGCGGAGGTCGTCCACGTCGCGCTGGGTATCGACGTCGCGTGGCGGGAGGGACTCGATCCAGACTTCCTCGACCCACTCCGGATGCGCGTGAAGCAGACGGCGAGCCCCCTCATCGCCTGACAGCGACATGAGCCGGGGCCACAGATCACGGGAGACCAAGACCGGGTTGCCCGCCGTGTACCGGTATTTGGGCACCACCGCCAGATGACGGGTCGTCTTCCACGCTTCGATGAGCTTCTCCGGCACCTCTTCGGGGATGTCAGGCTGGTCACCGAGAAAGATGAACGCTGCTTCCGCCTTCGTCAGCCGGGTGAGTGCGTCGAGACCGACCCGCAGCGACGCGGCCAAGCCTTCCTCCCATTCGGGGTTCTCGATGACGCCGAAGTCGGTGAGATCCACGCCGGCCATGACCGCATCGAGTTCCGCTCCAAGGACGACCCAGATCTCGTCGACGGGAAAACGCCTGACCTGTTCGAGAACGTGCTGGAGCAATGTGGTCGAACCCCACTGCTCCAACTGCTTGGGGCGACCCAGACGGCTGGACCCTCCCGCCGCCAGGACGAGTGCGGCGATCATCCTTCCGCCTTCCCGAGACGTTGTGGCACGCCGACCAGGTCTGGCTCGGCGTCGGCTCCGTAGCGAACTGCAGTCATCTCCGCCAGGATCGAAACTGCGACCTCCCCCGGGGACTCGGCGCCGATGTCGACTCCCACCGGACCATGGATCCGGTCGAGCTCTTCGGCGGTCCACCCGGCAGCCGAAAGCCGCTCCCGCCGTGCCGCCGCAGTCTTTCTGCTGCCCATTGCCCCGATGTAGCGAACAGGGGTTCCGTGGACCATCGGCCAAAGCGGATCCTCGAACCGAGCGTCGTGACTGAGGACGACCACGAACGTCCGGCGATCGAAGACGAGTTGATCTGCCAGATCCCCCGGCCAACCCACCAGCAACGAGTCCACTCCGGGAAACCGCTCGGCGGTGGTGAAAGCCGGACGGGCGTCTGACACCGTCACGTGATATCCGAGACGGGCGGCGATCACGGCCAGTTCCTGGGCGATGTGCACCGCCCCGAAGATCAGCAGCCGCGGCCGAGGGGCGATCACATCGACGAACACCTCGGTCCCGTCGTCATAGCGCAGGGTTGCCGGCTGCTCCCGGTCGATCAGGGCCGTCGCATCCGCAACCACGACATCGGCGCCCGGAACCGCACCGGCGGTGATGCCGCCCTCGCGGTCGAGAATGGCCGTGGCTCCGAGACCCGCCCCCGCCACCACGGTGAGTTTGGCACCGGAACGTTCGGTTTCGACGAGGCGCCGCATGGCGTCGAGGATCTCGTTCACCACGGTTCGATGACAACGGCGATGCTGCCGCCGCACGCAAGACCGACCTCGAAGGCATCGTCGTCGGCGATCCCGTAGGTGACGACCTTCGTCTCACCCGTCTCCAGGACAGTCTGGGCGTGCAGGAAGACGTCGTTCTCGACACAGCCGCCCGACACCGAACCCTCCATGTCGCCGCTCGAGCTGACCAGGAACTTGGATCCGACCGGACGCGGGGCAGAGCCGCTCACCTTCGCCACGGTGGCGACAGCAACGGTCTTTCCTTCGGCGACCCAGCGATCCCGGGTCTCGAGTGCATCCCTCATCGGCGTCCTCGGATCGTGCCCACCGACTCTAGGAGCCGGACCAGGGTTCTGAGATCGCGCAGGTTCCCGGCGGCCAGGAAATCGTCGATGAACGGCAAGGCAGCCTGCATCCCGCGGGTGTCCGGTGCGAATCCGTCCCGTCCGGCGAGAGGGTTCAGCCACACGGTTCGGTAGACCGTGCGCTGCAGACGATCCATCTCTGCGGCCAACAGGTCCGGATCGCCCCTGTCCCAGCCGTCGGAGATGACGATCGCAACCGGGGAACCGCGGCTGACACGGCGAGACCAGTCACGGTTGAAGGTGTGAAGCGACTCACCGATCTGCGTTCCGCCCGACCAGTCGTGGACGTGGTCGGCGACCGACGCGATGGCATCGGCCGGATTCCGACGTGACAGTTCCCTGGTGATCCGCGTGAGACGAGTCGAGAACACGAACGCCTCGACCCGTCCGAACCGGTCACGGGCGGCGTGAGTGAAGTAGAGGAGCATCTCGGCGTACTGCTCCATCGAGCCTGACACGTCGGCGATCACGATCACCGGACGCTTCCGAACCGTGCGGGCGGTCATCGAGAGCGCGAGCATGTCGCCACCCGCCCCGACGGCCGCCCGCAGCGAACGACGCAGATCGGGCACATCGCCGGTCTTCAGAGGCGCCCGGCGCCGGGCCCGAACCAGGGCAGGGTTCCAGACCATCTGGGCGATCATCGTCTTGACCTGGCGCGCTTCCTCGTCGCTGAGAAGCGAGAAGTCCTTGTCGGCGAGCCGCTCGACCGCGCTCGCACCGCGTGCCACCGAAAGATCCTCGGTGTCACCGTCGCCTTCACCGGGCGCACTGCCCTGATCGATCGCCCAGGTCCGGGGGGGCGCACTCTCCGTAAAGCCCATCCCAGGCCCGTCCTCGCCTCGGAAGAAGCGCACGAAGACACGGTCGAAGATCGACACCTGATCCCGCGAGGTGATCGTGAGTCCGCGGAATGCCCAATAGACGTCCTCGGCCGATCCGGCCCCGACCTGTTCGAGGGCAGCGACCAGGTCGTTGGCGATGGTGGGGGGCACCGGGATTCCCCCTTCGCGCAGCGCCCG
>JBBDQP010000081.1:22132-24415 GCA_040905965.1 Acidimicrobiia bacterium
AGCGTCGTCTCGGCCCCGAAGCCGTTCGTGGACGGGTTGAAGTCGATGGCGATACCCCACGAATGTCGCGACAGCGCGAAACCGCGATCCAGGTCCCCACCGCGGGCCAGCCGGGCGTTGTAGCAACCACCTGCCAGTTGGAAGTCTTCGGAGTCGATCTCGTCAGCGAGACCCGACGCCTCCAACTCCGCCAAGGCACCCTCGATATAGGGCATGACAAGGCGGTGACATCGGAATTGGCCGAGCCGCGGCAGCACCACGGTGACGATGTTCGCCTCGAACCAGACGTCATCGGTCTCGATGTTGTCCGTGTTGGTCTCGGCGAAGGAAAACTCCCCGAAACGCTCCTTGACCTGGACCAACGGAAGCACCCAGTCCATGAACGGCTCCCGCTCGGAACCCGGTCCACTCACCCGGACGGGGGCATCGCCCAACACCGCGCTGGTGAGAAGATCGACCAGAGTCGTGTTCACACCCCACATGACGGCACGGCTCGGACGGTCGATCCCGAGCGTGGTCGCGACATCCGTGCCAAACAGCAGCTCGGTCCATCCGATCGCGGGGTCCGGGACGACCGCTGAGATCGGGAACGTGTGGATCGTCCCGTTCCACGCCTCGAGAGTGACCTCGTCCCCCGGCTGCGCTCCGCGCAGCGCGGCGGTGGCCTCTGACATGATGATCCCCCGAGCGAGGGCACCGGAGATGTCGGGACCGAGCAACGGCGCAGACCCGACCGGATCGACCGCGGTGAAAGACATCGGAACAGCGAAGCCAGGGGCGAATGATTGGACCGTCGCGTCACCCCGGCTGACTGCCAGCATGCGAATGGTTCCCGACTGCATCACAGTGGGCTCGACTCCCAACACCACCGACATCGTGTCGAGCGCCGCGAGAGTCCTGTCCGACAACCCACCCGACTCCGAGATGGTCACCTCCGCAAGATCGTTCTCCCAGGCGGACGCGGGCAACGCGAAGAACAGTGCCCCCGTCAGCACCGCCAAGGATCCGAGTATCAGCGGGCGGCGAACTTCTCCGTCCCCTCTCGGGTCACGAGCTCGACGTCCTCGCGGTACTTGAGCACCACACCGAGGGTGTCGTCGATCGAATCCTTGTCGAGTTCGTGGGCGCCGAGCACGCGGAGAGCGCGGGCCCAGTCGATCGTCTCGGCCACCCCAGGCGGTTTGAACAGATCGAGAGCACGAAGGTCGTTCATGGCCGCCGCAAGTTGACGGGCGAGCCTCTCCTCGATTCCAGGAACGCGGGTCATCACGATCTTCACTTCCCGTTCGAGGTCCGGGTAGTCCACCCAGTGGTAGATGCACCGCCGCTTGAGCGCGTCGTGGATCTCGCGGGTGCGGTTCGATGTGAGGATCACCACCGGCGGCTCATCGGCTCGGATCGTGCCGATTTCCGGCACCGTCACCTGGAAGTCGGACAGGATCTCCAGCAGGTACGCCTCGAACTCCTCATCCGCCCGGTCCAACTCGTCGATCAGCAACACCGGGCGGCCCGGGGTCTCCACTGCCTGAAGCAGCGGGCGAGCGAGGAGGAACTCACGGCTCATGATGTCGGCGACGTCGGTCCCCGCACCTTCGCCTTTGGCCTCGACCAGCCGGATCGCCAGCATCTGGCGGGCGTAATCCCACTCGTAGACGGCATGGTTCACGTCGAGACCCTCGTAACACTGGAGTCTGATCAGAGGGGTTCCCAGGATCGTCGCCAACACTTTGGCGACCTCTGTCTTGCCGACTCCCGCCTCTCCCTCGAGGAAGAGCGGACGCTGCAACTGGAGAGCGAGATGGACCGAGACGGCGAGACTGCGATCAGCGATGTAATCAGCCGCCGCAAACGCCGAGGCGACCTCTTCCACAGTTGACGGAACCATCCGCGGCAGGTTACCGGGAGGAGCCCCAATCCCACACCCGGGTAGTCTCACCGCCGTGTTCGGACAGCCTCAAGTGCCCACCGTCGATGCCGCAGAAGCAGCGGAGAAGGTCAATGCCGGCGCGCTCCTCGTCGATGTCCGCGAACAGGCCGAATGGAATCAGGCCCGGATCCCCGGCGCAGTTCATCGACCTATCACGACGATCAACGACTGGTTCGCAGAACTCCCCTCCGACCGCGACATCGTCTTCCAATGCCACACCGGCGGGCGATCAGCCCAGGTCGTCCTCGCTCTCACCGCCCAAGCGGGCATGACGAACGTGTGGAACCTCGCCGGCGGCATCGTCGCCTGGGCAGACGCCGGCCACCCCGTCGACGACGAACCACCCGCCGGGTAGC
>JBBDQP010000082.1:0-4422 GCA_040905965.1 Acidimicrobiia bacterium
GAGATCATCACCGAGGCCGACCTCATGGCGGTCGACATCCACCTGCTGGAGCGGGCAGCAGCCGGTCTGGCCGAGGCGGCTGCCGTGGAGTATTTCTCCGCCGAGGCGGGTGGAATGTGGACCGGGGTCGAGTTCGATCCTTTGCGTTCCACCTTTGTCGAGTCCGCCACGGCGGTGACCGTGACCCAGGTGGCGGCCACGAGTTTCGAGGTGATCGTGGCAGTGTCCGTCCTCGACGCCGTCGACGGTGAGCCCTTCGTCCGCCGCCCGCTGCGCGGCGTTTCGATCGTGGTGGATGCCTCGGACGGGACATTCCGCCCGGTCGACCTCCCGACGCCTGCCACCCTGCCGTTCGGTTCCCTGGTCCCGGCGACCGCGACCTCCGAGATCGCCGATCCCGCCGCCATCGCGACCGCCACGGCCCTGGCCGCCCCCTTTGGAACCGTGGTTGGCGACTCTGTCGTCGTGACCACGCTGGCGTCCGGCGAGCAGCGGGTGGCGGTCACCGTGGTCGACGAAGCGGGCATCGCCTGGCCGATGTCCTTTCCCCTCGGTGGGTCGTGATCTCGCTCAGTCGTAGTGCGCGGCGAGGATCTCGACACACAGCGGGGCGAGGGTCTCCCACGTGGAGTCGGATGACTTCGACACCGTCACGAAGTCGGCAGTCATGAATACGCTGACGACACCTGCGAGTCTGAGTAGCGCGTCGGCCGCCGGATCATCGGCGTCGCTTCCGGCGATGTAGGTTGCCGGTCCGCCCACAGGCTGGCCGACGGTGAATTTCATGGCGTTCGGATTCGGGGTGGGGTCGGTGTGAACAGGCATGGCGAGGCGCAAATCGTAGCGGTGGGCCGACCGTGACCCTCGGCGTCGACGTCGGAGGCACCTTCACCGACCTGGTCTGGTGGGATGGCGACCGGCTCCGCGTGGCGAAGACGAGCACGACTCCGGATCAGAGCCTGGGCGTGGTGTCGGGCGCAACGCAACTGACCGCCGGCAGCCGTGTTCCGATGCTCGTGCACGGAACCACCGTCGCCACCAACGCATTGCTCGAGCGACGGGGTGCCAAGGTGGCGCTTGTCACCGACCCCGGTTTCGAGGATCTGATCGAGATCGCCCGACAGGACCGGCCGAGTCTTTACGACCACGACGTGCTCCGCCCTGAACCTCTGGTACCGCGGTCCCGCCGGTTCGGCCACGTTCCTGCCCGGTTCGAGGACACCGATGTGGCGGTCGTCTCCCTCGTCGGCTCCTATGCCGACCCCTCGGCCGAACAGCGGCTCGCTTCCCTCGTGGCGGCGGCGCATCCCGATCTCGACGTGATCGCCTCTTCCGAGGTGTCCGGGGAGTTCCGGGAGTTCGAGCGCCTGTCGACGACGGTCCTCACCGGCTATCTGCGCCCAGCCGTCGAGCGGTACATCGAACGGCTCGATCGCGACGTGCGACAGTCGGTGGCAGACCGTGTGCTCGTGATGCGGTCGAGCGGGGGCCTGGTCCCCGCTTCGGCGGCAGGGAGACAGTCGGCATCGATCCTCTTGTCCGGACCGGCAGGTGGCGTGGTCGCCGCTGCGGCCTATGGAGACCTTCTCGGGCACCGGTCCGTCATTTCTTTCGACATGGGGGGCACGTCGACCGACGTCTGCAGGATCGAAGGCGGTCGCCCCGAGGTGGCATTCGAACGGACCGTCGAGGGGTACACCTGCCGGTTGCCCAGCGTCGCCGTCCACACCGTCGGGGCAGGTGGAGGCTCTGTCGGCTGGGTGGATGCGGGCGGGGCCCTCAGGGTCGGTCCGCGTAGCGCAGGAGCCGCCCCGGGACCTGCCTCGTACGGTCGCGGAGGGGTCGAAGCAACGGTCACCGATGCCGATCTGCTGGTCGGACGCCTCTCCCCCGACGTGGCGTTGGCTGACGACCTCGTGCTCGACGCCGATGCAGCCACGGTGGCGATGGAACGGCTGGCGGTTCGGCTCGGACTCTCGATACCTGAGGCGGCGCTGGGCGTGGTCGAGATCGTGGAAGCCCACATGGAACGGGCGATCCGCCGGGTATCGGTGGAAGAGGGCTTCGATCCGTCCGGTGCCGCCCTCGTTGCCTTCGGCGGCGCGGGGGGTATGCACGCCTCGGCCCTGGCGTCGAGGCTTGCGATGAGCACGGTGCTGGTCCCCCCGCATGCCGGGTTGCTGAGTGCGCTCGGACTGCTGCTTTCCCCGCCGCGGGTCGACGCGGCCCGCACGATCCTCGTCGACCCGTCACAGACCGAACGACTGTCGCGGACGATCGACGAGTTGATTTCCGAAGTGTCTTCCGAATTCCAGTCTGCGGTCGGTTCTCACCCCCGGGAGGCGACCGTGGCGCTGGACATGCGCTACATCGGACAGTCACACGAGACCACCGTCCCCTGGCACTCAGGCGACGATGCGGTCTCCCTGGTCGACCGCTTTCATGCCGCGCATGACCGACGAAACGGGTTCCGACGTCCCGAAGATCCGGTCGAGGTCGTCACTGTGCGGGCGACGGCAGTGGGTGCCGCCACCCTGTCTATCGACGACCTCCCGGCTCACACGCCAGTCGGAGAAGCCGTCATTGGTGAGCGTCAGGTCCTGACCGCCTCCGGTGTCGCTGACGCACCGGTCTACCGCCGCTCGGGACTCGTTCCCGGGGCTGAGCTGAGAGGCCCTGCCATCGTGGTCGAGGACGGGTCGACGACCTGGCTCGAGGAAGGAACGCGGGGGCGGATGCACGAGAGCGGGACATTCGTGATCGAAGGTGGCTGACGTCATTGCGCTCGAAGTGGCCCGCCATCGGTTGGCGGGGGTGGCCGAGGAGATGGGCACCGTCCTGCGCCGCACCGCCTACTCGCCCAACATCAAGGAGCGAGCCGACTGTTCGGCGGCCGTCTTCACCCCCGACGGGACCATGCTCGCCCAGGCCGAGCACATCCCGGTTCATCTGGGTGCGATGCCCGCCTCGGTCGCTGCGGTCCTGGCCGCGTTGGGCGCCGAGCCGGGCCTCCAGTACGCCGTCAACGATCCGTTCGCGGGGGGCACTCACCTCAACGACCTGACTCTCGTGCGACCTGTCTTCGTCGACGGCATCCATGTGGCGTGGGTCGGAAATCGCGCTCATCACGCCGACGTGGGGGGAGAGGCGCCCGGGTCGATGCCGGCGCACGCCACGACCGTCGACCAGGAGGGCATCCGCGTGCCACCGATGGCCGCCGTGCGGAACGGTGAGTGGATTCCCAGCTTCCTCGATCCTTTCCTCGACGCCACACGGACACCGGGCGAACGGCGGGGTGACCTGGCCGCCCAACTTGGCGCCAACGAGGTGGCCGCCGCGCGGCTTGAGTCGATGATCCGTCTCGAGGGAGTTCCCGGCTTCCGCCGTCTCACCGATCAACTACTGGCGTACGGCGAGCGTCGGATGGAGGCGGCTCTCGTCGCGCTACCGGATGGGAGGTATGCCTTCTCCGATTTCATGGAGTGGGGCGACAAGGATGTGACGATCACAGCGACGGTGGAAGTTGACGGTGGGAGTCTTCACGCAGACTTCAGCGGTACGGACGACCAGATTCCCGCCAACTTCAACGCCGTCGAAGCCGTCACCAGGTCGTGCCTCTACTACGCGGTGAGGGTCGCAACGGATCCCAGCATCCCGGCCAACGGCGGGGCCTATCGCAACGTCACGCTCCACGCTCCCTCCGGGTCCATCGTCAATGCCCGCCCGCCTGCCGCGGTCGCCGCCGGCAACGTCGAGACGAGTCAGCGGATCGCCGATGTCCTGTTGGGTGCGCTCGCCCAGGCTGCACCGGAGCGCGTCCCCGCTGCCTCGCAGGGCACCATGAACAACGTCCTGATCGGGAACGACCGGTTCGCCTACTACGAAACGGTTGCCGGTGGTCAGGGTGGTCGCCCGCGGGGACCGGGACAGTCGGGGATACAGACAGGGATGACCAACACCCGCAACACGCCCATCGAGTCGCTCGTCACCCACTATCCGTTCCGAGTCACCCGCTACACGCTGCGGCGTGGCTCCGGTGGCGAGGGATTGCATCCTGGCGGTGACGGGATCGAGCGCGAGATCGCCTTCGACGAGGAGGCGACGGTGTCGCTGATGGGCGAACGGCGCAGGCACCGCCCGTGGGGTCTGAACGGGGGTGTGGCAGGTGCCACCGGATCCGACGTGTTGGTTCGTGCGGACGGAACCATCGAACCGCTCCCCGGCAAGGTGACGATCGAGGTGGCGCCCGGCGACCGCTTACGGGTGCTCACTCCGGGCGGCGGTGGTTGGGGCGAGCCGATCACCGGCGCTTCCTGACGGCGCGGTCGGGAGTAGCCTCGAACCAATGGGACTCGCAGAGGATCTGGCCGGTGTCGTCGGGGCGGAACATGTTCTGTCTGATGACCTGGAACGGTTTCTCTA
>JBBDQP010000082.1:4522-6215 GCA_040905965.1 Acidimicrobiia bacterium
TGGGGCTCCACTTCGCCCCCGATCCTTCCTCCCAGCAGGCGTGCACGATCGGCGGGAATGTCGCCAACAACTCCGGAGGTCCGCACTGTCTGGCCGACGGTTCCACCACCGACCACGTTCTGGGTCTCGAGGTGGTCCTGGCCGGAGGCACCGTCATCACGGTCGGCGGCAACGCTCCGGATGTTCCCGGTGTCGATCTCCGCACGATCCTGGTTGGTTCGGAGGGGACACTGGGCATCATCACGAAGGTTCTCGTGCGGCTGATGGTCAACCCTCCGGACGTGCGAACCCTCCTGTGTGTCTTCGATTCCGTCGGAGCGGCCGCCGCCACCGTCTCGGGCGTGATCGCATCAGGCATCGTTCCTTCCGCCTTGGAGATGATGGATCAGAAGATGACGGTGGCAGTCGAGAACTGGCTGGGCGCCGGGCTTCCGACCGCCGCCGCCGCCATCCTCCTCGCCGAGGTCACCGGTGAGACGGCGTCGGTCGAGGCCGAGGCGGCGGTGATCGAGCAGGTGGCACGGGAGTGCGGGGCGACGGCGGTCAACACGGCTGCTGACGACACCGAGCGCGCCGTGCTGTGGCGGGCCCGCAAGTCGGCCTTCGGAGCGGTGGCCCAGTCCGCCCCCAACTACTACCTGCACGACACGGTCGTCCCGAGAACCCGTCTCGTCGAGACGATGGAGGAGGTCTACCGGATCGGGGAGCGTCACCAGTTGGTGATGATGAACGTCTTCCATGCGGGCGACGGGAACCTGCATCCACTGATGACGTTCGACGCTTCCGAGCCGGGCGCCCTGGACAGGGTCCATGCCGCGTCCGCGGAGCTCGTGACTCTCAGTGTGGACAACGGCGGGGCGTTGTCGGGGGAGCACGGCATCGGTATCGAAAAGCGCGATCTGATGCCGCTGATGTTTTCGGAACTCGACCTCGACGCCCAGGCCAGGGTGAAGGAGGCGCTCGACCCTGGCGGTGTGTTCAACCCCGATAAGGTCCTCCCGCGCGGCTCCCGGTGTTACGACTTCGGTCGCCCGATCCCAGAGGGCACCTGGATCTGATGCCGGTCAACGTTCGCAGCCTCGACGACTTCACCGCTGCCCCGCCTGAGATCCGCGCCGCTCTGCCTCCCGCCGACCATCGCGTCGCCCCATCGTCCGCGGAAGAGATGGCCGAGTTGCTGGCTGCGGCGAGCGATTCGGGTGCGGTCGTCGTGCCGTGGGGCGGCGGTGTCCATCAGGGGCTGGGCCGCCGCGTCTCTCCGGACGTCATCGCGTCGACCCTCCTCCTCGACCGCATCGTGGCCTGGGAGCCGGAGGATCTCACCGTCGTCGTCGAGGCGGGTGTGACAGTCGACGATCTCGAGGTCGAACTTGCGACCAGGAGCCAGACGGCCGCGCTTCCCGAGACCGCCCCCGGGGCGACGATCGGCGGGGTCATCGCCGCCGGTGCATCCGGATACCGGCGTCCCCGGTACGGGCCGACGCGCGACCGGATCCTGCAGGCGACGGTGGCGACCGGCGACGGCCGCCTGGTCACGGCCGGGGGGCGAGTGGTCAAGAACGTCTCGGGTTTCGACATCCAGCGGACCGTGTTCGGCACGCACGGTGCTCTCGGCGTGATCACCTCCGTCTGTCTGAAGCTCTGGCCCCGGGCGGCAGCATCAGCCACCGTCACGGTCGCCGACCCTGCCGTC
>JBBDQP010000082.1:6315-24412 GCA_040905965.1 Acidimicrobiia bacterium
GCTCCCGACACGTTCTACGACGGCTTCGACGCCTGGGGATCTGATCCGCCCGCCCTCGGCGTCCAACGTCGACTGGTGGCGGCCTTCGATCCGGTCCGCACCATCAACCGCGGCCGGCTCCCCGGGGGCATCTGATGGGGTATCGCACGATCGACGCACCGACCGCTCCGGAGTTGTCCGCCTGCGTCCAATGCGGGTTGTGTCTTCCACATTGCCCGACGTTCCGGCTGACCGGCAAGGAGTCCGCCTCCCCGCGCGGCCGCTTGTCGGCGATGAGGGCAGTCCTGGAGGGCGAGGCGGAGATCGACGCCGCTTTCGACGAGGCGATCTCGTTCTGTCTCGGGTGTCGGGCGTGTGAGTCCGTCTGCCCCGGATTGGTTCCGTATGGGCGGGTGTTGGAGGGTGCTCGCGCCGAACTCGTTGCGCAACGTCCGACGCCGGCCCGTCGGGTCCGCCGTTTCGGACTGGGTCGGATGCTTCCCAATCGCCGGCTCGTCGGGCTGGGCACCATGGCGATGGCCGTCGCTCAACGGGCGGGTGCCGGGCGCCTGGGGGGCATGGCCGGCCGGGCTCTGACCGGGCTGCGGCGGCTGGAGTTCGGCCGGCGGACATGGGTCGGCCGAACAGTCGATCCAGATGGTCCGCGCCGGGGCACCGCGATGCTTGTGGCCGGGTGTGTGATGGACGAGTGGTTCGGCCCGGTGCACGATGCCACCGTCGCCCTCCTCACTCGAGCCGGTTACCGGGTGGTGGTGCCCGAGGCCCAGACGTGTTGCGGTGCGCTCGCCGCCCACGACGGACACGCCGATACGGCTCGCCGGCTGGCTGCTCAGAACGTGGTTGCGTTTGCGGAGGCCGATCTCGTCGTCGTCGATGCCGCCGGTTGCAGTGCCCACCTCAAGGAGTACGCCCACCTCACATCCGGTGGCGCCGAATTCTCCAGCCGGGTGCGAGATGTGACCGAGGTCATCGCCGCTCTGATCACCGACGGATCCTTGCCCACGCTGGAGCCAAGTGGGACCCGGGTTGCAATCCAGGATCCGTGCCACCTCCGTCATGCCCAGCGGATCGTGTCCGAGCCGCGAGCGATTCTCCGGGCGGCGGGACTGGAACCGGTCGAGATCGATCCGGACGGCCTCTGTTGCGGTGCCGCCGGAATCTACACGGTGCTGCGGCCGGAGGCATCGGCCGAACTGGGTCGCATGAAGGCGGCGCAAGTCGAGGCGGTGGGGGTGTCGGCGGTGGCGAGCGCCAATCCCGGGTGCGAGATGCAGCTGCGAGCGGCTCTCGGTCGCGACGTCACGGTCCGCCATCCGATCGAGTGGTACCACGAGAAGCTGAGCGGCTCCGATGCGTACCGGTACGCTGCATCCACACCATGACGTTTCTGGACAAGTCCGACCTCGGCGCTCATCCCCAGCCGGCCCGCTACTACTTCACGCTGGCGTTGGGGACGTTCCGCACGGGTCTCGACGTCGCGATGCTGGTGGTGGGCACCGGCCTCGTCGGGTTGGCTGGGGCGGTGCTTCTCGACGGGTTCGAGGTCATCGACCTCGAACTTGGCACCGGCATCGGTGGCACGCTGGGTGCGGCTCTCGTGATCGGCGTGTGCGGAGGGTTCGCACTGGGGGTGGCATCGGAAGGTCGGTACGGCATGGCCCGATCGCTCGAAGGCTTCCCTTCTCTCGAAGTCGCCCTGGGGCGCCTCGTCGCCATCGTGATCATGGCGTTCGGATTGCTGTTCGTCGCGGGGCGCCTGGGGCCCGTCGTGGCCGAACTGCCCTATGCGTTCACGGTGGCGGTCGAGGTCGTCCGTAGCGTCGGGAGCACCGGATTCATCGCCGCATTCGTCGGCGTGCCCGCCTCGTGGGCAGTCCGACGCGGTCTGGACCGTCTCGGCTGGGGCACGGCGCTGGTCATTCCGACGCTCTACCTCATATGGGTCGTGGCGGCTCTCGTCTCCTTCGACGCACCTTGAGATTCACACCAGGGTCTTGGCCCAGATCTGTTCACCGGCGAGGTCGAAGCCTGCCCGTGTCAGAGCCTCGTCCATCCAGTCGACGGTCGGGACCATGATCCGCACTCGCCCGTAGTCGCGCCGGTCGGCTCGATCGACGAGCGCCCGCACCATGCGGTATGCGTCGCCGTCGTTGGCGACGAGCAGCGGGACGAACATGGTCTCGTCTTCGTCCTCCGCCACGATCCATCCTGAAGGACCGTGCAGGAGTTTCTTGGCTGCAACCGCGACGTCGAGGTCGGTTCGCGTCATGCGTCGCATCAGCCAGCCGCGGGGATAGAGCGTTCTGCCCAGCCGCGACAGTTCCGAGGTCGACCAGGCCACCCATGCGGGTTCGATCTCGGCCGGCGTCCCGACGACCAGCTGCTCGTCGCCCGGCACTCGCCGCCCGCCGTTCGTCACCGGGTCGGGAGTGCTCCCCAGTCCTCGCACGGCGTTCGTCCACCCCGAGATCCTGCGGTATCCGCGGGCAGCCACCTGGCGTTGGGCCGCCTCGTTCCACGATTCGATCATCAGCCGGACAATGAGGGCACCCTGGTCGCGGGCCCAGTCGCACAGGTGGTCGTTGAGACGGCTGGCAAATCCTTTCCGGCGGTGCTCGGGATGCACCCGAGCACCATGCGCCCAGCCCTCGTTGGCCGAGAGCATCACCGCTCGGGCGATCGCCACGGGTCGGCCTTCCCACTCGACGACCGCCACGTGAGAGTCGCTCTCCTCGAGCCAGTCTTCGAACACGTCGGCGACGTAGTCGCCCCAGTCGAATGTGTCCGTCGTGAACTCCCGGATGGCGGCGTGATCAGCCGCGGTGGCCGGGCGGATGGTCGGTTCTGTCACATCCTGTCCGGGACGTCGATCCCGAGAATTTCGAGACCGGTCCTGATCGTGCGTCCGGTCAGTCCCGCGACGGCGAGCCAGCTCGATCGCTGTTCGGGGTCCTCCTCGGACAGGATGTGGCATTCCTCATAGAAGCGGTTGAAGGCCTGCGACAGCTCGTAGGTGTATTCGGCGAGATGGTTCGGAGCGCGCAACGAGATCGCTCGGTCGACGATCTCGGGAAAACGCGAGAGGTGGAGAAGCAGGGTGCGGTCTGCGTCGCCGGCCACCTTCCTGATCGGCCCGACGCTCTCGTCGACCGCGTTGCGCAGGATCGATCCGATCCGGACCGAGGCGTACAGGAGATACGGCCCCGTCTTGCCTTCGAACGAGGTGAACCGGTCGAGATCGAACATGTAGTTGGAGCTGCGATGATTGGCGAGATCGCCGAACTTGAGCGCCGCGACACCCACCATCCATGCGATCCGCTCCCGTTCCGCCACCGGGTAGTCACTGGCGAGGCCGCGTTCATCCATCCGCTGGGTAGCCCGCGTCACCACGTCGGATACGAGGTCTTCGAGCCGGGGCAGGTTGCCGTCCCGGGTCTTGAGCGGTTTGCCGTCGGATCCGTTGACCGTTCCGAATCCGATGTGTTCGAGCACCATGTCCGGCGGGGCGATTCCGCCCTTGCGGGCGGCCCGGAAGACTTGTTCGAAATGCAGTGCCTGGCGTTGATCGACCACGTAGATCACCTCGTCGCAACCGCGCTCGGCGCGTTCGTCGACCGTGGCGACATCGGTGGTGCCGTAGGTGTAGGCCCCATCGGACTTGACCAGCATCAGAGGCGGGATCTCGGTCTTGTCATCGGGTAGCGCCACGTCGACGACGAGTGCGCCCTGACTCTCGGTCACCGCTCCTGTCTGCCGCATGCGGTCGATCATCGGCGCGATGCGGTCGTGGACCGATGCCTCGCCGAGCCACAGTTCGAAGGTGACGCCGAGATCGTCATAGATGTTGCGCATGGCCTCGACCGACACCTGGCGAAAGTGCGCCCAGAGGGCTCGGTAGCCCGGCCTGCCCTCCTGTAGTTCGAAGGTGGCCCGTCGGGCCGTTTCTGCGAAGTCCGGATCGTCCTTGGCGCGCCGGGACGCCGCCGGGTAGAGCTCTTCCAGTTCGGCGACCGTGACGGGGGATTCCTCGTCGTAGGGGCCGGAGTAGGCAGCGTCGAAGTACTGCCAGTCCGGATTGCGGAGCGCCAGTTCGGCGATGAGCTGTCCCATCGGAGTTCCCCAGTCACCGAGGTGGACGTCCCCGAGCGCCTCGTAGCCGGCGAAGGCGTACGCCCGTTTGAGTGCCTGCCCGATGATTGCCGGTCGGAGATGGCCGACGTGGAGGCTCTTGGCGACGTTGGGGCCGCCATGGTCGACGATCACGGTGCGAGACGACGAGGGCGGTTCGACTCCGAGCCGGTCATCGGCCCGCATTCCTTCGATCGCTTCCGCCAGCGTCGCATCGGTGACGGTGATGTTGAGGAAGCCGGGACCGGCGATTTCGATCTTCTCGATCCTCGGATCTCCGCCGACCGTGGCGACGACGTCGGTGGCGATGTCACGCGGGTTGCGTCCCGCCTGCTTGGCGCCGGCCATCGCTCCGTTGCACTGGAACTGTGCGAGCTCCGGGCGCTGTGACGGTACGACTCCTCCCAGGCTCGAATCGAGTCCGACGCCGGCGAAGGCGTTTCCGAACAGTTCGCTCAATTCGGACAGGAGGGACATGTCCCGGAGGATAGGAGTGGCTCACGGAGCCGACTCCCAGGGGTCGCCCAGCTAGAACTTCACGAGTTCTCTCGCTCGGGCGGCGATGCCTTCGGGGTTGGGATAGAGGATGTCTTCGAGGGACTGGGCGAACGGCATGGCGGGAACGTCACCGAGGGCGTACCGCTTGATCGGGGCGTCGAGCCACATGAACGCCTTGTCGGCGATCTGGGCGGCCAGTTCCGCCCCATAGCCGACGAACTCGTTGTCCTCGTGGACGATCAGTACCCGATTCGTCTTCTGGACGGATGCTTCGATGGTGGGCCAGTCGAGCGGTTTGAGCGATCGCAGGTCGATGACTTCGGCCGAGATTCCCTCGGCGCGCAGCACGGTCTCGGCTTCGAGTGCGAAGTGCGCCATTGCTCCGTAGGTGAGGATCGTGAGATCCGTGCCGAGTGTACGGATCGCCGCCGAGCCGAGCGGTACGACGTGTTCGCCTTCCGGGTATGCGCCCTTGGCCAGTCGGTACAGCTTCTTCGGTTCCAAGAACAGCACCGGATCGGGGTCGTCGACAGCTGCGAACAGGAGACCTTTGACGTCTGCGGGGGTGGATGGCACGACCACCTTCAACCCTGGGACGTGGGCGTAGAACGCTTCGATCGACTGCGAGTGATAGAGCGCACCGTGAATCCCAGCTCCGAACGGGGTGCGGATGGTGATCGAACAGGTCCAGCGCCCGTTGGATCGGTAGTGCACCCTGGCCGCCTCAGACACGATCTGATCGAACGCCGGGTGGATGTAGTCGGCGAACTGGATCTCGGGGATCGGCCGCCGTCCCGCCGCTGCCATGCCGACCGCGCATCCGATGATCGAGGATTCGGCCAGGGGTGTGTTGAAGCATCTCTCTGCGCCGAACCGGTCGGACAGCCCGACGGTGGCCTTGAACACGCCGCCCTTTTCCCCGCCGACGTCCTCGCCGAACGCCACGGTGTCCGGATAGGCGTCCATGACCTCGTGGAGGGCGCGGTTCACGGCGGTGATCAGGTTGACTTCCTCACCGGCGGGCACCGGTTCGACCGAGGTCTTCGGCTCCGACGGCTCGATGACCCTTGCGTAGACATTCGAGTACGGATCGGTCGACTGCGGTCGCGTCTCGGCCAGGCGAACCGCCTCGGCCAACTCGGCATCGAGTTCCTCTTCGATCCCCTGTTCGGAGGCATCGCTGAGGAGGCGCTCTTCGATGAGGTACTGCTTCATCGTCACGACGGGATCGTTACGCCGCCATTCGTCGACCTCCTCCCTGGTCCGATAGAGGCGGTCGTCGTCGTCCGAGGTATGGGCGTAGTAGCGGTACGTCTCGGCTTCGATCAGCGTCGGACCGCCTCCCTCGCGGGCTCGCCCGATTGCGTCGGACATGGCGCGGTAGACCATGAGCGGGTCGTTGCCGTCGATGAGACGGCCGGCGATGTCGTATCCCCGAGCCCGGTCGGCGATGGATCCCGCCACCTCTTCGCTGGTCGGCACGGAGATGGCGTATCCGTTGTTCTCGATCACGAAGATGACACCAAGACGGTGGACTCCGGCCCAGTTCATCGCCTCGTGCCAGTCGCCCTCCGAGGTGGACCCCTCACCGCCGTAGACGACGACGACACCTCCCTCGCCGGCCTGGCGCAACCCGTGAGCGATACCGACTGCGTGCGGGTACTGGGTCCCGATCGGCGAGGACTGGGTGAAGATTCGTCCCTTCTCGTCCGACCAGTGGTTCGGAATCTGTCTTCCTCCCGACATCGGATCGTCCGCCCTGGCAAAGGTGGCGAGGAAGACGTCCAACAGCGGGATCCCCCACGCCAAGGCGACACCCATGTCGCGGTAATACGGGAGCACCCAGTCGATGGCGGGGTCGAGCGCCATCGCCGAAGCCACCTGGATGGCTTCGTGACCAGAGGAGCCGACAACGAACGGGACGCGGCCCTGGCGGTTGAGTGCGAACATCCGGTCGTCGACCTTGCGTGCCAGCCGCATCGTCCGATACATGCGCAATGCCGCTGCATCGGACAGGCCCAGGTCGCGGTGGTGGATCTCCCGCCGCATCCATTCCATGTTGTGCTCCTCGTGCTCGGGTCGGTTCGCGTACGTACGCCTGGGTCACAGGTCATGCGTGGCGGATCGACAATCGCCGCCCCGGGTGTGGGACGTCGGAAACCGATGTGTGGCGGACACTCTAGGAAAGCGGCTCGGGGCCTGTGCGGTCGTGCCGGAACGTTCCTAGGGTTCTGCGCGGTGATCAAGACAGCGCATCTCCGGGTGTACCTCCCTGCGGACAGACTGGAACCGATGCCCGAAGCGGACACGATTTCCCTCGCGCCGCCGCGTGATCTGACCTATGCGATCACCGCGTTGCCGATGTCTGACGATGCGCATGTCGCGATGTGGCAGGGCCAGCGATATCTGTGCCCGCGTACTCCACGTTTGCGGATGCTGGAAGGCGTGCTCGCCGTCCGCAACGCCTACAGCAATCTCGGCACGGGCTCGGTGATCCCGGAACGGGTCGCGATGGCTGCCCGCTCCGAGTTGGACGAGCTCTACTCGGAGTCACCGGCACTGCGCTCGCACATCCTCACCTCGGCGTGGCACATCCCGATCCGTTGGTTCGTCCCTTTCATGACTGCACCCAAGGAGATCGTCGGCGGGTCGGCGTCGGTGGGGGTGCGGTATCGATGCGACCAGCGCAGCGCGATGTCCAATCTCGATTGGGCGGTGGAGGTGCTGTCGGGAGTGGAGCCCATGGAGCAGGTCGTCGCTGAGGTTCGGGAGTTGCGTCGGTGGCTGGGCGAGTTTCCCACCACGTCGATGGCGGAACTCGACTACGGCAGCGTCGGGTCGATGTTCAGCGAGACGGACCTCGTCATGGACGACAGCGTCGACCAGATCCAGCGGGCGCTCAGTGCCTTGGAGAGGGCGAATATCGGTTCGGCGGTCCGTCGATATGATCGAGTCGTGACCCGATGGGCGAGTCTGTTTTCCATTTCGGCATCGAACTGAGCGCGGTCGTGACGTGATCCTCGTTCTCCTCGCCCACCTGGCCGTCGCGGGTGTCGCCGCGGCGCTCGGTGGTCGGATGGGGCGAAGGGTCCTGTTGGTCGGGGCGGCGGCGCCGACGATCACGACCGTGTGGCTGGCGCGAACTGCGACCGCTCGTCCGGTCGACGTCGTCGAATCCCTGACCTGGATTCCGGCGATCGGACTCGACCTCGACTTTCGACTCGACGGCTTTGCCACGTTGATGGTCGCCCTCATCGGCGGCATCGGGGTTCTCGTGTTTCTGTATGCCTGGAAGTACTTCGACGAGCGTGAGGGTCTGGGTCGCTTCACCAGCTATCTCGTCATTTTCGCCGGTGCGATGTTCGGTCTCGTCACCGCCGACAACCTCCTGGCTCTCTTCATCTTCTGGGAACTCACGTCGATCACGTCGTATCTCCTGATCGGCTTCGACGACGAGAGCGCGGTTGCGCGTGCCGGCGCACTCCAGGCGCTGCTCGTGACGGGTGCCGGCGGGCTCGTGATGCTGGGGGGGATCGTCCTGCTGGCCCAAGCTGCCGGGTCCTATTCGCTGTCGGCGATCCTCGCCGATCCTCCTTCCACCCCCTCCGCCGGAGCGGGCCTCGCCCTCATCCTGGTGGGTGCCTTCACGAAGTCCGCCCAGTTCCCCTTCCACTTCTGGCTGCCGGGAGCGATGAGCGCCGCGACGCCCGTCAGCGCCTTTCTCCATTCCGCCACCATGGTCAAGGCGGGGATCTATCTCATCGCCCGTCTCGCCCCCGTCTTCGCCGGTCTGATCGTGTGGTGGCGGCCCGCCGTGGTCGTGGTCGGTCTGGCCACGATGCTCGTCGGCGGCTGGCGGGCGCTCGCCCAGCACGATCTGAAGCTGCTGCTGGCCCAGGGAACGGTCTCCCAACTCGGGTTCATCGTCGTCCTCGTGGGCTTGGGACGTCCGGAACTCACGTTCGCCGGGATGGCGATGATCCTTGCCCACGCGGTCTTCAAAGCGGCCCTCTTCATGTTCGCCGGGATCGTCGATCACCAGGCCCACACGCGCGACCTCCGACGCCTGACCGGTCTGGGATCGAGGATGCCGGCGACGGCGTGGGCTGCGGTTCTGGCGATCGCATCGATGGCGGGAATCCCACCCCTGCTCGGTTTCGTCAGCAAGGAGGCGGCCCTCGAGGCGCTCGTGGGAGAGCCTCAGTGGTGGATCGTGACTGCGGGTGTGGTCGTCGGCTCGGCGTTGACCGTGGCCTACGGACTCCAGTTCTTGTGGGGGACGTTCGGCAACAAGCCAGAGGGTGGATCTGACCCGGTCGGGCCCGAAGTGGATGCCCCGAATGCCTTGTTCCTCGCGCCTCCGCTCGTACTGGTCGGGTTGACGGTGATCGCCGGACTCACCCCCGGGCTCGTCGACGACTTGGTGGGAGGGGCAGCGACGGCACTCGATCCGGCCGCCGCGAGCTACCACCTGGCGCTCTGGCACGGATTCGGGACCCCGCTGGCCCTGTCTTTCGCTGCTGTGGTGGCGGGGGCAGTCCTGTGGCGGAAACCTCTGGGAAGGCTGCGGAATCTGACCCGGCGCGCTCCGGACGCGCCGAGTGTGTACGCCGCGATGGTCACTGGGATCAATCGCCTGGCCGATCGCGTCACCTCGACGATGCAGAGCGGTTCCCTGCCTGTCTACGTCGGCGTGATCCTCACGGTGGCCGTGATCGCACCGGGCTTCCTGCTCGTGCGGTTCGGCACTGCCCCGACCGACCTGGCTTTCGCCTCCTCGTCGGTGCAGGTGGTCACCGCCGCGCTCGTGGTGGCGGCTGCCTTCGGCACCATCATCGCCCAGCGCCGTTTGGGCGCCGTCCTCTTCCTCGGCGGGGTGGGGTACGGGGTGGCGGTGCTCTTCGTCCTTCAGGGCGCCCCCGACCTGGCCCTGACGCAACTGCTCGTCGAGACCCTGGCCCTCGCACTGTTCATCCTCGTGCTGCGTCTCCTCCCTTCCCAGTTCGAGATCGTCCAGTCCCGGATTCGCAGGCTTGCCAGGGTCGGGGTCGCGGTCGGGGTAGGACTGCTGGCGGGCGGTTTCTCGCTCTGGGCGGCGTCTGTCGAGCGAGGCCCGTCGATCGCCGACGAGTATCTCGCCCGAGCTTTGCCCGAAGGGGGAGGGCGCAACGTCACCAACGTGATCCTCACCGACTTCCGGGCGTTCGACACGCTGGGGGAGATCACTGTTCTTGCAGTCGTGGCAATGGGAGCGATGGCGCTCATTCTCGCCCGTCACCCCGACGACGAATCGGACGAGCCGACGAGCCCGGCAGCCGGTTCGGAAGAATTGGGCAGATCGCGATGATCAATCGGTCCCTTGTGCTCGACGTGCTCGTCGATCTCGTCGTTCGAACCGCCCTCGTCTTTTCTCTGTTTCTCCTGTTCTCGGGCCACAACGCTCCCGGTGGCGGGTTCATCGCCGGCCTCGTCGCCGGGATCTCGATCGTGCTGCGCTACATCGCCGGTGGCCATGCCGGGGTTCGCTCCGTCATCGGAGTCCGACCCGAGGGGCTGCTTGGTGTCGGATTGTCCGTGGCCGTCCTCACCGGGATGCTCGGATGGGTGTGGGGCGAGGCATTTCTGGAAAGTGCCAAGTTCGAGGTCGAACTGCCGGTGCTGGGTGTCGTGAAGGCGACATCGGCGCTCCCGTTCGACATCGGAGTGTTCCTCGTGGTGGTCGGCGTCGCCTTGGCGATGATCGCCGCCCTCGGCCAGGAGGAAGAAGTGTGACCTTCGTCCTCGCTCTTACCGTCGCCGTCCTTTACGGAACAGGCGCCTACCTGCTGCTCCAGCGGAATCTCAGCCGGATCGTCATCGGTCTCGGCGTCCTCGGCCACGGTGCGAATCTCCTGCTGCTCTCGGCCGGGCGGGCCGGACGTGCGCCGATCATCGGGGACGGGGCCGGAACGTATGCCGATCCGCTTCCACAGGCACTGGCACTCACAGCCATCGTCATCACGTTCGGGGTGAGCGCCTATCTGTTGGCTCTGGTGTATCGGAGTTGGGTGCTGTCCCAGAGCGACGAGGTAGAGGACGACGTGGAGGACCGGCGAATCGCCGAAATGGCGACTCGTCTGGCCGCGGCCCAGGAGCAGGCAAGAGAGGTCGAAACCGCCGACGATGACCCGGATGCCGTGTCATGAACGCCGCAGTCGTGCTTCCCATCGTCCTTCCCCTCGGTGCAGGGGCCCTCTCCATGGCCCTCGGTCGCTGGCCCCGGCTGCGTCAGAGCATCGGCCTCGGCGCCCTGCTGGCCACCATCGTGGTGTCCGTCCAGCTCCTCCTGCGCGTCGCCGACGGGACGGTGCTCGTCTCTCGTCTCGGGGGGTGGGAACCGACCGTCGGGATCGTCCTCGTCGTCGACCTGTTCTCGGCGATCATGCTGGTGGTTTCGTCTTCGATGCTCCTCGTGGTGCTGGTGTACGCCATCGGGAGTCCCCGCACCGATGTCAGCGGAGCGTTCTTCCAGCCGGTCTACCTGGTGCTGGCGGCCGGTGTATCGGCCTGCTTCCTCACCGGCGACCTGTTCAACCTCTTCGTGGCCTTCGAGATCACGCTGACCGCCAGCTACGTGCTGATCACCTTCGGCGGCTCTCGCCTCCAGGTCAGGCACGGGATGACGTACATCGTCATCAGCCTGCTCGCTTCGACGCTGTTCATCACTGCGGTCGGGCTGACGTACGCCGCGGTCGGTACCGTCAACATGGCGGAGTTGGCGGTGCGGCTGGCCGAGATCGACCCCGGTTTGAGGATGGCGCTCGGCGTTTTCTTCCTCGTTGTGTTCGGGATCAAGGCGGCCATCTTCCCGCTGTTCTTCTGGCTTCCCGACTCCTACCCGGTGGCCGCGTCCCCCGTGACGGCGATCTTCGCCGGCCTGCTCACGAAGGTCGGTGTCTACGCCATCATCCGCACCCAGACGCTGATGTTCTCCGATGGGGAAGCCTCGATGCTGCTGCTGGTCGTCGCGGGTCTGACCATGACGGCGGGCGTTTTCGGAGCGATCGCCCAAGACGACGTGAAGCGGATTCTCAGCTTCCACATCATCAGCCAGATCGGTTACATGATCTTCGGTCTCGGCCTCTTCACCGTGGTGGGGTTGGCCGCCACGGTGTTCTACGTCGTGCATCACATCATCGTGAAGACCGCACTCTTCCTCGTCGGAGGCCTGATCGAGGAGGGGACGGGGACCGCGGCGCTCAGCCGTCTCGGCGGCCTCCTCCACGTCCGTCCGATGCTCGCGGCGCTGTTCCTGTTGCCGGCGCTCAGCCTCGCCGGAATCCCACCGTTCTCGGGTTTCATCGCCAAGCTGACCCTCGTCCAGGCGGGCCTCGCCGTCGGTTCCTACGCCATTGTCGCCGTCGCCATCTTCGTGAGCGCGCTGACGCTCTTTTCGATGGTCAAGATCTGGTCGGGGGTGTTCTGGGGAGCTCCCGAGGAGCCTCCGCCGATCGCCGACGCGTTCGAGAAGAGCCGTCGCGCCCTTCCCCGGCTGATGTCCTTTTCGACCGGCTTGGTCGTCGCGGCCAGCCTCGCTTTCGTCTTCGCCGCCGCCCCCCTGTGGGAACTCGGCGAGACGGCGGCCGCCGGGCTCATCGATCCGTCGATCTACATCGAGGCGGTGAGGACTCCATGACTCGTCGCTTCATCATCCTCAGCTGGCTGGCAGCAGTCTGGGTCATGCTGTGGGAGGCGGTGACCTGGGCAAACGTCGCGGGAGGGGTCGTGGTCGCCATCCTCGTCGTCTGGATGGTTCCCTCGCATCGGCAGGAGACAGCGGTGGGCTTCCGGCCCTTGGCTGCCGTCCGGCTTGTCGTCTACTTCCTCTGGAAGCTGCTCGAGGCCTCCGCCAAGCTGACCTGGGAGATCTTCACGCCGCGCAACCGGATCAACGCCGCGGTCATCTCGGTGCCTCTCACGAGTCGCGTTGCCGGGATCGTCACGGTGGTCGCCAACATGGTGTCGCTGACCCCCGGTTCGGTGACCATCGACATCGACCCTGAGACGATGACCCTCTTCATCCACGTGCTGCACCTCCGCAGTGTCGAGGAGGATCGAGCCTCGGTGCTCTACCTGGAGTCATTGACGCTGGCGGCGTTCCCACCTTCGGCGTTCCCACCGGCGGTGACCGCGATCGGAGGAGGAGAGACCAGATGATGACAACCGCGACCACCGTGGCACTCGGCCTCCTGCTGGTCGCAGCCGTGCTGTGCATGGTGCGGATGCTGCGCATGGGCTCGATGGCCGATCGGATCGTGGCGCTCGACTCCCTGCTCCTCGTCGTCGCCAGCGGACTGGCGGTCCAGGCGGCGAGAACGGGAGATGGTCTCTATCTCAACGTGATGGTCGTGGTGGCCCTGCTCGGATTCGTGGGGACTGGCCTGGTGGCGCTGTTCATCGAGCGGAGAGGCGCCTGATGGAAGTTCTCGCCGCAATCCTGCTGGTGCTGGGGGCCTTCCTCGCCACGGTGGCGGCGATCGGCCTCCAGCGGTTCGACGATGTTCTCGCCCGGATGCACGCGGCGACCAAACCGGCGACGCTCGGGCTGCTCCTCATCGTCATCGGCGCGGCCGTGGTGCTGCGGGAGCCGGGTTCGGTGCTGAAACTGCTGCTTGTCATCTTGCTCCAGATGGTGACGGCGCCGGTGGGTGCGCACCTCGTGGGACGTGCGGCGATCCGGTCCAACCAGGCCAGCCCCGACACGTTCTTCGACGCCGAATCCGAGCGTCGCCGACTCGACTGAGCCGGCTGGGCTGGCCACCGTTTCGTGGCTGGCATACTTCGGAGCCATGTCCGACATCTCGATGACCCGACCCAACCCCCACGACTTCCTCGACACCGATTCGCTGTTGTCCGACGAGGAGATCCTGCTGCGGGACACGGTGCGCCGTTTCGTGGCGGACCGGATCCTTCCCGAGGTGGCCGACTGGTGGGATCAGGGCGTCTTTCCCCGCGAAGTGGCCAAAGAGATGGCCTCGCTCGGTCTGTTCGGGATGCATCTCGACGGCTACGGCTGTGCGGGCACGTCGAACGTCGCTTATGGGCTGGCCTGCACCGAGCTGGAGTACGGCGATTCCGGCGTGCGCTCGTTCATGTCAGTGCAAGGCTCGCTGTCGATGTTCCCGATCTGGAAGTTCGGGAGTGAGGAGCAGAAGGAGACCTGGCTGCCGCAGATGGCGTCGGGAGATGTGATCGGGTGTTTCGGATTGACCGAGGCCGACTCGGGATCCGATCCCAGTTCGATGCGCACCAACGCCCGCCGGGACGGGTCGGACTGGATCCTGAACGGTTCGAAGATGTGGATTACGAACGGCACGATCGCCGACATCGCCATCGTCTGGGCGAAGACCGACGAGGGGTTGCGCGGGTTCATCGTGCCCACCGACTCACCCGGATTCGAGGCCCACGCCATCAAGAAGAAGGCGAGTCTGCGGGCATCGGTCACTGCCGAACTGGCGTTCACCGACGTGCGACTGCCCGATGAATATGTGCTCCCCAACGTCGCCTCGCTGCGGGGGCCGCTGTCCTGTCTGAACGAAGCCCGCTTCGGGATCCTCTTCGGCGTGGTCGGCGCCTCACGCGCCGTCTACGACACCGCCCTCGCCTACGCCCTGGAACGCGAGCAGTTTTCCCAACCCATCGCCTCGTTCCAACTCACCCAGCAGAAGCTGGTGGAGATCATGGTGTCGACCAACCGGGCGATGCTGGTCGCCCTTCACCTGGGCCGCCGCAAGGACGAGGGGACGCTGACACCCGAACAGATCAGCTTCGGGAAGATGGACAACGTCCGCAACGCCCTCGACAACGCCCGCCTCGCCCGGTCCATCCTCGGGGGCAACGGGATCACCCTCGAGTATCCGGTCTTCCGCCACATGGCCAATCTGGAGACCGTCTACACCTACGAAGGCACCAACGAGATCCACACTCTGATCATGGGCAACTCGATCACCGGCATCCAAGCTTTCAGCTGATCCGGGTTCAGCCCTGGAGCGACTGCAGCGATTCGATGAGGCCTGGGTAGGTGATCTCGTGTTGGCTCCCGTCCGCGGCCAGGTGGAACAGGATCGTGCTGGACGGTCTGAGAGACTCGATCCATGTGACGTACGGCACGCCGGTCGAGGTGAGCCCGAAGTCGGTGTACTCGCGCCCGGAATGCAGGAAGCTCGGCACTCCGAGTTCGAGAGGGTTCTGCCAATACTCGAACCGTTGGGTGTTCCCGAAACCACAGTGGACTGCCACGGTGAGGCCGTACAGTCCCCACACCGCTCGGTGACAGTCCGTTCCCCAAGGAGCCGCGGCCACCAGGCTGAGCTCCAGATCCAGCAGGGCGTGGCCCCCGTCGGGTTCTATGACGGCCATCAGGTGGCGACCGGCACCGAGGAAGGCAGCGATTTCACGGGTGGAACCAATAGCACCCGTCTCGTCGCGAACCTCGAGTGTGCCGATTTGGCTGTCGAATCGCTGGGTGACGATCCCGGCGTCTGTCCAGGCAGCCACGGACGTCACGTCGTCGACGGCCACCACCGTCCGGGGTGAAGAAGGCTGTCCGGCCACGAACTGCGCAGTCTTGAGAACCCGCCCGTCAGCGGTGTCTTCGATCCAGGCGAGGTGTCCCGGTAGTCGCGCGTGCCACACGGGTTCGAACACGAGATGCGAGGTGACCGGCTCCATGTAGGCGGCATTGCCGATCCACAGGGTGCGGCCCGCCGCCCATCGTCCGAGCGTGCTGGTCGCCAACCATGTGTGCGAGGCATCGGCGGCGAGGTTTCCCCACGGAAGAGGCTCAACGATGGGTGAACGCCCCGACGGCTGCCAGGCGGTGACCACATATCTTCCGTTGCGGTCGACCGCGCTGGCCACCAATACGTCGAGCATTCCCGGCACCATCGTCGCCAGACGGGTCGGAGCGACGTCGGTGGTCGTGGTTGTCAGCGGCAGGGTGGTGGTGGGGGAGGCCTCCGGTCCGCCGACCACGGTGCCGTCGGGTACGGGGCTCTCACCGGGACTCGTCCCCGTGAACAGTGCGCCGAGCGTGAGACCGGCAACCAGCCCCATGATCAAGAACAGCGGGCCGCGCCATCGCGGTCCCGGTCCTCCGTCGATTTGTTCTGGTTCCGTTCCTCTGACTGTGACCATCGCCGATGTCATTGTCCCTTCAATGCGTCCGATCGGCGAAGCCTGTCATCACCGAGCGCCGCTTCAAGCTGCTGGCGGTCCTGGACGGCGACTGACGGTCGTAGGAATCGGTGTGGGTAGGCGCGTGACGGCCATCGCCGCCGTCAGCGCCACGAAGGCGGCGAGATAGAACACGGTCGCGAACGAACCGAGGGCGTCACCGAGATACCCGCCAACCTGGGGTCCGAGGAGCTGGCCAATTCCGAACGCCAGTGTGATGACGCCGAACGCCGATCCGAACTCCCGGGCGGAGAGATGGTCGCGCAGGTAGGCAGCCGTCGAGGCCGGGACTCCTGCGAACGCCAGGCCGAACACGAGCGCCGCGAGCCACGGCCAAGGCCCCGCACCGACGAGAAGGGTCAGAGACGCTCCCGCCATCGTCCCGTACCCGACGATCAGTGCGGGACGCCGGCCCGTTCGATCCGAAACCGCCCCGTACAGCGGACCGCCGAAGATCGAAGCGATCCCGAAGGTGGCGAAGACCAGCGCCGACGTCGCCGGCGGATATCCGGAGTCCTCTTCGAGGCGAGTGACGAAGTAGTTGACGAACAAGGACATGGAGAGGCCGAAAGCGCCGTAGGTGGCAAAGATCAGCTTCCAACTGGGGACCAGCGCCAGGGCGCGGATGGATGGGGGGCGGGTTTCGGCTTCGACCGGTACCCGTAGGAACGTCCAGAGGACGATTGCCGTGACGATGGCAACGAGTGTCTCGAACCGGTACACCGCCCGCCAGTCGTCCCCGACCATCCGCGCCACCCATCCAGCCGACACGAATCCGATCCCGATTCCAGTTCCGACGGTGCCGATCGCAAACGCCCTCCGCTCGGGCGGAACGAGACTCGAAGACACCGCAGGAGCCGGAATCCAGATCGTCGCCCCGGCTGCCCCCGTGACGAGCATTGCAACGACGACGACGGCAAGGTTCGGCGACCACCACATGCCGGCCAAGCCGACGACACAGATCCCGATTCCCATTCGCATGATTCGGTCAGGTGCCATGCGTGTGGAAAGCCACGCCACTCCGAACGAAGCCAGGAGGTAGGCGGAAAGATTGAGGGTTCCGAGAAACCCGGCCAGGGTGTAGGTGATCTCCAGATCTCGCTGCACCGAGGGAAGAACGAGTGCGTATGCGAATCGACCGAACGCCTGGGAGACCATCGTCGCCGCCACCACGATCCCGACGAGCGCCCAACGATTGCGACTGGTCATCGGGGCGTTCACGAGCGAATCGTACCGACGGCACCGGATCGACATGCGCGTCCCGGTACTCGCATCGACCGGGGCGTAGGCTCGTCGCACAAGGAGGACGGAATGCTGCTCGATGCTTTCGCTGATCTGAACTGGCTGGCCGTACTGGTGGCCGGGCTCGCATACTTCGTGCTCGGTGCCGTTTGGTACACCGACATGCTGATGGGACGGCAGTATCGGGCTGGCCTCGGACTCGATCCGAACGTCAAGCAGGCGCCCGATCCGAAGCCGCTCGTCATCAACTTGATCAGTTGGCTGGTGTCGGCCTTGGCGCTGGCCCTCGTGACTGTCGCAGTCGGTGCGCAGGGGGCGGGGGAGGGGCTCGTCCTCGGACTCGTCGTGGGAGTCGGCGTGGTAATCACCCAGATGCTCGTGATGGCGACCTACGAGGGAAGGGGCAATGCCCTGTTCAAAGTCAACGCCCCGTATGTGGTCATCGGGTTCGCGTTGATGGGCGTGATCCTCGCCGCCTGGGGTTAGATGAAGATCCGATACGAGATCGACCTGCCTTCTGAGCTTCCAATTCCGACCTCGTCGGACCTGACGGTGCGTACGGTCGCTCCGAGCGACCTCGATGGCTTGGCCGGGCTCATGCTTGATGCGTATCGGGGAACGATCGACTACGAAGACGAGACCTTCGAGGACGCGATCACCGAGGTGCAGTCGTTCTTGGATGCCAAACCGTCGCTCGCACATTCGTACCTGGCGGTGGACGGGGACGAGGTCGCTTCGGCGGTACTTGTGTCCGTCTACGAGGGGGAGCCATTCATCGGATACGTGATGACGCGGCCCCGTCATAAGAATCAGCGGCTGGGAAGGCACCTGGTGCGGCTGGCGATGGCGAGTCTCGCCGATGAGGGTCACACTCGTATCGCGCTCTACATCACGGATGGGAACACACCGTCCGAGTGGCTGTTCGCAGGCGTCGGTGCCCGGCCGGTCGACCCCTGACGGGCAGATTTGAGGGTGGTCAGGGGCGGGGTCGAACCGCCGACCTCTGGTTTTTCAG
>JBBDQP010000083.1:0-16966 GCA_040905965.1 Acidimicrobiia bacterium
CGCAGCGTAAGGCATCCACTGCTCGGTAGGATTCGTACCTGTGACGAAACAGCGGCGGTGCTCCTGGTGTGGGGCGTCATTCGATGTCGGAGGGGGGCCGGGGAGACCACCTCGGTTCTGTCGGCGGAGCCATCGCCAGCGCGCATACGAGGCGCGGCGCCTGGCCGAATCGCACGGTCTTGGGCCGGACGACATTCTCCTCACCCGAGCGGCGTTCGAGGAACTGCGAGACGTTCTCTACCGGATCGAAGCGGCACTGCAAGACGTCGACGGCGATCTGGCCGACGGCGCCGACACCGCCGAATACCGACAGGCTCTATGGCACCTCTATCGCACCGCGGCCGCTGTGCGGACAATCTCGTTCGAACCTCGGGCAGTCGGAGGGTCGTGAGCCTTCAGGCGAGCAGTGCCGCAGCGATCTGGGAGGCCAAACGAGCGTTGGACTTCACGAGTTCGACGTTGGCATCCAGGCTCTCGGAACCGGTGAGTTCGGCGACCCGTCCGAGGAGAAACGGCGTGGCCTCTTTGCCCGACACTCCCTGAAGCTGGGCCTCTGCCAGCGCAGCGCCGATCGCCTGCTCCATGACCTCTCGGTCCATTGCATGCTCCGCAGGGATCGGATTGGCTACGACCACGCCGCCTGCGAGACCGAGGGATCTGCGGATTGCGATGACGGAGGCGATGTCGGCGGCGGTATCGAGCCGTTGGGGAACGCGATATGCACTCCGGGACGTGTAGAACGCCGGCATCTCGTCGGTGCGGAAACCGATGACAGGCACGCCGAGCGTTTCGAGATACTCGAGAGTGAGCCCGATGTCGAGTATCGACTTCACGCCAGCACAGACGACGGTCACGTCGGTGCGGGCCAGCTCTTGGAGATCAGCGGAGACATCGAATGACTCGGATGCTCCACGATGAACGCCCCCGATACCGCCGGTGGCGAACACATCGATCCCTGCCATCGCCGCCGTCAGCATGGTCGCCGCCACGGTGGTACCGCCAACCATGCCTGAATGGACTACGAACGCGAGGTCTCTTCGCGAGACTTTCATCGCCGACGGGTTCGAAGCGAGCCTCTCGATCTCATCCGCGCTGACACCGACGCGAAGTCGCCCGTCGAGAACCGCGATCGTCGCAGGCACCGCCCCGTTCTGGCGGACAACGGACTCGACCGCCAGCGCCGTCTCGACGTTGCGGGGATAGGGCATCCCGTGGGTGATGATCGTCGACTCGAGGGCGACGACTGGGCGAGCTTCTGCGAGCGCCGCCGACACCTCAGGGGCGACGCCGAGGTACGGGAGCGGTTGGTTCACGTTGTCGTCGGTAGGTCGCTCTTGCCGGCCGGGACGCGGTCTCGATGCTCGATGTGACCGTCGGCGTGGATGGCGAATCTGCCGTCGGTGCGGGCATGGACCGGATCGGGCCCGCGCCACGGCCATCCGCCGAACCCGGTCGCCCGGTAGTCGGCCAACGCCTGCTGGATCTCCTCTGGCGTGTTCATCACGAACGGGCCCATCTGGATCACCGGGGCGCCGATCGGACGGCCCTGTAGCAAGAGGAATTCCACGGGATCGCCGGAGCTTTCGAGGCTGACTACAGCATCGGATCGGAGTCGGACACCAGTGCCGCGTTCGACATCGGTTCCGGCGACGCGTGCCCGTGTCCCGTCGAAGAAGTGCAGCATCCGATTGATGTCGATCTCGGTGGCAGGGAGCTCCCACGATGCCCCGGCGTCGAGACGGATCAGCCAGATGGCGAACGTTGGGTCGGTCGCCGCCCACGAATCGGGGGGAGGCGCGGGCGCATCGTGCCCCGCGAGTCGACCCGCCATCACGTCGACTTCGACTCCAGGAGCGGGGTCGAACGTCGGGATGTCCTCGCCCCACAACATCCGGAAATGTGCGGGGACCAGTTTCGACTCGGGCGGGAGATTGAGCCAGATCTGGAACAGTTCGAGCGGATTATCTCGATCCGAGTGGATCAGCGGGAACATTTCGGCGTGCTGGATGCCGGATCCGGTCGTGAGCCATTGCACGTCGCCTTCGCCGTACCGAGCGGTTGCACCCAAGGAGTCGGAGTGGTCGACGTACCCGCGGCGGACCACCGTGACTGTTTCGAAACCGCGATGCGGATGTTGCGGAAAACCCGGAACCCTCGACCCGTGGTACATGCTCCAGCCGTCGAGGGAAGAGAAGTCCATGCCGATCTGTCGCCCCGCCAGGATGGCATTCGGTCCCTGGGCCTCGTTGCCCTCCGGATACCCGTCCAGGTGGTGGATCGTGAAGATGAAAGGGTCCAGACCCGTCCACGGCATTCCGAGTTCGACGAGTTCGATGATGATTGGCGTCGGCATGACTGAGTTCACGCTACCGACCAACGCCATAGGGCGGACGGCCATTCCCGTGTCACGTTCGGCGCGTGTGTCACGTTGTATCTGGCATGACGCTCCGAACAGGCAATGCGAGGGCAGCGATCCTCTTCACCGATATCGAGGGATTCAGCGTTCTGTGGGAGGCCGGACGCGCCGAGATCCGGGTGTGATTCGTCACAGTGACGCATCACACCCGGAAGGCAGGTGCCTGGAAGAGCGGGGGTCACGCGCCGATTCGGGCCGAGCCGGACGGGCCGATGGCCGGGCGGGGCTGGTGGAAGCGTGTTGGCGATTCTCGACACCCCAGGCAGTCGCCCCCGAGTTGTGGGCCTGCGCGCATACCTTTCGCGACAGTTGCTGATGTTTGGGGGCACGGGAAGTGGGCAGGCGCACAGGCGAAAAGTGATTCTCGACCTCCCCGGCAGCGAACAGAGATTATGGGCTTTGCGCCCATAATCTCCGTTATGTCAAGTTAGACCAGCCCAGACCAGCCACGTCCCCGCCATCGCCAGCGCCGTTACGAACTGCACGCCGGCAGCCACGAAGAGCGACTTCAATGTGGTTTTGGTGATTTGCCACGCCCGACTCGGGTCCTTCGACCGGGCGACCAGGTAGATCCCACCGACGAACCCGATTCCCGCGCCGGCGATCGGGATCACGAAGAAGCCCACAACCGCCAAAGCCAATGCGGTGAGCTGGCCCCTCCATCCGATACCCCCGGCCGCCGCCGCCCGCTGTGGCACGCGAACCCCAGCGATCGTTCCAAAGACTGCCAACCCGGTGATGAGGGCGATCGCTACCCAGCCGGCCACCCCGAACCCTTCGATGACCCCAAACACGACCGCCGCCAGCCAGACCAGACCCAGTCCGGGGATCAGCGGGAGCAACGTGCCGGCGACCCCGACGGCGATGACCAGTCCGACGATGAGAGTCACCATCTCGTCACGCCGTCCGGAGTTAGCCTGCCGGTTCCGTCACCGAAGGGACTCGTGTGGAACTCGGGTTGAGTCGCCGTCAACTGTTCACCATGTTCGCCGCGGTGTATTTCGTCCAGGGAGTCATCCAGGCCTACCAGCTCAACTTCTTCAAACCACACATGGACTCAGAGGGTATCGACGCCGACCGTCTCGCGATCGTCGCCAGCCTCGGGCTGGTCCCGTTCATCATCAAGTGGGTGTTCGGCATCATCTCGGACCGGTATCCCCTCTTCGGCCGCGGACACCGGGTCCCCTACATCCTGATTGGTCTTGTTTCGACTGCGGTGGCATTCGGTGTGGCGTTCTTCGTCGATCCGTCGGAGAGCTTTCCAATCCTCGCCGCGATGGTGCTGGCGGCCACGTTCTTCATGGCGCTCTTCGATACCACCGCCGACGCCCTCTCTGTGGACGCAGTCGAGGAAGCGGATCACAGCACGGTCCAGGCCTGGATGAATGGCGGTCGGGCGATCGGTCTCGTCGCCGTCTCGATCGGCTTCGGGTTGCTGGCCGATGCCTTCGGATACCGTTACATCTTTCTGGTGATCGCCGTCCTGCTCCTCGGTCCCCTCTGGTATGTGAGCCGCGTGCGGGAACCCCGTGAACGTACCCCCGCACATACGTTCGATCGGAGAGCGTTCCGGGCGCTGCGGGAACCTCGATACCTCGCATTCGCCCTGGTACTGATCCTCGCCTGGACGTTCTTCCAGGGAATCGACGGGCTGGTCACTTTCTACATGTCGAACGAACTTGGAGCGTCGGGGCGCTCGATCGGCCTGTACGGGACGATCAAAGGCGTCGGCATCCTGGTCGGTGGGGTGGGTCTGGCTGCCCTGGTTCGCAAGGGAGGCAAGAGGTCGGCGGCGATCGCAACCCTCCTACTCGTGACAGCCGGCGGACTGATATTTGCCTCTCTCGACACAGTGAACGCGATCCTCCTGGTGGCTCCTCTGTGGGGCGTCGCAGTCGGATTCCAGTGGACGAACTATGTGACGTTCACCATGGGGATCACTGACCTGAGGATCGCCGGGTCGATGTTCGCAATCCTCCAGACGATGTCGAACATCGGAATCGGTGCAGGTGAGGGCATCGGCACGGCGCTCTCGAATGATCTCGGGTTTGTCGGCGTGTTCCGGACCTTCGCCCTCGCCAATCTCATCGTCATGCCGCTGATGATGTTCGTGATCAGCCGGTTCGCGGTTCCGCGCCCGGTTGTGACATCGTGATCGACCGGATCGAACTGCTCCGCCGGCTCGTGCGGGTCGATACGACGAACCCGCCCGGCAACGAGGAACCCGCCGTTGCCATCATCGAGTCCGTGCTCGCCGACGCAGGAGTCGACTCGAGGCGCATCGCGAAGGACCCTGCCCGGCCGAATCTGATCGCTCGGATTCCGGGTCGGGGCGCCGCTCCCCCACTGCTGTTACAAGGTCACGTCGACGTCGTGCCGGTGACCGGCCAGAACTGGTCGCACGGGCCATTCGACGGTGCGATCGTGGACGGATTCATCTGGGGCCGAGGAACGCTCGACATGAAGGGTCCGGTCGTGATGATGCTCGATGCGTTCCTGCGCGCCGCCGCCGACCCCACTCCCCCGGCGGGCGACCTGATCCTGGCGGTTCTCGCCGACGAGGAGAGGCAGGGCACCTACGGCGCCCGGTATCTGGTTGCCGAACACCCTGAACTCTTCGAGGGTGTTCGCTATTCGATCGGCGAGTTCGGCGCGTTCCCGTTCGTCCTCGACGGGACCCGCTTCTACCCGATCCAGATCGCGGAACGCATCGGCGTCGGCTTCGAAATCACCATTGAAGGCCCAGCGGGGCACGGGTCGATGCCCATTCGGGGCGGGGCGATGGCCAAGCTCGGCAAGATCCTCCGCGCCCTCGACCACCGCAGGATGCCGGTTCACCTGACGGCTGCGACCCGGTTGATGGTCGAAGGAATGTCGGCGCACGTGTCCGGGACGACGAAATGGGCGCTGGACCGACTGGCTGACGAACGTACCGCGGGGCTCACGTTGAGGGCGGTGCAGTCCCAGCTCGGCATGCTCGAACCGATGTTCCGCAACACGGTGAGCCCCACCGTGGTCCGGGGCGCGGACAAGCACAATGTGATCCCGGCGACGATCACCTTGAGCCTCGACGGCCGCATGCTGCCCGGGATGGCGGTCGCCGACTTCGAACGTGAACTGCGGGACATCGTGGGCGACGACTGTTCGATCGAGGCGATCGTGGACGGCGCGACGACGCCAGCGGAACCCGACCTCGGGCTCTTCGAGGTGCTCGCGGACGCCTTGATCGCCCATGACCCGTCCGCAGTGCCGGTCCCGTTCCTGTTGCCGGCAGTGACGGACGGGCGGTGGTTCGCCCAACTCGGCATCCAGCCCTACGGCTATACGCCGATCACGTTGCCAGAGGGATTCGATTTCCAACGCACGGTCCACGCCGAAGATGAGCGGATTCCGGTAGAAGCCTTGGGGTTCGGCTCTGATGTGCTTTTGGAAGTGATTCGCCGCTACGAGGCGTGAAGGGGCATCATCACGGAATGATTCGACTCGCCCACCACGACGGAGAACGCTTTACGGAGATCCCGTTCACCGGCTTTGCCGATCTCCCCGCTGATGGCTGGCTGTGGTTGGACGTCGAGACCCAGGACCCTGCTGACATCCTGCGTGCGGGCACGGCCCTCGGGTTCGACCCGCTCAGCATCGAAGACATCGTCACAGACATGCTGCCGAAGATCGACCTATTCGACGACTACCGCTACCTGGTCTGTCACGGACTGCAGTTCGCGGACAATCGCATCGGGACCGTCGAATTCGACGTGTTCATCCGCGATCGGATGCTCGTGACGTTCCGTCCAAGCGAAGTGCACGGGATCGCGTGGGTGTGGGACCATCTCGACTCGATGACTGGGATCGGTTCGCCCGCCGAGTTGGCGGCCCGCATTCTCGAAGCCGGGAGCAGACGATTCCCCAACCTCATCGACGCCCTCGAGGAGAGGATCGAAGACCTGGAAGATCGAGCAATGCTGGCTGACAACACCGTCATCGGAGCGGCCCAAGCGCTACGACGAGACGTCATCGTTCTCCATCGGGTGTTCTCGCCTCAGCGTGACGTCATCCAGCGGTTGGCGATCGACGACTCCCTCAATCGACAGGCTCGACGAGCGTTCGCCGACGTCTTCGACCATCACTTTCGGTTCGTGGGTTCGCTCGACAGCGCTCGCGCCCTCATCGCCAGCATTCAGGAGACACATCGTGGCGCAATCGCCGCCCGCACCAACGAAGTCATGAAGGTGCTGACGGTCTTCTCGGCGATCATGCTGCCGCTCACGCTCGTGGCTGGCATCTGGGGGATGAATGTGGAACTCCCCTTCGCAGCCTCTCCTGACGCATTCGGCATGGTGGTGGGGGGGATGGCCGTTCTTGCAGTTGGTCTCTGGTTGTACTTCGCATGGCGGGGTTTCGTGGGCGGGATCCGGCTGTCTCGCATCCCCAAGGCGGTCGGCTTGACAATCGCCCATCTCACGGCTCCGGTGCGGCCGCTCCTCGGATGGTCGCCGACCGACGCGGACTCCGACAGCGATCAGGTCAATCCGTAGCCGCCGTCGATGCGGATCACATCGCCGGTGTGATAGCGACTTGCGTCGCTGGCGAGGTAGACCGCGACCCCTTCGAAGTCTTCAGGGGTGCCATATCGCCCCAGGGGAACGCGAGGAAGGTTGCGGGAGTCGAACCGTTCTGCTCCCAGCAAACCGTCGGTCATCGGGGTCTCGATCCAGCCCGGCATGAGTGCGTTGGCTCTGATCCCGTGCTTGCCGACTTCGACTGCGATGCTCTGGACGAGAGCAAGCAGTGCAGACTTCGACGCCGAATACGCCTCACCGCGCGGCATTCCGAGCCTGGCGCTGAGGCTCGAAGTGGCAACCAACGACCCGCGTATTCCGCCCGCGATCATGTGGTTGATCGCCGCCCGGAAGGTGAGGAACGCTCCGTCGAGGTTGACTCGCATCGTGGACCGCCAGTCCTCGAGTGATGTCTCGCCGAATCGGACACTGCCCGCAGGAACGCCGGCGTTGGCGAACACCGAGGTGACCGGGCCGTGTCGCTCGATCACCGCCTCCATCGCCGCTTCCACCGCGTCTTCGTCGCCGACGTCGCACACCATCGCCGAACTCGATGGCGCGATGGTCCTCAAATGGGCGATCGCCGCTTCGTTCTTCTCGATATTTGTGCCCCAGATAGACACGGTGGCGCCTGCCCGGGCGAGTCCGGTCGCCATGCCAAGACCGATTCCCGAATTTCCGCCAGTGACGACCGCCACCTTGCCGCTCAAGTCGAACATGCTGCTCCCATGAGCTGATCGTAGAACGGAGGCATCCGGTGCGGGGCTCCGCATTCCGCCTGTTGGCGCGGACTCCGTACACTCCCGGTCATGTTTGGTCCGCTCAATGGTGTGAGAACCGCACTCGTCATCGCTGCCTCGATCGCGGCGCTCGCTGCAGCCTTCCTCGGTGAGTGGGTGATGACGGCAATGCTGTTGCTCGGCGTGGCGCTCCACGGCCTGGGCTGGTGGTACCTCTGGCGTCGACGTCAGCCGTCTCACGGACGGTGACTGCGGTACCACGCCATCTTCTGCCGGACACGACGACGATCGCGGCAGACGGGACAGCAGCCATCGGAGGGTGTGAGCTCACCGATCTTGCCGCGCAGTTTGGTACTCCCCTGTTCGTCTACGACGCCGCCCACCTCCGCGCCCGCGCCGAAGAGGCGGTGTCGGCGTTCGGGGACGGGGCGATCTATGCGTCGAAGGCGTTCCTCTGCCGGGCTGTCGCCAAACTGGTGCACGACGCAGGTATGGGCATCGATGTCGCCACCGGCGGCGAACTCCACGTGGCAATCGCCGCAGGTGTCCCGGCCGGCCGTCTGGTCCTACACGGCAACAACAAAGCTGATCACGAACTGGCAAGCGCACTGGAGGTTGGTGTCGGCCGAATCGTGATCGACAACTTCGACGAGATCGACAGAATCGAGAGCATGGTCGGCCAGGGCGCGCCAGCCCCAAGGGTCCTTCTCCGAATCACACCGGGCGTCGAAGCCCACACCCACGAGTACGTGTCGACCGGTCAGGACGACTCGAAGTTCGGGTTCACCGTCTCGACCGGGGCCGCTCAATCGGCGGTTGATCACGTGAGGCGGTCCGACGCCATGGAATTGGTCGGGATACACGCCCACATCGGTTCACAGGTGTTCCGGGCTGACTCTTTCGCTGCAGCCCTCGAGGTCATCGCCTCTTTCTCGGAGCCGTTGTCCCTCCCCGAACTGTCGATCGGGGGTGGCCTCGGGGTCGCCTACGTCGAGGGTGAGTCTGCCCCGACCATCACCGAGTGGGCCGAGGCGCTCTTGGGTCGAGCAGCAGAACTCGGGGTGCGATCCAAGATCTTCGCCGAGCCGGGGCGGGCGATCGTCGCTTCGGCTGCGGTCACCCTGTATCGCGTGGGCACGATCAAGGAGATTCCTGGGGTTCGGACCTATGTGGCCGTCGACGGCGGGATGAGCGACAACCCGCGGCCCGTGCTGTACGGCAGCGGGTACGAGACGTTCCTGCCTCGCGCTACCGACGCCGAGCGCTCGAAGGCGATCCGACTCGTCGGCAAGCACTGCGAATCCGGAGATCTCCTCGTCCGCGACGGCCGCCTGCCATCAGACGTGGCGGTCGGTGACATCGTTGCCACCCCGGTGACTGGGGCATACGGCCACTCCATGGGGAGCAACTACAACAAGGTGTTGCGCCCCGCAGTCGTGTTCGTCGAGAACGGCGACGCTCACCTGGTCGTACGACGGGAAACCTACGACGATCTCTTGACGACCGACGTCGGGTAAGGGCGCGATGGTTCACCTGATCGATCGGCTCGCGCCCCTCGGCTTCCTGCTCGACCGGAGATCGAAAGTATTCGCAGAGGGGTGGGGCCAAGACGAACACGTCGCCCTCTTCGGTACCGGCCTGACCGCCGCCGACCCGCTCCCGACGCTCGACGTCGCCTGGGGTCGCAAGGAGGAGCATCCCGGGTTTCGCCTGCGGAGGGCATCGATGACGAGTCCGGTCTCCGACTTGCTTCCGCACCCCGCCCGGGCGCTCACGGTCGAGTGGATCGAGCCGGCCCAGGGCACGGATCGCACGGTCGTGCTTTTCCCCGCCTGGAATGACGAAACCTTCGATGCCCGCCGCAAGCTCGCTCGCCTTCTTGCCTCCCGTGGCATTGGCTCTTTCATCGCCGACATCGCGTTCTACGGGCAACGCCGGCTGCAGCCAGGCAACCGTCCCGCCATCGGGTCGGTTGGTGACTTCGCCCTCATGGGATACACGGCGGTGGCAGAAGGGCGAGCACTCGTGGCACTTGCGACGGAGTCTGGGGCCGCGGGAGCGTCGGGGTATTCGATGGGGGGCAACCTGGCGGCGTACGTGTCCGCCTCGATGCCGCGTCGGATCGCGACCGCTCCCCTTGCCGCATCTCACGGGCCGGGCCCTGTCTACCTCGAGGGGGCGTTGAGGCGCGCCATCGATTGGAAGGCGCTCGGCGGACGGGTCGACGCGGTAGATCGTCTTCGGGACGTCCTCGGAGGCGCTTCGGTGCTCAACCTCCCTTCCCTCGCCCACCACCCGGCCGCCGTGATCGTGGCCGCCGAGCGGGACGGTTGGGTACTCCCTGAGTTCAGCCGTGATCTGGCCGCGCATTGGGGCGCCGAGCTGCGTCTGGTCCATGGGGCCGGGCACGGGACTCTTCTGTGGCGACGCAAAGACGTGCTGGCCGACGCGATTCTGGACTCCTTCCATCGGATCGGTGAAGCGTGATCTCGAATGCAGCCGCTCGGGGTCGTATTCTCCCCGCCGTGAACCGCATCCTGTCCTGGATCCCGACGATCCCCTTCCTTCTCGCGTTCGGCCTTGCGCTCGTCGTCTTCGACGTCGCCGGGCGGATCGTTCGACCTTTCTCGCTCAGAGGTTTCGAGTACGTCATGGCGGCGCTCCAACGGACCCTCACTTCGTTGTTCTGGATCACCGGCACGCGGGTACACATCGAACGACCAGCCTCGATCCAGCCGCGCACCGGATATGCGGTGATCTCGAACCATCAGAGCCTCCTGGACATCGCCATCCTCGGCGGGACGCTCTTCACGAACTTTCCGAAATACGTGGCGAAGAAGGAGCTGGGCAAGGGGATCCCCTCGATCTCGCTCAACCTCACGCGTGGAGGGAACGCGTTGATCGACCGAGACGACCGGCGCCAGGCGATTGGCGCCATTCGGGAATTGGCCAGGACCGCGCAGGAGCGAAACGTGTCGGTGGTGATCTTCCCCGAAGGGACCCGGTCGCGTGACGGTTCGCTCGGCGAATTCAAGCGAGCGGGCGCACTGGCGCTTCTCCGGGAGGCTGATCAGCTTCCCGTCGTGCCGATGGCGATCGACGGAGCATGGAAGATGTTTCGCTACAACATGCTGCCGGTGCCGTTCGGGACGACCGTGCGGGTGCGCTTTGGCGATCCGGTGCCCCGGAGGGCAGACGACGGGGAGGCCATGCTCGTGTACGCCGAACGCTTCATCCGTGCCACGTTCGAGGAGTGGCGGACCGACGCTTGACTGTCCTTGCAGGTCAGAGAAGCTTCTCGGCGTACTGCTGCCAACGCCAGGTGTCCTCGCACATGCGATCGACGTCATACCGAGCACGCCAGCCGAGTTGTTCCTGGGCGCGTGTCGGGTCGGCGTAGTTCGCCGCCACGTCCCCCGGCCGACGGTCGATGACCTCGTATGGAATCGCCACTCCCGACACGCGCTCGAAGGCACTGACGAGTTCCAGCACGGATGTCCCGATTCCCGTACCGAGATTCCAGATGTGAAGGCCGGGATGGTCGACAAGAAAGCGCATGGCTGCGAGGTGACCCCTCGCCAGGTCCACCACATGGATGAAGTCGCGCACACCGGTTCCGTCCGGAGTGTCGTAGTCGTCGCCGAACACGTAGAGCAGAGGAAGCCGCTCGGTCGCCACTTGGGCGATGTACGGCATGAGATTGTTCGGGACGTCGTTCGGGTCTTCGCCTATGAGGCCGCTCTCGTGGGCGCCCACAGGGTTGAAGTACCGCAGCGCTCCCAGCTTCAGCCGCGTTTCCGGAACTGCGAGATCTTCGAGGACTTGTTCGACCATGAGCTTCGATCGACCGTACGGATTCGCCGGTGTGCCGATCCGGGCGGTCTCCGGTACGGGGAGAACCTCCGGGTCCCCGTAGACGGCGGCTGACGAGCTGAACAGCAGTGTGTTGACGCCGTTGCGCAGCATCGCCTGGAGAACTGCAACGGAACCTCCGACGTTGACATCGAAGTACTCCAATGGGCGGCTCACCGACTCACCGACCGCCTTGAGCCCGGCGAAGTGGATCACACCATCGAAGTCCGCGCCCTCCATCACCGAGTCCAGCATCTCCGGATCACGTACGTCGCCAAGGATGAAGGGAACCTGATACCCGGTGATCATCTCCAACCGGTCGAGCACCGATGCCTTCGAATTGACCAGGCTGTCGTAGATCACCGGTTCGTGACCCTCGAGGACCAACTCGACCGCCGTGTGACTGCCGATGAACCCGGCACCGCCTGTGACAAGAATTTTCATCCGGTCAGGTTATCGGCGTCAGCCATGGACGCAGCGCTGGCTCGGCGAGCGACCACCACGTTTCGAGGGCATGGTCGAGGCTGTCGAGGTCAGAGTCCAGTACGTACAGACCTTTGGTCGGCATCACAGCCGCGAGTTCGGTGAGGACCGGACGCAGCGAGGTCTCTACGGCGAGCGCGTGGTGCGGTCCCGCCCCGAGCATGACAGGCACCGCAAGCAGACCTGAAAGACCGTTGGTGTCGTAACGGTCGAGGAATGCCTTCAGCAGCCCGGTGAGGCCGGCCTTGTAGGTCGGCGACGCAAAGACGGCCGCATCCGCCGATCGGACCCGAGCCGTCCACTCTCCGACGATCGGTGCCGTCGGAGAGAACAGCTCTGAAGCGATGTCGGAGAGTTCCAGTACTTCGACGGTTCCGCTCGCCGTCGACGCCACCTGGGCGGCGACGCGTTCGGCGACGGTGGTCGTGCGACCGCCACGTTTCGGGTTTCCGACGACGGCAACGACACGCATCAGAGGTCCGAGGCGTGACCGGAGGCGGTCAGAGCGACCCGAATCCGCTCGGCGGCAGCCTCGAGTTCTGCCCGATCCGCCGGACGGACGCGGGAGAAGTCGAGATCGGTCATCTCGTCCCAGACCGGGACGAGATGGATGTGGAGATGTGGTACCTCCAGACCGAGGATCATCAGTGCCACCTTCTTCGGGTTCCACTCTGAGTCGATCGCGGCGCCGATCGTCGCCGAGACCGCCATGAGGTGGTCACGAAGTTCCGCGGGAGATTCCAGCCAGTGGTCGATCTCCTGACGGGGTACGACCAGCGTGTGCCCCGGTCGGAGCGGTTCGATGCTGAGGAAGGCCACGCAGTGTTCGTCCTTCCACACGAACGTGCCGGGGAGTTCTCCTTCGATGATGCGGGTGAAGAGCGTTGGCATGGGTCCGAGGGTACCGGCGCCTGCGTAGGATCGTTCGGTGCCGATCGAAGTCCACCGGATCTCATGGCGGGGGCGCGCCGACGGCGTCGCCGTCAAGACTTTCATGCCGCGGTTCCCCCACCATCTGCCTATGACGGGTGCAGACGGCGCGTGGTCAGCCGATCTCCACCTTCCAGCCGATGCGAGGATCGAATACCGTCTCGAGATTCGGCGAGGAGACCGTTACGAATCGACCCTCGACCCCGCCAACGAGGAGGTTGCCACCAACCCCTTCGGAGAGAACTCCGTCTTGCGCGGTTCGGCCTATCCCCCGTCTCCGCCATCCTCGCCGACAATTGCCTGGCAGTACCGTGAGTTTCGGGTGCAGAGCACCGCGCTCGGCGGCCGCCGATCGCACCACCTTCTGTCGCCGGTCGGGATTTCCGATCGAGAGCCCCTGCCGCTCCTCGTCCTTCATGACGGCTCCGACTATCGCGCTCACGCGAACCTGGAAGCGGTACTGGGCGCCGCGATCCATGCCGGTCGACTTCCGTTCCTGCGGGTGGCGCTGCTGGATCCGCGTCATCGTGATGTCGAATACTCGGCGGACGCCAGTCACGCCGCCCATGTGGTCGATGAAGTCCTCCCGAGATTGCGGACGCGGGTCGGGGTCGGCGGCCAGTGTGTGATCGGAGGCGCCAGTCTCGGTGCGGTCGCCTCGTGGCATGCGGCATGGTCCCGACCTGGTGCCTTCACGGGGATGGTGCTTCAGTCGGGAACGTTCGCTTTCGGGCGGCACACGGAGCTCCCCGACGCGATGGCCACGCCGATACAGACGTTCGTCGAACACGCCATGAAGGATCCCCGACTTGGTTCGATCGGGGTGGGCCAGACGTGCGGACGCTTCGAGAGCCTGATCGACTGGAACCGCTCGGTTGCCGACGTCATCGGCGGTAGCGCGCCCTCCCATTCGTACCAGGAGCGCTGGACAGGCCATGACTGGGGTGCATGGTCCGACACCCTGGTAGATGCCCTGTCAAGCTCGTTGGCGCGCTGACGGCGCCTGATTCGGGAGCGGTTTAGGCTCGCGGCGATGAGCGTACGCAGGATCGGCCTCTCACTCGGCGCTGACCTGTGCTGGCCAATCTTCTACGAAGACATACTCGCTGAGCTCGCCCCGGTGGTGAGAATCGGAGGTGAGGAGATCACCTTCGAGGTTGAACGGGTGACGATCGAACCATTCGATCTGGCGCAGCCGGTGCGATACGACGTGCTCCTGGACCGTCTCACGCCCTGGTATCACACCAGCCGGGAGTGGATCAAGAAGGCGATCGTCCAGAATGACCTCTACGTCCTCAACAACACGTTCACCCTGCAGTCGATGGAGAAGCACACCTCGTATGCGGCCATGATTCGACTCGGGCTTCCCGTTCCTCGCACCTTTCTCCTGCCCCCGAAGGGGTACGCGCCCCAACCGGACTTGGAGATGACTCTCACCAGCTACGCCAGGATGTTCGACTTGGCAGCAATCGGCGACGCAGTCGGCTATCCCGCGTTTTTGAAACCGTACGACGGAGGGGCCTGGCGGGGTGTGTCACGGGTTGCGAACGCCGATCAGCTTCGGACGGCGTATGAGAACTCCGGTACCGAGATCATGCATTTGCAGGAGGCAATCGAGCCGTTCGATCTGTTCGTGCGGGTGCTGGCCGTCGGTCCGCAGGTGAACGTCATGCGGTACGACCCGGACAGCCCGATTCACGATCGATACAAGGTGGAATTCGGTTTCGTCGACGACGACGAGCTCTCGCTTCTCTCGGATATGGCGATGACGATCAATTCGTTCTTCGGCTGGGACTTCAACTCGTGTGAGGCACTCCGACGAGACAGCGTCTTCTATCCAATCGACTTCGCCAACGCCAATCCCGACTCCCAGGTGACCAGCCTCCACTATCACATTCCGTGGCTGGTGAAGTCCAAGATCCGCTGGTCGCTCTACTGCGCCGCCACCCAGCGTCGCATGCGCCACCACGTGGACTGGACGCCGTTCTTCCTCATTGCGGACAGCGACATGCCCTATCGGGAAAAGCTTCGCGCCTACGCGGAGATCGCCGAGGACCGATATGAGACGAGTCGGTTCGAAGAGTTCTGCAGTCGCCATCTGTCCAACCTGGATGAGGTCGCCTGGGAGTACTTCGCGTCGGATCGCGCCAAAGAAGCCGTGCGCCGCAAGGTTGCGGTGCTCTTCCCCGCTGAGGAAGTCGAGCGTTTCACCGAACACTTTTGGGGCCTCGTCCAGTTCTGGCGCCGCACGGAACGAGATCGCCTGGATGCCGGATGACGATCACCTGGCATTCGGAGCGCCTCGGCCAGACGGTGACCCTCAACCGGTGGGGTGAGCTCGGACGCCCCGTGTTGGTGTTTCCGACCGCAGGCGGCGACGCAGGCGAAGTCGAACGCTTCGGACTGATAGAAGCGGTCGCGCCGCTCTTGGCTGACGGGCGGGTGAAGGTCTACTCCACCGATTCCATCGCCGGTCGGTCCTGGTTGAACGGGGACGATCCACGGCATTCCGCCTGGCTCCAGAACCAGTTCGACCAAACGGTCCGGTGGGAGATCGTTCCGGCGATCGCGGCGGACACCGGTGACATGCCGATCATCGCTGCCGGCGCATCCATCGGAGCCTTCAACGCCGTCGCGTCTTTATGTCGGCATCCTGACGTGTTCGGGGCCGCGATCGGCATGAGCGGAACCTACGACCTGGAGCCGCGGCTCCAGGGCCACTGGTCAGACGACTTCTATTTCAGTTCTCCGCTTCACTACCTGCCGGATCTGGATGGCGAACAATTGGATACGCTCCGACGCAGATTCGTTCTTCTCGCGACCGGGACCGGCGAACACGAGAATCCTGGCGACTCGTGGCGAATTGCCGATGTACTCGGCGCGCGCGGCATTCCGAATCGGGTAGACAACTGGCCGGGCTGGACCCACGACTGGCCGACGTGGCGGGCGATGCTTCCGGTCTACCTGCACGAACTCACTACCTGAGGAGTTCTGGGGGCCTTTCGAATCCGAGTTTGAACATTTTGTGAGCGTGTCGGAACTGGACGCAGAATCGGAAGCGTGACAAGCCGGCTGAGGCCTCTCAGATCGCCAACTGGAGCTGAGCGTCGGGACGCTCATATCTCGGCAGGCCCGACCACGCCAGCCCGTCCATGAATGCCCAACTCCGCCTATGGATGGCCGACGGTCCATAGCCGTGAAGTGCAGCCTTGTGCAGCGGGCATGGGTAGCCCTTGTTCGCTTCGAAGTTGTACATCGGGTACGACTCCCCGGCCGCCCGCAACATCCGGTCCCGAGTGACCTTTGCCACGATCGACGCCGCTGCGATCGACAGCGATGTCCGATCTCCCCGGACGACGGTTTTGACCCGCCCGTTGCCGACGAAATCCCAATTGCCGTCGAGGAGGATCCGGTCAGGAACGACCCCGAGACCTTCGAGGGCCCTCCTGGCAGCGACTCGTTGGGCCTCTGACATGCCAAGCTCGTCACATTCGACCTGGGAAGCGTGACCGACCGACCAGGCGGCCGCCCAGTCGACGATGCGCCCGCACAACACCCCGCGTTCGGACTCGGTCAGCATCTTCGAGTCGCGAATCTTGTAGACCCGTCGTTCGGACGGGACGATCACGGCTCCGACGGTGAGCGGGCCGGCCCATGCTCCTCGACCCACCTCGTCCATCCCAACGACGATCTCGCCTTTCGACCAGTACTCCCTCTCGAGGGTGAGCCCGGGCGCGGACCGCCGCAGCGCAGGGCGAAGGCGAGGGGCGGTCTCCACGCCCGCCAGCCTAGGGGCACGAGCGGTCGCGCCCGGGAACTCTGCATCGACAACATGGGACATCGGGTGGGTCCCCGGCGAGATCCGCGAGCGGCGATCCTTCGTCCGAGCGTCTCGCCTACATCGACAACATGGGTCATCGGGTGGTTGCCCGGGGAGACCTCGAAGAGGCGGTCCACCATCCGGGGGTTGCAAGGGGGTCGCCCCCCTG
>JBBDQP010000083.1:17066-17285 GCA_040905965.1 Acidimicrobiia bacterium
CGCCCCCCTGCACAATCAAACAGTCCGGCGGGTGCAACGGCCCCCCTGCATGCAGCGAGATGACAAATCGGGTGGTTCCCCTGCGAGACCTCGAAGAGGCGGTCCACCATCCGGGGGTTGCAAGGGGGTCGCCCCCCTGCACAATCAAACAGTCCGGCGGGTGCAACGGCCCCCCTGCATGCAGTGAGATGACCCATCGGGTGGGCCCCCCGTGTGACC
>JBBDQP010000083.1:17385-23913 GCA_040905965.1 Acidimicrobiia bacterium
TCGAAGAGGAGGTCCACCGTCCGGGGGGTGCCGGGGGGTCGCCCCCCTGCACAATCAAACAGTCCGGGGGGTGCAGCGGCCCCCTGCATGCAGTGAGATGACCCATCGGGTGGGCCCCCCGTGTGACCTCGAAGAGGAGGTCCACCGTCCGGGGGGTGCCGGGGGGTCGCCCCCCTGCACAATGAATCAGTTCATCCGTGGGTCGGCCGGATAGGTCGAGTAGATCGACAGGTCGGAGGTTTGGCGTTTGAGCACGTCGATCCACAGGCTGTCGGGTTCGGCGGTGATCAGGTCTTCGGGTTCGAAGTCGACGACGAACCAGGCGCCTTCCGCGACCTCGCCTGCCAGTTGTTCGGGCCCCCACCCGGCGCATCCTCCGAACACCCGCACCGGTGCATCATCGACGGGTGGAGCGGTCAGTTCGACGACTTCGAGGGATCCGAAGCGGATGCAAAGGCCGATCCCGACTTCGGGCTGGACGGGCCCGCCGTGAAAGACGAAAGCAGGCTCGACGGTGTTCGCGTTCCAGTCCGGCAGGAACTCCGCAACGGGGATGGTCGTTGGCCGATCGAGTACGACTCCGAGCGATCCGTCGTCGTCGTGTTGGAGCACGAGTACGACGCTTCGGGCGAAGTTGGGATCAACCAGGAGTGGAGTTGCGACGAGAAGTGCGCCGGGACGGAGTCGGCTCAGGTGCATCGATTGGCGGGCAGAGTGAGAATGAAAGTGCTCATCGTCTCATTCTTGTACTCGAGCGAGCCTCCCATCTTCTCTGCCAGCCAACGCGAGACGGACAGCCCCAATCCGACCGAATTCGGCTGCGTCGGTACCGAATGCGCCCGCTCGTACGGTTCGAAGACTCGTTCGATCATGGCCGGGTCGATTCCGGGTCCTTTGTCTGCGACTGACAGTCGGGCAGTGCCGTCGACTGATGCAAGCGAGATCACAGCGGGCAACTCTCCGTATCTGATGGCGTTGCTCGCGAGGTTGCGGACGATCTGACGGATCCGCTGGGCGTCACCGCAGGCCTGGGCCTCTCCGATGACTTCGAACTGTTCTCGCTTCGACGGCTGCAGTGCGGCCAGTACTGACTCGACTGCCTTGCGGAGATTGACGGTCTCGTGGATCAGTGTGATCGAGTTCGTGTCGGCCCTCGCTGCGACAAGCAGGTCTTCGACGATCGCGGCCACCTCGGAAGCCTGGTCTGCCACGAGACCGATGAAGTCTCGCTTTGTCGGGTCATCGATGTCGTCGTAGAACGTGCTCAGCTCTGACGCCAAGCCGACCACTGCCGTCAGTGGAGTGCGCAGCTCGTGGCTGACCGAGGCGATGAACTCGTCCTTGGATGCCACAAGTTCTTCCAACTGGCGTGCGGTACGGCGTTCTTCGGTGATGTCACGCGCGACGAGAGAGATGAAGTGCTGGTGCCGCTGTGCGACCGCCGAGGTGAGGATCACGTTTCCTCCTTTGGACGTCAGCGAAATCTCCCCGCGCCATTCGTGGGGCCCGCCGTCGTCGTCACGCCACGCCCGCAGCGACACGGCGTCGGCCCCTTCTCCGATGAACTCATGAACTCGCGTCCCGTGCAGCTCAACTTCGGTGTTGTCCGACAAAAATCGCCGCATCGACGCGTTCAGCCGGTAGATGTTGTCTGACTCGTCGGTCAGCCAGACGAGGTCGGTCGTCGCTTCGAGGATCTCGGAGGTCCGGCGGCGGGCTTCTTCGACAGTCCGCTGTGCGGTCACGTCGACGAGAACGCCCTCGAAGAAGAGGATCTCACCCGTTCGGTCTCGTATGGCACGTGCGCTATCCGTCACAGTGATGACCGTTCCATCGGCCTTCGTGAGATCCATCTCGTAGTTCATCACGACATCGGAGTTGTCGAACATCGACACCCACTCGGCCCGTCCCTCTCGGTCCTGGTAGTGCATCTGGGCGCGCTGGACTGCCCCGAGGAGCTCCGCCGGGTCGGAGAGGCCGAGCATGTTCGCCAATGCGGGGTTGGCGGCCAGCACTTCTCCCGACGGGGCGGATCGGTAAAGCGCCACCGGAATGCGGTCGAAGAGCAGGTCTAGTCGTCGGACAACCGCCGATTGGACGTGATCGGGTGTCGCCGATTCTGTGGACGCATCGAGCGTGATCTGGGTGAGTGGTCGTCCGGAGAATGTCACGGGCCGAGTCGTCACATCGACCATCACCCGGCTGTCGCCCGTGGAGACGAGTTCGGTGCGGACCACGCGTGACGAGTTGAACGGCCCCTCGATACCGAACGTGTCATGAAGGGACTCGCCAGCGAGCTGCCGACCAACGAACACGATGGCAGCAGGGTTGGCGTAGACGATCTCGTCGCCGTTGACCACGAGCGTCGCTGAGCCGGTCTCCTCAAGTGACAGGCGAAGCTGCTCCTGGGCGACGGAGAGGTCCTCGAGTCGCACGCCCACCGAGCCGAAGAACCACGCCAATCCGGCCGTGAGGAACGCGAACGCCGCCATCGGGACAAAGCGGCTGAATGCGAGACCCGCCACGTCCGCATCCACGATCGACTCCATTCCGCCCACTTCGAGGGACAGGGTGGCTGCCGCGGCGCCAACCAGGGCACCAACACCGGACAACACTTTCGTCCACCGGGGACGGAGGAGTGCCATCGCCGCGATGGCACCGATGAGCACGAGGATCGAGCTGTACTGCAAGCCAAGTCCGGCAAGGGTCAATGCGTTGACCAGGTCGTATCCGCCCATGACGGCCAGGCGTCTCGATGATGGTTCGTCGCGTTGTGAACCCCCGAGAGACGTCAGGACGCCTCCGAGCGCCAGACCGAGGACCACCCACGACTTCGGGTTCTGACCGACGATCGCGATGAACAGCACCGGTCCGGTGACCGCGAGATACAGGACCCGGCGGACGAGCCAGGGTTGAGCGAGCGGAGTCGAAGTCACGTGGTCTCATCGGCCCTTTTCGACGGTGGCTTGACGGTTCTCCTGGGACAATCCGTCAATCCTTGCCTGCGTTTCGAGTTCTCAACCGAGGCGGGACCCGATCCAGGCGATGACGTCGTTCACGACTTCCGGACCTTCGGGTTCGTTGAACAGCTCATGTCGCAGCGCCGGATAGAGGTTGCGCTCTACCCCCTCCAGTTCGCCCAACACCGCAGTCGATTGCGGCGGCACGATCGGATCGGAAGCTCCGTGGATCACGAGCGTGGGAATCGACAGGCGACCCAGGGATCCGCGAACCCGGTCCATCGCTGCGAACATCTCGGCGCCATATCTCGCGGTCGTCTTCGGATAGGTGAGGGGGTCGGCGAAATATGCCTCCCCGACTGCCGGATCCCGAGAGAGTTGAGACCCGTCGAGCCCGTTTGGAATCTCGACCTTGGGAGCGATGGCCGCCATCACCGGGGCAAGGGCACGCATCCAGGCAGCGCCGCCGAAAAGCGCTGGGGCGCTCAAGACCAGGAAGTCGGGAGAGGGCCTCTCGGACAGCGCATACTCCAATGCGAAGAGTCCACCATTCGAATGGCCGAGGAGAATCACCGGTTTGCCGCTCTCCTTGGCGTCGGACACATGAGCCTGGATCTGGTCGAGGACATCGGACCATTGATCGACCCATGCCCTGCGGCCCCCTGAGGCCCCAAACCCGATCTGGTCGTAGGCCGTGACGGCGAAGCCGGCTTCCGCGAACTGCTGGCCGACGGCCTCATACCGCCCGGAATGCTCGGCGATGCCGTGGCATAGCACCATCTCGGCCCTGACTTCGCCTTCCGGCTCCCAGCGTCTGACGAGCTCATGGGTGCCCGCTGGCGTCTGCGATGGTCTGGCAATGCTCGTCACTGCGGCTCCTCGTCGTCGGATGTCTGCTGCATCATCGCACGGACCGAAACCGGACTGGTGCCAGGAGGCGGGGCACCCGAAGGACGCACGACGACAAGGTCGGGGAGACCGGCGAGGTCTTCCGGAACAGCAACGCCAAACGAGCCGGGGAGGTGCACGCCGGTGGGAGCGATGAACGGCAGACCGAAGGGAGGGGGTGAGCCGAAGACCGGCCGTACCCGCCGCTGCTGGCAGATCGGTTTGAAAATGGCGCGAAGGGCGCCGGCGATGAGGTTCGGATCGTGATCAGGGGCAGGCCCGACCTCGATGAGCGGACCAGACACGGGGAACGACGACGCGGCGATCCGATCGCGGATCACCACGGTCGACCAGGCCGAAGGAATGGCCAGCAGACGTCCGAACACGTCGGGGACTCCGTGAACGAGAACGTCGTCGGGGCGCGACTCAACCAGAGGGACGCCGTTGCGGCTCGCAGTCACGATCGCGTCGATGCCTGCCTCGGCTGCCATATCACTGGCCCAGGTTCTGGCAGCCCCCAGGGCAGTGGCCACCACGACGATCCGGGCGGCCCGCCCGATCTGGTCGGCGATCAGCGGTGGAACGGAGGGTTCACCCGTTGCAGCGGATGCCACGTGCCTCGTATCTCCACCTCGATGGGGGCGTCCGTTGGCGGCTCGATGTATCCCATGCCGATCCCTGTCCCCAGCGCCGGGCTGAAGTTCCCGCTCGTCACCCAACCTGTCGCGTCGTCGGCACGGAGGGCGTTTCCGTTGCGGGGGATCTGTCGGGTGCCGGTCGTGAAGGCGACAAGGCTCCGGACGGGCGAGTCCCGGTCCGCCAGCAACGCGTCGCGTCCCACGAATTCATGATCCCATGCAACCGCGAACCCGAGTCCCGCTTGGATTGGCGTCACCGCCTCTGTGAGATCCTGACCCCACAGGGGCAATCCGGCTTCGAGTCGGAGCGTGTCGCGTGATCCGAGTCCACACGGAGTGGCGTCGGCGTCAAGCAGGGCCCGCAACAGCGTGCCGATGACGGCTGGTTCGCCGACCAATTCGCCTCCCTTCTCCCCCGTGTACCCGGTCCCGCCGACGTACACCGTCGAGCCTGCGAAGGTCGCTTCGACCAGGCGTCCCCGGCGGATGTCTACTCCGAGAAGCATCTCCAACAGACGGGGCGCGTCTGGACCCTGGACGGCGATGGAAGCCGTCGTGGGTCGTAGATCTTCGATGACGACACGATCGCCGGCCTCACGGATCTCGTCGAGGACGCGGAGGTGATTTCCGCCGTTCGGCATGATCCAGACGCGATCCGGCCATCGCCATACCATGAGGTCGTCGATGACCCCTCCGAACGGGTTGAGGATCATCGTGTATTGGGTGCGACCCGCTTCCAGTGCCGAAACGTCGTTGCACAGCCTCCGCCTGAGGGCGGCCTCTGCGCCATCACCCGTCACGGCGGCGCGTCCAAGATGGGACACGTCGAAGACCCCGACTCCAGTGCGCACTGCGTTGTGCTCGGCCAGTACGGAGTCGTATTGCACGGGCATGGACCACCCGCCGAAATCGACGAACCGCGCTCCGAGCGTCTCGTGGATATCGTGGAGCGGAGAGCGAAGCGACATCAGGGGCTGCTGCCGCGACTGTCCAGTTTGATGACCTGCGGAGGACCGGGCATACGGGTGGGGAGCCGCTCGGAGACATTCGGAGGCTGTTCCAGCCCGTACTTGTCGACAAGGTTCAGGAAGTCGCGTTGGTAGAGGATCTTGACGCGGATATCCGGGTACAACTCACGCAGACGCCTGACTTTGGCGTTCTTCTTCGTCACCAGTTTCTGGCTCATCGTGGTGATTTCGATATACAGGTCATCTTCGGGCAGGTAGAAGTCGGGGCTGAAGTACTGGCTGGGCCGCCCTTCTCGGTCCCAGGCGACCGGGAACGAGGTCGGTTCGTAGTCCCACTCCACGCCATAGAAGTCGAGAAGGAGGGCGAACTGTCGCTCGCTGTTGTGGGCGAACCGTGTGTCGCCCTCGGTCATGGAGGCAGCGTTCAGGTGGCTTCCGCCAGGGCAGCCGGTTCTTCGACTGGATGCGGCGTGAGGTCGTGTAGGTCCCCGGCCAGCTCATCCTGGACCGGTCCGACCGCGATGCCGAAGACTCCCTGACCCCGGCGGAACACGTCGACGACTTCGTCCGGGGAATGGGCGGCGAAAATCGTCGTGCCATCAGACAGGAGGGTGACATCGGCCAACGGCATGTCGCTTTCGAGTTGATCACGCAGGATTTCGACTGCGGAGCGGATCCGCTTCAAGCTCATCCCAGCATCCAACAAGCGTTTGATCACCTTGAGCTGGATGAGATCGGTGAACGAGTACAGGCGCTGCGATCCTGACCCGCTCGCCTCCTTCGCAGACGGGCGGAGAAGGTCGGTACGTGCCCAGTAGTCCAGCTGCCGGTAGGTGATGCCCACCAGCCGGCAGACCTGCGGCGCTCGGTAGCCGAAACCGGCTTCGCCATCAGCGGTTTCGGCTTGCTCCGGCATCGAATTCGGCACGATCGGTCCTCCTGGGGCTGGAGTGGGCATGACCACTCACATCATCGTAATTCTTTTGATGTCATTCCCTGCGCCAGAAAGCTACCGGCGCCCCCCAGGAGTTGTCAACAACCTGTGGAAAACTTCTCTCCCCCTCGCGACCGAGG
>JBBDQP010000084.1:0-3911 GCA_040905965.1 Acidimicrobiia bacterium
GGGAGGTCGAACACGAGAACGTCGTCGAAGGGGGTTTCGGGTCCGGCGGCACCCGTCTCGATCGCGGTGGCGGCGACGATCGTCTTGAAGGTCGAGCCGGGGGCGTACAGCGCCTGGCCCGCCCGATCGAGGATCGGGAGGTTCTCTTCGTCGAGGAGTTCCTGGCGGACTTGGACGGCGTCGTCTGAGAGCAGGAGATTCGGATCGAACGACGGTGTCGTGACGTATCCGAGCACCGCTCCGCTCCTCGGGTCGAGCGCGACCACCGCTCCCCGTTGGTTGCCGAGCGCTTCAAAGGCCGCCTGCTGGACGATCGGTTGCAGCGTCGTCTGGATGTTTTGCGGCCGTAGGTCACGCCCGAACAGCGCCGCCAGAAGGTCGCTGATCGTGAGGTCCTGCCGACTACGCAGGTCGTCGGCGAAAGCCGCCTCGAGACCGGTGTCGCCCACCAGGAACGTGGTGTAGCCGACGGTGTGGGCGTAGAGCGCTCCCTCCGGATAGGAGCGGGCGAAGGCCTGCGGGGTATCCGGCACCGGATCGGATCGGGCAAGCACGGTGCCGTCGGCTGCGACGATCAGCCCCCGCTCTTTCTCGGTCAGAGTGATCGTGTTGCGGACGTTGCGGGGGTCGGCTCGGTACCGGTCGGCGCCGAAGACCTGGAACCAGGACGAGGCGGCGAGCAGCACGGCGAAGCCGGTGAAGATGACGACGGCGAGTCGGCGTGTGGGTCCGTTCACGCGTCCGCCTCCTCGTGCGAGACCCGCAGGAGGATCGCCAGTAGGACGAAGTTTCCGACGAGCGAGGACCCCCCGTACGACATGAACGGCAGCGTGATTCCTGTGAGCGGCACGACACGCAGGACACCGCCGATGATGAGGAACGTCTGGATTCCGAAAGTGAGGGTGAGCCCCGCCGCCAGCAACTTGCGGAATCGGTCCCTTGCTCGGAGCGAGATGCCGAACCCGACTGCCACCATCAGCGCATAGGAGGCGAGGACCGCCACGGTCCCGGCGAAGCCGAACTCCTCGCCGACGGCGGCGAAGATGAAATCCGTGATGGCATTGGGGATCAGGTCCGGTCTCCCGAGACCGGGCCCCGACCCGGACAGGGATCCGGTTCCGAGCCCGAACATGCCCTGTGCGACCTGGAACCCTGCGTCCTCGAAGTCGCTCAGCGGATCGATCCACGCCGTCACCCGCCTCTGGACATGATCGAAGACGCGCCATGAGCCCACCGCGCCGAGGACAGTGAGGAAGAGTCCCCCTGTGAGATATCCGGACTGTCCTGTGGCGGCGTACAGCATTGCCACGAACACGGCGAACAGAAGGAGCGACGCACCAAGATCGCGCTGACTGACCATGACTCCCAACGTGGCGCCCCAGACGACGAGCAGAGGCAGCAGCTGCCGGGGTTCGGGCAGGGCGACCGGCCCCAATCGCCGTTTGGCCTCGATGAGCGCCACCCTCCGGTCGGCCAGATACCCGGCGAGGAACACGACAATGGCCACCTTGGCGATCTCTCCTGGCTGGAAATTGAGCGCCGTGATGCCGAGATCGATCTCGATCCACAGCCGTGATCCGTTGACGGTCAGTCCGCGGATGGGAAGCGGCCAGTCGGACGGGAGCAGGGGAGTCAGCATCAGAACCACCGCACCGGCCAGCGTGATGTTGCGATAGCGGCGAAGGATCTCGGTTCCGGATCGGTGCAGCCAGGCGAGGACGATGACGCCTCCTGCCGCTGCAATCAGCATCCACCACCGCTGCAAGCCTGCCCGTACGGGATTGATGCGGTAGATCTCGATGAGCCCGAACATCGCGACGAGGGCTGCGGGTGGAATCAGGTTGGTGGAAGCCCCAGGGGCGAACCTTCGGACAGCGACATGAAATCCACCAAAGGCGATCGTCACGATCAAGAAGGTCAGACCGACCTGGGCGTCGACCCCGCCTTCGCGGGCGAAGTTGACGAGGGTGGTGCCGAAGGCGGCGAGTGCTGCCGCTCCGACGATGAGAGCCGCTTCGATATTGCGCGTCATGCGCCGGCCGTCACTCGACGACGTCGACGACGAGGGCAGTGATGTTGTCGTGTCCACCCGCCAGATTGGCCTTCTCGACCAGGAGCCACACCGCTTCTTCTGCGGTTTCGGCCGTGAGTGCCTCGGCGACTTGTGTGTCGTCGATCATCGAGTTGACGCCGTCCGAGCACAGGAGCAGTCGGTCGCCGGGCTCGAGCGTCATATTTCCCGTGTCGACGTCGAGATCGGGCGTGAGACCGACAGCCCGGGTGATGAGGCTTCGTTGCGGATGGTTGGCGACCTCGTCGGGGCTGATCGCCCCCGTCCGCAGGTACATGTTGACCACCGTGTGGTCCTCGGTGAGCTGAGTCAGTTCGCCGGCTCGCCACAGATAGGCGCGACTGTCTCCGACGTGGGCGAATTGGGCAAGTCCGTCTTCGGTTCCGAGTTCGAAGAGCGTCATCGTGGTACCCATGCCGCGCAGTTCGGGCCGGCGCTCGACCTCATCGAGTATCGCCTGATTGGCTTCTCTCACTCGATCTTCGATGTCGAGGTCGGAGGACTTGGCGGCTTCCACGGCGAGGCGGGACGCCACTTCTCCCGCGACCGCTCCGCCCATGCCGTCGGCGACGATCACGACGAGCGGACCGTCCCCCGCCCCCGAGGTGGCGGGCCAGACGGAATCCTCATTCCCCGGTCTGACGTTGCCCGGATGAGACGCAACCGCCCATCGGTAGGTCATCGAATCTCCATCACCGTCTTGCCAACCTGCACGGCGTCTCCGCGGCCGAGATCGGTGGGCGCGGTCACCCGGCGTCCATTGACGTAGGTTCCGTTGGTGCTCCCCAAGTCGCTCAGCACGATCCGCCCGTCCTTCGCCGTCATTCGCAGGTGGAAGTCAGAAGCGTAGGGGTCGGAAATAAGCACGTCCGCCTCGTCGCTCCTTCCGATGACTATCGAATCCTCGACCACGAACTGCAGCCCGGGATTGGAATCCGAGCGCACGACGACCACCCGGGTGCCTTTCCGGCGACGGCTGCGGACCGGTCGAACCCCGATGTGGGTCGACATCGACCGTGCCACTTGCCAGACGAACAGGTAGACGAGACTCAGGAAGATCAGGCGGAGCAGGGTCAGCAGAAAGTCAGGCATCGTCCCTCCTTCGGAAACGAAACCGGGTTGCGCCGAACGCGAGCTCCGACCCGTCTCGGACTTCGGTGGGAGTCGGCCCGACTCCCGCTCCGTCGACAGAAGTCCCGTTCGAGCTGTTCAGGTCGACGCACAGGACGCGATCGTCCTGCCGCCAAAGACGGGCGTGACGTCGGGAGACGGAGGCGTCGTCGACGACGACGTCACATTCCGAAGAACGTCCGAGGATGGCGCGGTTGACCCGGAGTGGGTGGTTGTCGGAACCGACGAGCTCGCCCCACACGGGGAGAGGGCCGCGTTCGACGACGACGGTGACCGCCCGCGTCTCGGATGGGACCACCTCTATAGGCCCCTCGATGCGCCAGCCCCGCTCGATGACTGCTTCGGTGATCGCCTGTTCGAGCGCGGCGGAGGATTCGGGCGGGACGGGAGAGGGGACGTGGATCTTGTTGGGTACCAGGCCTTCGGAATCGACAGACAGGTCGAGGACGCGCACGATGGACCCGGCGAGCTCCGAAACGTGCGGTGCTCCGCGAAAAAGCTGACCGCCGGTGCCTTCGAGCACCGCTTCCAACCTGCGCTCGAGTCGACGCATGACTTCCACGAGGGACAAGGTAGCGGTGCGCACCGACATGGGTTGATGGTCCGCAGATGACGTGGCCTATGGCTGCGGTACCATTCCCTCACGCCCGGGCGAGTGGCGGAATTGGCAGACGCGCAGGATTCAGGTTCCTGTGTCCGAAAGGACGTG
>JBBDQP010000085.1:0-23285 GCA_040905965.1 Acidimicrobiia bacterium
GGAGGGCGAAACGCTTCCCTGGCGCGCCCCCGGCGAGGATGACGGCGGCAGCCGACGCCGCCATACCCATGCACACCGTGTTGACCGCCGGCTTGACGTATTGCATGGTGTCGTAGATGGCGAATAGCGAGGTAATCGAACCGCCCGGGCTGTTGATGTACAAGAAGATGTCCTTGTCCGGATCCTCGGATTCGAGGTGCAACATCTGGGCCATGATCAGGTTGGCCACCGTGTCATCGATGGGCGTGCCCAGGAAGATGATGCGGTCTTTCAGCAGCCGGCTGTAGATGTCATAGGTCCGCTCGCCACGGCTGGTGGACTCGGTGACGTAGGGGACGGGGACGTAGCCCTCGGCGCTCATCATTCCTCCTCGGTCGACGCTTCAGCGTCAGACACTTCAACTTCGCTCAGGATTTCACCTTCGACGACCTCGCCTTCGAAAACGTCTCCGGCGACCACTTCGCCTTCGACGATCTCACCGTCATACGGGTCAGGTTCGGGGTCGACGACCGTCAGGTCCACGTCGTTCCCGTCCTCGTCGACAGGTCGAGCACTCGAAAGGATCCTCTCGAGTGCTTTGTTGCGGAGGATATCACTGGTGATGCTCTTCTCTTCGGGACTCCCCCGCAGGGCCTCCCGGAAGGTAGTGGCATCGAGGCGGGCCTCGGATTCCTGGGCCAGGGCGGCGTTGACGACCGCCAGGATCTCGTCTTCGGTGACTTCCAGACCCTCCTGATCCGCCACGGTATCGAGCAACAGCCGGGTTCGAACGCCGCGTTCGGCCTGGGCAGTGGCATCGGCGACGAAACCCTGCTGGGTCTGTCCTGTGACTTCGAGATAGTCGGCGAACTCAATCCCCTGCTGTTCGAGGCGGTGGCCGAAACGGTGGAGGATGTCATCCATCTCCGAACGAACGATTGCCGTCGGGATTTCCAGTTCGATGCCATCGACCAACTCGCCGACCGCCTGCTCCCGGAAGCGGTTCGCCAGCACCCTGGTCTTCATCTGGGCGAGTTGGGAGCGCATCTCGATGCGCATCTCCTCGACCGTCTCGAACTCGGTGACCTCGTCGACCCACTCGTCGGTCAGTTCCGGACGGACCCGGACCCGGACGTCGGTGACGGTGATCGCAAAGGTGACCTCACGCCCTGCATCGTCCCCGAAACCGTCGGGGAGCAGCGAGTCGAATGTGACGGTCGTGTCCTTGCCGGCTCCGACCAGCACTTCGTCGACGCCGTCGAGGAACAATTCGGAGCCGACCTCGTAAACGAGGTCGCTGGCACTGGCATCGGAAACCGGTTCACCATCGGCGGTCGCCGAAACGTCCAAGGTGACGAAGTCACCCGTCTCGACCGGGCGGTCCACCTGGTCGAGACTCCCGAATTGGTCGCGCAAGCGGTTGATCTGTTCTTCCAGTTCTTCGTCGGAGATCTCAGGGGAGCCGACTTCGATGGCCCGATCGTGGATCTCGGGCGCCTCGGCGAGCGTCGGCCAGGTCGTCACCCTCACTTCGACCTTGATGCCCTCAGGGATGTCGATCAGGCTCTCGAGGCTGGGCGACACCGCCAGCTCCAGACCCATCTCGTCGAGGACCTCACTCACCTTCTGCGGCAACAGATCGTCGATCGCCTCGGAGCGGACGCGGTCCTTGCCGACGGTGGATTCGACGATCGGCCGGGGGGCCTTGCCTGGGCGGAAGCCCGGAATGCGCACCTCGTTGGCGAGACGGCGTGCCGCCTTCGACTTGGCGGCCTCCAACTCCGATTCTTCGACCACGAAGGAAACGAACTTTTCGAACGGACCGGCATCGGTCACGGTGACGGACACATGCACTCCTGTGCTGGACGACTAATTGCTGCAAGAAGCCGGGAGGGAAACTCCCGGCTTCTGCGTGGGGTGACCGAGGGGATTTGAACCCCCGACATCCAGGACCACAACCTGGCGCTCTAACCGAGCTGAGCTACGGCCACCACGGTCGGCGGCGCCGACGGAACCGGCAGTGTAATCCTGCGAGGTCTCCGAGGTCACACTGGCAATACAATCCCCGATGCCCTCGTAGCTCAGTTGGATAGAGCAAGTCACTTCTAATGACTAGGTCACGGGTTCGAATCCTGTCGAGGGCACGAAGAGCGAACGCTCTCCGAACCCAGATCGGCGCTCTTCGCGTGGAGCGGGTGAAGGGGATCGAACCCTCACAACCAGCTTGGAAGGCTGGGGCTCTACCATTGAGCTACACCCGCAGGGTCGGACGGCATTTTAGCCTGGTCGGGCTGGTCGGATTCGAACCGACGGCCTCCTGCTCCCAAAGCAGGCGCGCTGCCAAGCTGCGCCACAGCCCGTGTCCCGCTGATTCTGTCATACCTCGGGTCGGTGTCGGCCGACTGTGTTGGTCCGGCCCGACTGTTTACACTCCCCGCCGGGTCGCTAGCTCAATTGGCAGAGCAACAGACTCTTAATCTGCAGGTTCCGGGTTCGAGTCCCGGGCGGCCTACCACCCATCTCAAAACGCACTCACGCGGGTGTGGCGGAATTGGAAGACGCGCTGGGTTTAGGTCCCAGTGGGCGAAGCCCGTGGAGGTTCGAGTCCTCTCGCCCGCACCCAATGGTCAGGTCGCGAGCACGTCGGCCAGCGTTCGCAGTGCACGGGCGCGATGGCTGATCTCGGATTTCTCTTCCTTCGTCATCTCGCCCAGGGTCCGACCGTCCACTGCGAAGACCGGGTCGTAGCCGAAGCCGTAGACGCCTCGCTGCTCGCGTGCGATCTCGCCTTCCAGTGCGCCGGCCGCCGTCCATTCGTGGCCTGTGGTCGGGTCGACGACTGCGATGACAGTCCGGAAACGGGCAGTCCGGTCGGATCGGTCACCCAGTTCGGCCAGGAGCTTGGCGACGTTGTCGGAGTAGGAGGCGTCAGTTCCGGCGTAACGGGCGCTGTGCACACCGGGAGCACCACCGAGGGCGTCGACTTCGAGTCCGGTGTCGTCGGCGACGGAGACGAGTCCGGTGGCGGCAGCCACCGCCCGCGCCTTGAGAAGGGCGTTGCCTTCCAGAGTGGGCTCGGTTTCGTCGACGTCGGGCCAGTCGAGACCGCGCACGATTTCGTCGACGATCCCCAGACCGGCGAGAACCGCCTCGACTTCGGCGATCTTGTCCGGATTCTTCGATGCGACAATCGCCCGGCCGAACCTCACGGGGTGGTGGCCCGGATCTGGGCGTCGACCAGTTCGCGGATCCCGGCGGCGGCTAGGTCCAGCATCTCGTCGAGTTGAGCCCGGTCGAATGGGGCGCCTTCCGCAGTTCCCTGGACTTCCACCAGGCCGCCCTCGCCTGACATCACGACGTTCAGGTCGACTTGGGCAGCTGCGTCGGACTCGTATTCGAGGTCGAGCAGGATTTCGCCTTCGACGATGCCGACCGACGTCGCCGCCACCTGGTCACGGATCGGATTGCGCACCACGAGGTTCTGGGCCAGCGCCCACTCCAGCGCCTCGTGCATCGCCACCCAGGCGCCGGTCACCGCCGCGGTCCGGGTGCCGCCGTCGGCCTGGATGACGTCGCAGTCGACCCTGACCGTCACGTTGGGCATCTTGTCGAGGCTGACGATCGACCGGAGGGCCCGGCCGATGAGGCGGCTGATCTCCTGCTGACGACCCTTCGTGTACGCGTCCCGGCGGATCCTTTCGGAACTCGATCCGGGCAGCATGGCGTATTCGGCGGTCACCCAGCCCTTGCCGCTGTCCCTCATCCATCTCGGCATGTCGGTGTCGATCGACGCGGTGCACAGCACCCGGGTTCGTCCCATCTCGATGAGGACCGACCCTGGCGTGGCATCGGTGTAGCCGACGTGGAGTCGGAGGTCTCGGAGTTCGTCTGCTGCGCGCTCGCGCATGGTCACACCTCGATTGTGAGACCCGGAGCGGCATGCGATACCGGGCCGGGGAAAGTCGTCTGGGCTTCGGCAACAGACCGTACCGGATCGAGACCGGGCTTCAGGTGGGTGAGGACCAAACGCTCGGCGCCAAGGGCGGCGGCGAGGGTGCCCGCCTGGGTAGCGGTGAGATGTTGGGTGTAGTTGCCTCCGTCGCCGTCGCCCTGCCAGGAGGCCTCGGACAGCACGACGTCGGACTGCGGGACGGCCTTCCACCACTCCCCCGCCATTCCCGTGTCCCCGGTGTAGAAGAGTGACCGACCGGAGGATTCGATCCGGACCGACACCGCCGACACCGAATGGTCGACGCCGAAAAACTCCAGATCCATCGTCCCGATGTGGCGGCGGGCACCATGACTCACCGGGGCGGCGATGAAGACCTCCCAGAATCGATTGCCGCTGCCCGCATCGACGAAGGCGCTGAGGGCGTTCAACGTCGACTGCGGCGCGATCAGCGGCACGCCGACCTTCCGCTCTTTGCCGTACGCCCACAGGTGATAGAGGGCGAGGACGTCGGCGCAGTGGTCCGGATGACGGTGGGACACCACAATTGCGTCGACGTCCAGAGGGTCCGACAGCCCCGGCATCGTTCCGAAACCCAGATCGACGATGATCCGGGTCTCGCCGTCTGCGACCACGTAGCCCGAAGAGGGAAGACCCGGTGCGGGCCAGCTGCCGGTCGAACCGAGCACGTCGAGGCGGAGCGTCACGGAGCGAGCCGTTCCCTGAGCCAGCCGTCTTCGGATCGCGTGTAACGGATGCGGTCGTGGAGACGATTCGGTCTGCCCTGCCAGAACTCGAACGCGGTCGGCTCGACGCCGTATCCACCCCAGCCCGCCGGCCGCGTCACCTCTCCGCTCGCCACCACCTCCGCCACTCGCTCTTCCAGCCACTGACGCGACGGGATCGGTTCGCTCTGCGGTGAGGCGATCGCTCCCGCCCGGGATTCGAACGGACGAGAGTCGAAGTAGGCATCACTCATCCCGGCGGGAACCGGACTGGCGATGCCGTCGATCCGCACCTGGCGATGCAACACGAACCATGGGAACAGCAAGCTGACTTTCGGGTTGGATTCGATGTCCCGCGCTTTGCGCGAGCCCCGGTTGGTGTAGAAAACGAACCGGCCTTCGTGGATCTCACGTAGCAATACGGCGCGACTCGAAGGTTCGTCCCCGCCGATTGTCGACACGACCATGGCGTTGACTTCGACGATGTCGGTGGCGGCATCGGCGAACCAGCGGGCGAACTGCGCGAACGGATCGGGGTCGGTGTCGGTGAGGTCGATCCCGCTCGCCTCGTACTGGATGCGGCGACTCAATGCGTCTTCGATCACCCGGCGAGAATACGAGGACTCGCCCCCACCCGACGCTCGACCCGGTTTTGGTCGGCGAAACGCACTGTTTTTGTAGCGGTGGTTCGCTAAAAACGCGGATGGGGCGGGGGGTTCTAGCCTCGGGATGTGGAACGGGCCGGGTTTGGGACGATGTTCGGGCGGGGATTGAGGAAACGGTGCCCGCGCTGTGGAGGCGGTGGCATCTTCCGCAGCTTCGGCGAGCTTCACGACCGCTGCCCCACCTGCGGGCTCCGATTCGAACGCGAGCACGGGTACTGGGTGGGGGCGATGATCATCAACACCGTCGTCACCTTCGGACTCCTGCTCCTGGTGCTCGTCGGCGGAATGATCCTGTGGTGGCCGGATGTGCCGTGGACTCCGCTCTTCGTCGCGACGGTCGTCGTCGCCGGACTCACCCCGATCCTCTTCCAACCGCGATCGCGCACGGTCTGGATGGCAATCGAGATGTCCTATCACCCGGTAGAGGGCGACGGGTAGCGCGCTCAGGCCAGCGGTTGTGCGACGAGTACCTCGCCGGTGGGTTCAGTCGAGCCCCCGGACGGTTCGATGGTCAGCCCAACGACAAGGCCCGGTTCGGCGGTGCCGTCGAGGACGACCGTCGCCGTACCGTCTTCGGGGAGGAACGTGCCAGCCGAGCGGGGGCCGTCGTCGTCGATCAACCACAACTGATAGGTTCGGCCTTCGCCAGGATCGGGGAGCTGGTCGGAGACGAAGACCACTCGGCCCACCTCACGGGAGTAGACCACCTGAGTGTTGGCGAACGGGGAGGCGTCGACGTCGAGCACCACCACGTCGTCTGCCGCGTAGATCTGTTCGACGAGGTCTGGTTCACCGCCGACGGCGACGGCGACGACGACGGACAACGCGGCGGCAGCCGCGGTGAGCCCGGCGGCGAGACCGGCGAAGCGCCTGCGGGCAGGCGGGCGTTGCTCGATTCCTGCCATCACCGCCGCCTTGACCGATTCGGGTACCGGCTCGGTAGAGGCGGCGACGTATGCGGCGAAACCCCGGCCCAATTCCTCGAGTTCGGCCTGGCAGTCAGCACAGTCGGCGAGGTGACCCTCGTACCGGCGTCGTTCGATGTCGTCGAGCGCGTCGACGATGTAGAGCGCTGTCAGATCGTGGATGTCATCCATCGCTCTCTCCCATCGCTGACGCCAACCTTCCCAGTCCGTCGCGGATCCGAGTCTTCACCGTTCCGAGCGGCACGTCGAGCCTTTCCGCCACCTCGCGGTGGGTGAGCCCCCCGTAGAAGGCGAGGTCGAGCGCCTGGCGTTGAAGATCGGACAGGGATGCCAGCGCCGCCGACACCCTGGTCCGGTCATCGAGGTCCGCCACCACATCACCGACCGGGTCGCCTGGCTCGGTGAGAGCCGACGGGTTCGCCAGATCCCGATCACGCGCCGACTGGGTCGACCGCACAACGTCGATCGCCCGGCGCTTGGCCATCACAGCGATCCACGTTCTGGCAGAACCGCGGCCTTGCTCGAACCGCGTTGCCTTGCGCCAGACTTCGAGGAAGACCTCCTGGGCGATCTCGGCTGCCAGGTCGCGGTCGACAACGACGCGCCGAGCAATCCCGTAGACGAGATCGGCGGTGGCGTCGTACAACTGGTTGAAAGCATGGCGATCTCCGTTCGCGACCTGCACCAACAGCGCATCGAGTTCGGCGCCGCTCATCGGACCACTCCGCTCATACCGGTGTGATCCGGTAGGTGCGGTCCTGGCGGCGACGATCGTGTGCACGGCCGTTGCGGTCATTGTCGAACGTGGTTCGGAGTCGCAGGCCCGGAGGATTGGTCATGGTGTGCCCGAGAAAGTGTCACAGCGGGACGGGTCGCCCGTCTCATACCCCGTCTGGAACCAGCGCTCCCGCTGTTCCGAGGAGCCGTGGGTCCAGGACTCCGGGTCGGTGCGACCGGTCGCCGCCTCCTGGATGCGGTCGTCACCGACTGCGGCGGCGGCCTCGAGCGCCTCCCGGATCTCCCCCGGTTCCAGTTCGAGGACTCGACCCGCCTCCAGAGTGTCGGTGTCGTCGACATACACCGTCGACGCCCACACACCGGCGAAGCAGTCGGCCTGCAGTTCCATGCGGATAGAGAGATCGTTGGCCGAGGAGGGATCCGCCTGCTGCTGGTCCCGGACCTGCTGGTTGATCCCGAGAACCGTCTGGACGTGGTGGGCGATCTCATGGGACAGGACGTAGGCGGGAGCCAGGTCGCCGCTCACTCCGAAGCGGGATTGGAGCTCTCGGAAGAATCCCAGCTCGATATAGACGTTCTCGTCCAGCGGGCAGTAGTGCGGGCCGTACCGCTCGTCTGCGCCGCCACATCCGGACTCGGTGACGCCTTCGAACAGGACGAGGTCGGCGTAGCGGTATTCGAGGCCGGATGCAGTGAACGCCTCGTCCCAGAAAAGTTGATTGTCATCGAGGACGACGGACAGGAAGTCGACGAGGTCGGCGTCAGGGTCCGCCTCACGCGGCAGCGGGGATGCCTCGGCGCTCGGCGTCTGGGCGGGTTGCAGACTCTCCAGAACCTGGGTCAGGTCACCCATCTCGCCGCCTCCACCGAACAGCGCGAACAGCACGGCGACCACGATCGCGATGCCACCTCCGCCGACGCCGACGCCGACGGCACGGCGGCCAGGACTGCCCCGCCGGTCCTGGATCGAATCGCTGCGTTCGGCAGGCTTGCGATATCGGGCCATACGTCACACCTCTCCCCAGTGCATGATGCCACTATGCCCTCAGGACCGGAACGGCAAACACCGCTCGCGCCACTGGCACCAGTCGCACCAGGGCCCGACCGTGTAGGAGGCTGAGGTCGAATCCGCCGGGTGAAGACCAGCCAATGTGCTTGCGATCCCACGAAGGGTCACTCTCGCTTGCTCGATTCGGTCCACCGTGTAGAACTCACGATCGCATCGGGCAGGGTCGGCCCGAACGTGGTGGAAGTGCACCGCCACCCCGTCGACCTCCCGCCCAAGCGACGTCAGAGCCTCCCAAGCTGAGAGGGCGTAGAGGTCGGCCTCGTACGGCAGGGCGGCCGACCTGTTGCCGGTCCGGTGCTCCACCACGGCGGCGACACGGTCGTCCTCCCAGCCGTTCACGTCGGTGGCCGCCATGAGGGTGACGGCAACGTCGCCGGTCCCGAGCCGGTCCTGACGGTCGAGCACCGCACCTTCGACAACGAACGTCACGCCGAACTGATATTCGGTGCGGCTCACCCTGACCGGTGGTTCGTGCGTCGCCCACAGGGCCTCGTGCTGGTCGAAGAGCCAGCGCAGGTCGTCGGCCTCAGACGGCGAGACCGTTCCTGACGCCGCGTCGTACAGGCCGCCCGGATCGTCTGACAGGAGGGCGGCGGCCACGGTCTGGTGGAACTGGTTTCCGACAACGAGGTTTGTCGAGCCGAACTCGTCGTCGCCGTCATCGCGAGGGATGCCGTAGACGGTGGGCCAGGCGGCGGAACGCAGGCATCGTTCCGAGTCTGCGAGACGAGTCTTCGACACGAGCAGCGTGCGAGTGTTTCCCGACACGGTCCCCTCCCCCACCACCGGATATTGTCCGCAGCGAGCGGGCCGAGCACAGGAGTGGCAGTGGAATCCCGCCACTCGCCCCTGCCGCGGTGTGGATTGCACGCGATCCCAGCGGATCGCCAGCTCGTCGACCATGCCCGAAGGGTCGTCCGGCGGCGGAATCGTCACGACGTCGTCGGCGGCGAGACGAAGATCCACCAGCGTTCGTGCTTCGTCACTCTGATAGAAGGCGGCGGCTTCCGACTCTGTGGTGGTCGCCCTCCCTGTCTTGATGCGCAGAGCCTGGGTCCCGTCCGCCGTCTCCACTTCCACCTGGACGGCGACGCTGATGGAACGGTTGGTGGGTTCGTGCAACGCAACGCCGAAGACGGGATCGAGTTCGATGCGGGTGGAGTCGGGAGGGAAGAGTCGCCGGTAAGAAGCGAACAACTCGACAAGAAGCCGACGCTGTACAGGATCCCAACCGGCGAAGAACGCCGCTTCGATTCCTTCGATCTCGGTCGGATCCGTCGGCATACCGGCGTTGTGCCACTGGACTGTCGCCTCGCGGATCACCTTCCACCGGTCCAACGCCGCCGTAGGCGTTCTGCTGCCGGGGCCCCGAGCGGAAGGGCACTGCTCGAGGAGGTCCAAAACCCGGAGATCGATCTTTTCGAGCGGTGGTCGACCGTACGTCATCGCCGTCACCGTATCGAGTGGATACGACAGAACCGCTGATGTCAGACGGAACCGAGCGTCACCGACAACGGCTTGGCCGGGAGTGTCAAGTGGAAGATGCTGCGCCGGCCGTCGTGTTCGTACGCGAGGTCGCCACCCATCCGGCGGGCGAGATTGCGGGAAACCGTCAGACCGAGACCGACCGCGGCAGGCTGACTTTGGGAAGGATGGGCCGACACGTACGGCTCGAAGATCGACCCCCGCGTGTCCTCGGCAAGCGCGGGACCGTCGTCCCACACATCGATCACGACACCGTCCTCCGCTCCGCCCACCTCGATCCCGATGTTGGGACCGCCATAGCGAACGGCGTTCGTCACGAGGTTGCGCAGGATCTGGGTGAGTCGCACCGGGTCGATCTCGATCGAGGTGAGGGCAAGGTGGATCTCGATCCGTTTCCGCTGATCCGTCCCGATCGGGGCGAGCGCCCGGTCGACGACATCCTGCAACTTCGTCTCCCGGGGAACGATGGTGAGCGTCCCGATGTCTGCCCGTGCTGCCACCAGCAGGTCTTCGATAATGGCGGCGACGTCGTTGCTCTGCTCCACCACCATGTCGAGCAGTTCGGCGTACTCCCGGTCGTCGATGGTGTGTCCGTGTTCACGCAGTTCTGCTGCGAGACCGACGACGACCGATAGGGGCGTCCGCAACTCGTGGGACACCGAGGCGATGAATTCATCCTTGGTGCGTATGAGATCGGACAGCCTGGCGTTGGCGGCGGAGAGTTCCTCCGTGCGTTGATCCACGGAGAGTTCGAGCGTCGCTCGCGCATCCCGTAGCTCTCTATAGAGGAACCGAGTGCGGACGATGTTCGCCACCCGAAGCGCCACTTCCACAACGTCGATCGGCATGGTCAGGAAGTCGATGGCGCCAAGCGCCAACGCCCGTCGCTTGGCTTCGTGCGAGACGTCGGCGGTGATCACCACAACCGGCACGAAGTCGTCTGCGGCGGTGGCGTTGCGGACTGCTTCGAGGACGTCGAACCCGCTCACATGGGGCATGTGGAGGTCCACGAGCACCACATCGGGGGAGAACTCCGCCAGCACCCGTTGCACCTGCCGCGCGTCGGATATCATCTCAATGTGGTCATATGTCGGGGACAACACCCCGTGGAGCAACCGAAGGTTGGCGTCCTGATCGTCCACGATGAGAATGCGAGCGCTGTTGACGTCCATAGGTTGGACCACCTGACGAAGTGTATGCGTGGCAATACATTCTTCGGCGCACCTCGCACAATGCTTGAGACTTGCCTGCGAAGTCGGGACTCCCGACTCAGACGCTGGCTTCGATGACGCTAAGGGACGAAAGATCTTTCCGGAGCAACGGTCTCATCGCTCGTGGGCTCATGGTCGCGTCCGTCGCATTCCTGGCTTTGTTGGTCGCGATCGCAGTTCTGGTGTACCTCGAAAACCGCCAGCTCGAAGCCGACCGCCAGGTCTCCCGCTCGCTCGAGATCAGATCGGCCATCCAGGATGTGAGGGGATTGCTGGTCGACGCCGAGACCGGAGTCCGCGGCTTTCTGCTGACCGGTGAAGAAGAGTTCCTCGAGCCGTACGAGGACGCCATCTCCGGTCTCCAACCTGCCTTGGACCATCTCGAGACCCTCGTGATGGACGACGCTGTCCAAACCGAACGCCTCGAACTCGTACGCCGAGGCGCCGACCAGCGTCTCGACGGTCTCGCAGACCAACTCCAGCCTGCCGACGAGACCACTCGGCTGCGGGAGCTGGACTTCGGCAGAGCGGTCATGGACGGGTTACGAGGCGACCTTGCCGCGATGGAAGCCGTCGAAGACCAACGCCTCGCCGAACGCAACGCCGATGCCGACCGAACCCGGGGGATCCTCGCCGCGTTCATCCCTGCGGCCGGCATGATCGGGGTGCTGGGCTTGGTTGCCACGGTCACGTTCGCATTGCGCCTGACACGACGGGTCGCCCGGATCACGGAGAACGCAGTGCGGCTCGGCACGGGAGAACCGTTAGCTCCGATTCCGACTACCGACGACGAGGTCGGTCGACTCGGCGTGGCCATCATCGAGGCTGCATCTCTCCTGCGCACACGGGAAGATGAGCTCCGGGTTGCCAGGGAATTCCTCGAATACCTCGTCGACGAGGGTCCGGTCGTCATGTTCAGGGAGCGCCTGGGGGAGTCCCAGGAATTGACCTACGTCAGTCCCAACGTGGAGCGTGTCCTCGGCGTATCTCTTGAATCGGCCACCGGACGACAACGATTCTCCGCCTCGCTGCTCGCACCCGAACATCGGGATGCGTTCAGAGAGGGGGCTCGGGCAGCGGCTGACGGTGCCGTCAATGGTTGGTACGGCGAGTACGCGATCACGGCCGACGACGGATCCGAGCGTTGGGTGGCCATCGATGTGAAGGTGCAGCGAACCGCTTCCGGAGATCCCGGGCACCTGCTCGGCTACGTCCTCGACATCACCGACCGAGTGACGGCTTCCGGCGAGGCTCGCGAGGCGGAGCAGCGCTACTTCCGGCTGTTCGAAGGCATCCCGACCGGCATGGTATCGACGACCCCCACAGGCACCATCGTCGACGCCAACCCCGCCCTCGCCCACATGCTCGGGTACGACAGCGTCGACGCCCTCCTCGCCGAAACGCCCGATATCACTGCGCTCTACGCCGATCCCGAAGAGCGCGCCCGCTTCCTCGATGCCGTCTCCCGTTCCGGGGCGGTCACCGGCTTCGAAATGCGCTTCCGCCGCCGTGACGGCTCTCTCATCGACGTCGCAGCCAGCGCCCGAGTCCTCAGAGGGGCGGACGGGACACCGGTCGGACTGGAAGGCACACTCATCGACGTGACCGGTCGGAAGCAGGCCGAAGATGAGATGCGGCTGGCCCGGGCCGAAGCGGAGCGGGCGAACCAGGCGAAGAGCACCTTCCTGTCTCGGATGAGCCACGAACTGCGCACACCGCTCAACTCGATCATCGGGTTCGCCCAATTGCTGGAACTCTCCGACCCACCGCTCGAGGCTCGCTCACAGGAATCGGTCTCGCACATCCTCAAGGGCGGACGGCTTCTCCTAGAGCTCATCGACGAGGTGTTGGACATCGCCCAGGTCGAAGCGGGGCGGTTGAACCTGTCGCTCGAACCGGTCGACGTCGCCGAGATCCTCTTGGAGTCGATCGATTTGATCCGTCCGATGGCGGCGGGCCGGTCGGTCGAGATCATGGTCGAACCGGGGGAGGAACGTCACGTGCTGGCCGATCGCCAACGTCTCAAACAGGCGTTCCTCAATCTCCTGTCCAACGCCGTCAAGTACAACCGGCCGGGAGGATCCGTCGAGGTCGCGTATGCGACGACCAACGGTGAACTGGCAACTTCGTTCACCGACACCGGTGCCGGTATCACCGCAGACCAACTCGGGCGACTGTTCACTCCGTTCGACCGACTCGGTGCAGACGCCACCGACCAACAAGGCACGGGTTTGGGTTTGGTGCTCTCGCGACATCTGATAGAAGCGATGGGAGGAAAGTTGTCTGTCGAATCAACGCCGGGAGAGGGGTCGACCTTCACGATCTCGCTCCCCCGCACCGATCCTCACGACGCCGAAATGGACCGGACCGATCCCAAACGGGCCGCGAACATCCGTGCCGACCGCAACCAGAAGATGGTCATCTATATCGAGGACAACCCATCGAACGTGGAGTTGATCGAACGCATCCTGGCCCTCCGTTCCCACATCAGCCTGGAAGTCGCCATGCAGGGAAGCCTCGGGCTCGATCTGATCGGCCAGCACCACCCTGACCTCGTCCTTCTCGACCTCCACCTGCCCGACATGGACGGCAAGGACGTTCTCGAGGAGATGCGCGCTGATCCGGTGACCCGGCACATTCCCGTGCTGATCATCTCCGCCGACGCCAGTCCCGGCCAGATCCAGCGCCTCCTCGACGCCGGCGCGACCGGTTACGTCACGAAGCCGATCGACGTGCTGGAACTCCTGCGTCAGGTCGACGACCTACTCCCCTGATCGAAGGTCGAACGGCCCGGGTTCATGGGTCTTCAGTCCCGGACGTCGAGCCAACGACCGCTGATAGCGTTCCCCTCACACACCGATGCCTGTCACGACATTCTCCCGATTCGCGGCCCTCCTGGCCCTCGCTGCATTGGCGGCGGGCCTCGTCGGCCTTCTGCGTCCGGCCACGTTCCGGGACCTCGGATTTCGCAACGGAGTCGGACTCGCGCTTCTTGTCGCCACGGCAGCAACGGCGGGCAGCCTGCTGTATTCGGAGTACTTCGGGTTCGAGCCGTGCCAGTTGTGCTGGTATCAGAGGATTGCCATGTATCCGCTGGTGATCGTGTTGGCTGTCGGATGGCTCCACCAGGACCGGACCGTGGTGCGCTACGCCGTCCCGCCGGCGCTCATCGGCGCCGGGATCTCGGTCTGGCATCTGGTCAACCAATGGGTGCTGACCGACTCGGCGTGCGACGTCGGGGCCTCGTGCGCCATCCGGTACGTGACCGAATTCGGATTCGTCACCATTCCATTCATGGCGTTGAGCGGCTTTATCGCCATCGTCGGAGTGCTCTATTCAGTGAGGAAGCAATGACCGGCAGAAAGATCGGATGGATCATCGGCGGCGTCGTTACCGTCGCAGCGATAGGTGCGGCGCTTTCGGCGGAGTCAGGAAGTGTCCAGGCGTATGGCGAGATCGCCGTCGCCGGCCAGGCGCTGCCGCAACACGACTCCGGAGTCGCCGACCCTGCGGTGGGGGTGCCGGCACCGGCCATCACCGGTGAGGCGATGTCAGTTGAACCAGGCACTTCGCCGACGATCGTCCTCTTCCTCGCCCACTGGTGCCCGGCGTGTCAGGCGGAGGTCCCGGCCTTGACCGACTGGGTCGAGGCACACGGGTTGCCGGTCGGCGTCGACCTCATCGCGGTAGCGACGGCGTCCTCACCATCTCGCGGCAACTACCCACCGTCGATATGGCTGGAACGCGAGCGCTTCCCGTTCCCGGTCATCTACGACGACGAGGCGGGAACAGCAGCAGCGGCCTACGGCCTGAGCGCCTTTCCGTTCTGGGTCGTGCTCGACTCTGACGGCCTGGTGGTCGAACGATTCTCCGGACAACTACCTGACGACGAGGCCATCTCGAACCTCTTCGCCGCCGTCGCCGGACTCTGACGGCTCGTTCGAGCTCCGCCATCGCCAATCGAGCATTACTGACTGATCTTCGGGACCATTGGCCACGACCTTCAGCGCTCGAGACGAAGTACGTTGTGAGTCCCAACGAGAACGGTGAAACGTGACCCAAACAGACACATCTCCCCTGCTCATCTTCGCTGACGACGGCGCTCCCGCATCCGAGCGCGCCTGGCGCTGGATTTCGAGTCATCCGTGGCCAGGGTGGAGCGTCGACGTGATGACGGCAGACGAATCCCAGATCGAATGGGGTGCCCCCATCACCCCTCAGCCATGGACGCCGCCGTGGGAGCGTGACCGGAACTCGATCGACGCCGAAACCGTCAGTTTCCTGACGGCTGGCGCAGATCCGCGGGCGATGCTCGCCGAAACGACGGCGGACCTCATTGTGCTCGGCATGAAACCCGCCAGGCACCTCGCAGCGGTCATGACGGGCAGCACCACCGAATGGCTGCTGCATCATCCACCATCACCGTTGGCGATCGTCAAGCGGTCCGATCCGGTGTCCAAGGTGCTCGTCTGCGCGGACGGTTCGCCCCATTCCCTGCGAGCGATCGAAACCTTCGCCGCCCTGCCTTTGGCGGGCACCACAAATGTGACGGTCCTGTCGGTCGACGACGGCCGGGTGGACCCGTCGTCTGCCGGAGATGCCGCGGGCGCCCTGGAGTCTGCGGTCGCGTCGGTCACGACCTCGACGGCCTCAGGGCGGCCGACTGACGCCATCCTCGCCCTCGCAACCGATTTGTCACCCGACCTGATCGTCCTCGGCACCCGCGGACTCACCGGATGGAGCCGACTTCGTCTGGGATCGACCGCGTCTGCGGTGGTCCGTTCGACCTCGTCCGACAGCCTCGTCGCCTGCGTCAACGGCTGAAGCCTGGGGCCGTTCGTTACCCGCAGTCGGGCGACTACATTCTCCCTGCGGAGGGGAGTAGCCCCATCACCGGGTGGCCGTCATCCTGGCGTCGGAACGAGCGGCGTCCGGTCCCCGGGTCGGCGACGCCGATGGGCAAGACCTCCGACACGGACAGCACTGGCATCCGGGTCGGGAAGTCACTTTCCTGCCCCGATCAAGACTTGGAGTAATCGATGGTGTCAACCCGGATGGCGAACGTGTTCGCAGCCGAAAGCTCAGCGGCCCAGTTCGCCGATTTCGACGTGCCGGGTTGGGCGTGGATCGCCCTCGTCACCGGCATCGCAGTGCTGCTCTTCGCCGATCTCCTCATCGTCCATCGCAAGCCACACGCGATCAGCATGCGCGAGGCGACCATCGAGTCGGCCGTCTGGATCACGATCGGGTTGCTGTTCACCGTCGTCATGCTGGTCTGGCAGGGCAGCGACGCGGGCGGCGAGTATCTCGCCGGCTACCTGATCGAGAAGAGCCTGTCGATCGACAACGTGTTCGTGTGGGCCGTGATCCTGAACTACTTCGCCGTCCCCGCCGCCTACCAGTACCGGGTCCTGTTCTGGGGCATCTTCGGGGCGCTCGTGCTGAGGGCAATCTTCATCTTCGCCGGTGTTGCCCTCATCGAGACGTTCGACTGGATCCTGTACGTGTTTGGGGCGTTCCTGATCTTCACGGCCTTCCGTATCGCCCGACACAGCGACGAAGAGATCCACCCCGAAGACAATCCAGTTCTCAAAATCTTCCGTCGCGTCGTGCCGTCGACCACCGAATACGACGGTCAAAACCTGTTCACACGCAAGAACGGGCGACTGCTGGCCACTCCCCTGTTCGCCGTGCTCGTCCTCATCGAGAGCACCGACGTCGTCTTCGCCGTCGACTCCATCCCCGCCATCCTCGCCGTCAGCCGCGAACCGTTCATCGTGTTCTCTTCCAACGCCTTCGCCATCCTCGGCCTCCGTGCCCTCTATTTCGTGCTGGCCGGCATGGCCGGACGGTTCCGGTATCTCAACCTGGGCCTGGGAGTCATCCTCGGCTTCGTCGGGACCAAGATGCTCATTACCGAGTGGTACCACTTCCCCACCTGGTTGAGCCTGTCGGTCATCACCGTTGTGCTCACCGTGACGATCGTCGCCTCGCTCCGAGCCGAAAAACGCGAAGGAGCGGATTCGCTTCTGGACGAGACGTAGCGCCCGGGATGACCCTGCCGGGCAAGCTTCTTGTCACAGCCGCCCCGTACGTTCCCGCACCATGACTGACATACCCGTTGAGATCGTCCGCAGCGAGCGGCGCAAGTCGACCATCCAGGCATCCGTCGTCGACGGCGCCATCCGAGTCAGGGTTCCCGCCGGCATGCCCGCAGAAGAGGAACGCCGTCTCGTCGACCAACTCGTGGCGAAAGTGCGCAAGAAGCTGCAGTCCGGAACCGTCGACCTCAGACGACGAGCCTCTGAGCTCGCCAGTCGCTTCGACCTGCCCGAACCTGCCGAGATCACATGGTCTTCGAGACAAAACACCCGCTGGGGGTCGTGCACGTCGGCGAACGGGACAATCCGGATCTCCGACCGCCTGGCACGGGTGCCGCCTTTCGTCCTCGACTACGTGATCGTCCACGAACTCGCCCACCTGGTGATCTCCGGCCACGGGAGGGAGTTCGACGCGCTCGTCGCGCGATACGGACTGGCCGAACGCGCCCGCGGCTACCTCATGGCCCTCAATCAGACTGGCTGACAACCCGGATTTCTCATACGGAGCTTGGGTTTTCTGTCACACCCCTCCGATACGTTGACACCATGTTCGAACACCGGTCGATCGACAGTCTGGAAAGAGACTTCGCCGAGGTCACCGCCGCCATTTCACGGCTCGACGGGATGCGACTCCGTCTGCTTCGTGAGCTCGACGTCGCCCAGGCCGCCACCGTGGACGGTGCCCGCACGATGACCGACTGGGTGGCCGGCCGTTTCGACCTCGAACCCGCCGCCGCCCGCAGCCTCCTCACCCTCGCCCGAGCCTCAGACCCTGCGCTGGAAGCCGCCCTCGACGACGGCCGCATCACCACCGACCGGGCGCGAGCGGTGGTGGCGCTACGGGCAGCCGGTGCAGGTGAACGGGCCGTCGATAAGAGTTGGGGACAGGACCTGACAGGTGTCCGTCGTATGGCCGCCCAACACCGGCGGATCGACGGCCGCCAGGAGTCAGACGAGTTCGCAGACCGCTACCTGCACATCCAGCCGTCCCTCGACGACACCCGCTGGAAACTGTGGGGACAGCTCACCGGCATCGACGGGCGCATCCTCGACAAAGCCATCCACACTGCCATCGACGCCCTCCCCCACAACAGCGAAACGACCGCCGCCCAGGACCGGGCGGACGGATTGGTCTCGGTCGCCTCCGAATGGCTCTCAGGGGAGGTCGGAGGCCACGACATCAGCGCCGAGATTTTCATCGACGCCGACCTGGCTGCCGCCACCGAAGGACAGGCCGGAGCCAGCATCGTTGGCGGCACCCGTATCGGGCCACGCACCCTCGAAGAGATCCTCTGCTCGGGCAACTGCCGCATCAACTTCACCGACACCTTCGGGAACGTCTCGACATCCCCGTCGTCCCGCACAATCCCGGCGGCGGTTCGCAACCGGGTCTTGCAACGCGACGGGCATCGTTGTGTGATCGCCGGGTGCAACTCCCGCACGAGACTCCAGCCCCACCACCTCGTTCCCTACTCCCAGGGCGGCAGCCACCACCCGGACAACCTCGTCACGCTGTGCTGGTACCACCACCACGTCGTCGTCCACCAACAGGGACGCAAGATCGACCCCGACTCGCCGCCCGGAGCTCGCCGCTTCGTTCGCACGGCCCCCGTCCGCGCCGGACCCTGATCCGAGCCGTCCCCACAACCCAGACCCAATCTGGACCAACCGTCCGGCCCCTCGCGGGCCTATCAGTCGTGGAGTGATCGACCGTGGCGCAGATCTCTCGCTTGATCACACCGAACGGGCTTCGCCCGTTGCAGAAGCACGCCTGGCCCAGCATGGGATTGGCCTTTCGCGGTATGGTCATCACAGAGTCCACCAAGGAAAGGGACGACCATGTCAGAGGAGAACAAGACCATCAAGGACCGTTTGGTCGGTGTGTTCAAGGGAACGGGCGACGTCGCCACGGGTGTGGTGAACGCCGCTCGCGACACGGTCAAAGCCGCGCTCGAGGGTGTCGGTGACATCGCCGGCTCGACCCTCAGCGTCACCGGCGGGATCCTGACGGGAGCGATGCAAGCGGCCAGCTCGGTCGGCGAAGGACTGATCGACGTCGTCCGCAACACGGTCGTCGGAGTGCTGAAGGGAATCGGCGAAATCGCAACGGTCACAGTCGGGGTCGTCTCCGATACGGTCCGCGCCGCCCTCAAAGGAGCCGGGGATGTCGGCAGCGACGTCACGGACACTGCCGCCGGGATCGCGACCGGTGTCGTCCAGTCGAGCAAGGACGTGGGCCTGAGTCTGACCGATGCGGTCAGCGGATTGGCTTCTGGCGCCATCAAGGGCGCTCATGACGCAGGCGCGGAACTGACCGGCGCCGCAGCCGGAACCGTGCGCGGAGTGATCAAGGGCGCCAAGGACATCGGTGGGGACACGCTCGGAGCGGTCTCGGACACGGCTTCGGGCCTCGTCCGCTCCGCCGGTGAAGTCGGCGGCGACATCACCGCGGTGACCAGGGGCGCGATCACCGGCGCCATCTCCGGTGCCCGCGATGTCGGACTCTCGGTGGAGGATGCAGCGTCCGCTGCCGCAACCGGGGCATTCGACGCCGCCAAATCCATCGGCGGCTCGGCAGTCGATGCCGTCGTCGGAGTTGCGTCCAAAGGCGTGGACGGCGTCAAGACCGTCATCAAGGGAAACGGCGACGCCTGAGTCGTTCGCCAGGAGTTGAGAGAAAGGGTCGGAGCGAATCGCTCCGACCCCTTCGTCTATGACAGGTTCCGGTCTCGTGTCTGACCCGTTGAGGGTTCGATCTGCGGCACCGCGAACGTCATCGGCAGCCGCGACGCAGCCGCATGGCGACGTCGCCGAGAACGAGTGGCGGGAACGAGAGCCTTGATCAACCCGGAGGGCCGGAACGAGCTCGTGGACACGACCTCGGACTCTCCGTATGCTGTACAGATATCTGTACAGGAGTCCTTTTGGTTGAAACAATTAGTGATGCTCGCAAACGCCTGACCGGACATGTGGCGCGGTTCCGCTCCCAAGGCGTCGATGCTGAGCCAGTCATTTTCGGAGACCACCGCCAGCCCGAGGCCGCGCTGATCCCCTACGAGACGTTCCAACTGCTGATGGATGTCGCAGAGGACATCGCTATTGCCCAGCGCCTGCGCGAACGCACGACTTCGGACACAGGCAATCGGACCTCGCTGAAGGAGGCAGCCGCAGAGTTCGGACTCGACCTCGACGAACTGTGAGCGATCGCCGGTTTGAGCGGGTCGAGTTCCTCGACGAGGCCATCGACGACCTGCGTACCGTGGCATCCAGATCACCGGCCGTCCTTCGCGAGGTGTTCCGGCTACTCAAGAGACTCGATGCGGGATCGATACGGCCACAACCTCTCAACGACTTTACGAAGACGGGCGATCTGACCGACTGCGGCAAGATCGTCGTCACTCTCCCAGGCGAACCCGAACACCGAATCGTGGTGCGGTTCACGGACGGGACCTTCCACGTCTTCGAAGTGGTCGCGGTCGAAAACCGGACACAGGACCTGCCGTATCTCCTCGCTGGACTGCGACTCGAACGAATCCGGGATCCGATCCGCAAGTCAGAAGCCCATCGGCGGGTCGCTCGCATCCGAAGACTCCTCGACGAGTAAGCACCGTACGTTCAACTCGGGATGTCGAGGATCAGGGCGATGGTCTCGCGGATCTGACTGACGACGGCGGGTCCAACGTTCCCGCGAACCTGTTCGACCCGCCCGGTCGAAACCGCTCGAACATGCTGACATTGCGCTGCCGACATCTGCAGGAGCCCGTTGCTGTGGTCGGGTTCGACAGCGACCTCTGATCCGAACCCACGGATGGTCGATGTGAGTGGGACGACCTGAATCACGGATGGATCGGCATCGAGGATGCGCTGCGCCGTGACCACCACCGCTGGATGACGGAATCCGGCTTTTCGTCCCTCTGGATCTCCCAGGTTCAAGTCGACGACGTCACCCGAGGTCAGCATCGAGCCAGCGGCTTTCGTCCGCGCCCGGCGCAGCGTGAAGTTCCTCACCGATTCGGTCCTGGCGGAGGCGCCGCACGGCGATTGCGACCGTTTCGCCCACGCTGGTCCCAAGCTCGGAGGCCAGACGCTTCAACTCCTGATGCGTTGCGTGATTGATGCGGACACTCGTGCTTTGCATGTATTTCAGCATACAGTATTGCATGCATCACACCATTCCTCGCGAACCAGACCCCACAATGGGTGTTCGTGGGGTGTCGGCAGAAATCAGAACAGTCCCGAGATCATTGACGATTCTGGTGCCCAGCCCCGGGCCGTCACCAGTCCTCTCATGAAAACGGCAGAGTTTGCGCACGCCGCGCGGAGGTGAACACCAGCCGAGAACATGGACTTACAACGCCTCCAACGAGAACTGGCCTACGGTGATGGCGGAACGCTTGGTACCACGAACGTCAGAATCATGTCCGACACGCTGACAAGACCATCGGAGCGGGACAGGTGGGCTGGTTTGTACAGCCGTGTGCGCCAGCCCGTGGCCCTGCTCGGGATTGCGATGCTCCTCGTCACTGTGAGCGCATGCCAAACAACCTCAGCACCGGACCAATCCACCTCGACCCCCGATCACACGCTTGACGGCCTAAGCGATGCGCCGGGAACGGAAGTCGAGCTAGTGGAACGATGGATCGACGGCGCCCTCGTCGGGGCATTCGAGGACATCGATGAGCTCACCTATGGCGAGTTCGGCGAACCCGCCGCCATGGTGCGTCTCGCTGAGCAACTCCACACACGCGCTCTTGCTGCCCCGACCGAACCCCAGGTCACCGTCACCGATCTAGGAACCGACGGGACACTGGCCTCCACCTGTTTTCGTATCGACTACGGCAACGGGGCTGATGTCGGCATGATCCTGACCCGCACCTGGCCCGACCTTGGCGAACGAGTATGGGAGTACCGATCGACCGGCCCATGCGATCTGGACCCCGAAACAGTCGAACGGGTCGTCCCAACCTGGATCAACCAGACGGGTCTCGCCTCAAGCGTCGAGACTTGGCAAGAAAGGCTCCCCCAGGTCTGTTCTCAGGCCGGACGGGACACCCCGATCCTCGACGACCTCCTCGTCGACTTCGCAACCGGGTATATTACCGAGGACATCGCCGCGGGCCTAGGGCAGGGCGACCCCGCAGATCCCGCGCAGGCGGCCGATGCGCTTTGGCTCATGGCTGTCGAGGTGTGCCGCGAACTGTTCCCACCCGGAGCGACCGCAGCCGGCCCCCCGTCGTCACGGTGACCGCATGACGGCGAGTGCACCACTACAACGAATGAGAGCCCCGCAATTGCGGGGCTCTCGCTACTTCTGCCGGGAGACCTCGGTATTTCTGCCGAGACCCCCTGGCGATCTGTTGTTCGTGGGATGTCGGCAGAAATCGCGAAACGCCCGAGATCATTGGCGATTCTGGGGCCGCCATACTGACCGGGATCAGTCCGTTCACACGAAGTCAGCACAGTTTGCACACGTCGCACAGGAGCGAGGGTGGACACCAACCGGCGTACTCCGGATCAGAGAGGAAGCTGGGGCTTGGGATAGGTTCACCCTGGGAACCGTCGATGTCGACGTGATATGACGGCAGCGGTCCGGTGTCGCTCACCAGAATGTTGCTCCAGAACATGTTGTGAACTGAACGATGTCTAGTGCGCGAATCGCGACCACTCGGCACAGTGAGGCGCGGCAACGGTGGCAGAGGCCAGCGTGGAACAAGCGACGATTCTTGAAGGAGTGCAGGCCATGAGCAAACCGGGACAGCAGCTACTACGAGTGGTGCTGGGCATCGTTCTGGCCTTGGGAGTGATTGTGGCGCTTCGCCTGGTCGGTCAATGGGAGTTTGCGCACGCGCTTGCGCAGAGGGATTGGAGCGAGGCTCGGCTGATCGCCCTTGGATTCGTGATCCTGGGAGCAGCACTTGCTGGTGCTGTGAGGCTTCCCCCGCTCATCCCGGGGACCGCCTCTCTGGTCCTGGCTGTCCTCTATGGAGGGGTGCTCGTCACCGAGAGCTTCGCCTGGCAGGCGATTTTTGGGGTACCGACGTTCAACCAGGCGGTAGTCCACACCTTTTCGTCGTCAACGATGTTCGTCGTGATCGGGTTGTTGGCTGCTGCCGCTGTCTGGGGTCTGTTCGAGAAGGCTCGACCGGCGGAGCGGTCTCAATCCTCAGATTGAGCGGTGGTGAATCCAACCCTCCTCCTGTGGTACCGGGAAGGCTTGGCCGTGTTCCGGGTTCGCACCCAATCACACACGAGAGCCCCGCACAGACGTGCGGGGCTCTCACTTGTTCTGCCGGGAGATCTCGGTATTTCTGCCGAGACCCCCTGGTCGATTGGTTGTTGGTGGAGGTGCGGGGAGTTGAACCCCGGTCCGCTGAATCTTCCACAACAGCATCTCCGAGCGCAGCCATCTGAAAGTTCTCGGTGAGTCGGACGCCGAT
>JBBDQP010000086.1:0-3791 GCA_040905965.1 Acidimicrobiia bacterium
GCCCGTGTTCGACTCACGCCGGCGGCGATGCCGACGGCGAGCACGACCGCCGGGATCGCCCACAGGGCGGCGGTCTCCAGGCTGAAGGGTGGGTCGAGGAGTTGGGCTCCCGTATAGGAGGCGATCAACTCGTCGACGATCTGGTCGTCGGATCGCCCTTCCTCGATCCGCGCGCGCACGAGGCCCATCATGTCCTCGGCGAGAGGCGACGGGGAGTCGGCGATCGACTCTCCCTGGCAGACGGGGCATCGTATCGACGAGCCGATGTCCCTCGCTCGATCCTCCGCCGGTGGTTCGGCGGTGACCGTGGCGACGACCACGAACAGGGCGAGTGCCACTGTCACCGCCAGTCGGAGACGCGTGACGAGCCGGTCAGACACCGGCACTGACCTCTCGACGAATACCGACCCGTCTGCGTAGCGAGATGAACCCGCCGGTTGCGGTGACGAGTCCTCCCAGCCATACGAGCCACTGCATCGGTGAGCTGTCGAGGGAGATGATGATCTCGCGCGAGTCAGGGTCGATCGTCCGCAGGGTGGAGTACAGGTCGCCGGCCAGTGTGGTGTGGACGGACGGTGTGAGGATCGCTTGGGCCGAGTTGCCGAAAGTGGCCAGCCGGGGGAGCAGCGTCGTGATCGCATCGCCGTCCTTCGACACGTCGAGGCGGACGCCGACGATGGTTCGGTTCGGCTCGGAACGGGTGAACGGGGCGTCGTAGGTGACCTCCCATCCGTCGAAGAGCACGACGTCGCCTGGTTGCATCGTGACCTGGTCATGGACCGCCAGGTTTGACGCCAACGCGATTCCGAGTGCGAGGATGGCAACCCCGATGTGGGACACCTGGCCTCCCCAGTACCCCGGATCGCGGGTGAAAAGCCGCCGGGCTTCGTCGAGGACCTGACCATTGCGCGTGTCGGCGGCGTGGCGGGCCTGTCCCCACAGATGGTTGACGATGACGGCGATCACGAACGTCGAGAGGACCACTGAGATGATCACCCAGCCGATGGTCGTCGTGGCGATCACGGTCACCGCACCCGCCGCCAGCGCGACCTGGAGTGGCCCGTGGATCCGCGACCAGACGAGGTCGGGGCGTGCCACTCGCCACGGCATGACCGGTCCGACACCCATACCGAGCAGCAGCGCGAAGCTGAGCGGTACTGCCAGCCTGTTGTAGAAGGGTTCTCCCACACGCACGGTCGAGCCGGTGATCGCCTCGAGGAAGAGGGGATAGATGGTCCCGACCAGTACGACGAATGCGTAGACCGTCAGGATCAGGTTGTTGTAGAGGAATGCGCCCTCCCGGCTGGAGAGGGATTCCATGCGTGAAGGTTGGGCGACGTCGTTGGCCCGAAGGGCGAAGAGTCCGAACGAGCCGACGAGCACGATCACCAGAAATGCCAGGAGGACGGGTCCGATAGCCGACTGGGTGAACGAATGGACCGAGGCGATGGTCCCGGAGCGGGTGAGGAAGGTGCCGAGGATGGTGAGGGCGAAGGCGGCGATGACCAGGACGAAGTTCCACGACTGGAGCATCCCCCGCCGGCGCTGGACGAGGGCGCTGTGGATAAACGCGGTCGCCACCAGCCACGGCATGAGCGAGGCGTTCTCCACCGGATCCCACGCCCAGTATCCGCCCCAGGAGAGCACCTCGTACGCCCACCAACCTCCGAGGACGATGCCGAGGGTGAGGAACGTCCAGGCCACCGTGGTCCAGCGCTTCGACCGGTCGAGCCAGGCGGGCCCGGTGATCCGTTGGGCGAGTGCGGAGATGGCGTAGGCGAAGGGGACCGTGAGACCGACGTACCCCACGTAGAGCATCGGCGGGTGAATCGCCATGAGGAGATGGTTCTGCAGAAGCGGATTCGGTCCGGCACCGTCCACCGGTCCGACTGCCCCGACGAGCGGGATCGGCGACGATTCGAGACAGCGATTCACTCCTTCGGCGATGGCCGTACAGGTTCCGAAGGGGTTGGAAACGGTGATCATCAGCCCGAAAAAGAACAGCGCCACCGCGCCCATGACCGCCACCGCGCCGGCGCCCAACGGGTCAGGGGTCGAGAGATAGTCCCGGACGACCACCCAGGTGAACCCGGCGAGAACAAGTCCCCAAAGGACGATAGAGCCTTCGAGGGCGGCCCAGGCGGTGGCGATGTCGAAGGGGAAGGGCGTGGATGTCGAGTGGTTGTTTGCCAGATAGGCGATCGTGAAGTCGTCGACCTGGAGCCCGACCTGAAGGACCGCCATCGATGCGATCGACGCCCACAGCAGTATCCGTCCTGGTTTCCGCAGGTCCAGACCCGACGCCGGTCTGATGGCGGCCCGAACGGCGTTCACGGTCAGTACCAGTGCGGCCGCCAGGGCCACGAGGATCGTGACGGTGCCGACGAGGGCGAGCATCAGCCGGATTCCAGGTCGGGAGCGTTCCCCGTCTCCGGCGCCTGGTATTCGGCCTCGTGGCGGATGAGCGCTTCGTCTGCTTCGAACACTTCACCTACCCACGCGCCTTCGAGCAGGACCTCGACATCCTCCTGGAAGAGCGGTGGCGGCAGCGAGACCAGGCGGATGGTCACGGTGGCGACCCCGTCGGAGATTTCGAACGTCGATTCACCCTGGCCGAGGGAAAGGGACCCAGGCACCACCGTGCCAGCGATGCGGAAACGCCGGTTGTCGTCGAAATCGGCCCGGGCCTCGACGGCCTCCGAAACGTACAGGTAGTACACGGAGGCGTCGCCCGCTGCTCTGACCAGGAAGAACGAGGCCACGCCGATCCCGAGGATCGCCGGGATGATGAACCAGCGGTGATTCGTCACTGTCGGCGGTCGGACGAGCGGTCGCGTGTGGCGCGGGCGCGGTTCCAGACGGTGAATGCGTACCCGATGATGAGGCCGTAGGTGACGAGGTAGGAAGCCCAGATGAAACCTTCGTTCATGACAGCCCCTCCAGATTCGGCTTGGCAACGGCCTGTCCGGCCAGCTCGGTTTCGGTGATCGACGCTTCGGCCTCCAACCGCGCCAGACGGACCCGTTCGACCATCAGGTAGATGTAGAGCACCGAGAACGCGGCGAGGTTCACGAGGAGGGCTGCCACCATCGATCCGTCCAAGGCGATGCCGTCGGGTCGCACCGTCATCCCCTGGTGGAGCGATCGCCACAGCGTCACCGAGAAATAGACGAGGGGGACCTGGACGACCGCGATCAGCCCGAGGATTGCGCTCCTCCTGGCTCGTGTAGTCGGATCGGGGATCGACCGGCGTAATGCGAGATAGCCGAGATAGACGAAGAACATGAGAGCCGTCGAGGCCATCCGCGGATCGCCCCAATCCCAGAACGTCCCCCAGACGGGATATCCCCAGAGCATGCCCGTGAACAGCGACACCGCCGTGAACAACACACCGATCTCGGCTGACGCCTCGGCGACCCGGTCGAACGTCATGCGCTTCGTCACGAGCCATCCGGCGGACGCCAGCGCCGTCACTCCGAAGGCGAGAAAGGCCAGCCACGATCCGGGGACGTGGACGTACATGATCCGGACGTAGTCGCTTTGGAACACGTCGGGTGACGACGTGAACGCCAACCACAGTCCGGTGGCGAGGCTCAAGAGGGCTGCGGTTCCGAGGACGGCCCTGGGAAGCGTGCGTTTCATGTGTTCGATTCCTCCAATGAGCGTGCGGTGACGACCCCGGTGACCGCGAGCGCGAGGTCGGCGACGACCAATGTCAGCACCCAGGGAAGGGTAGTTCGACCCCGGACAAGCGATTCCAGGCTCTGGGCGGCGCCGAGCAGCAACGGAAC
>JBBDQP010000087.1:0-3741 GCA_040905965.1 Acidimicrobiia bacterium
GACGTGGGCGTCCGATCTAACCCTGGGTAGCAGTGGACTCGGTGGTGCCGCGCTGCCAGGACTCGTGCAACTTGGCGTAGACGCCGCCGTGGGCCACCAACTGGCCGTGGTTGCCGTCTTCGATCAGGTGGCCCTCGTCGAAGACGAGGATCCGATCCGCAGCCTCTGCAGTCGACAGACGGTGGGCGATCGTCACCACTGTGCGTCCCGCAGTCAGGGTGTTCAGCGCCCGGCTGATGCGCACCTCCGTCGCCGGATCCACCGCCGACGTCGCTTCGTCCAGCACCAGCAGCTCAGGATTCGAGATCGCAGCGCGCACCAGCGTCACCAACTGTCGCTCGCCAACCGACAACGACCCCCCGCGCTCGCCGACCGGTGTCGCCAGACCCATGGCCAGTTCCGACAGCCAGTCCTCCAGACCGAGCCGTCGGAACGCCGCCAACAGCTCGGCGTCGGTCGCATCGGGCCGTCCCATCCGCACGTTGTCGGCGATCGTCCCCCGGAACAGCATGCCGTCCTGAGGCACCATCACCACCCGGTCGCGCAGCGAACGAAACCGGACCAGCTTGAGGTCGACGCCGCCAACCAGCACCTTGCCCTGGGACGGGTCCATCAGCCGGGTCAGCAGCTTGGCGAACGTCGTCTTCCCCGACCCGGTTTCGCCGACCACCGCCACCCTGGTGTCCGGATCGATCGAAATCGTCACGTCCAACAGCGCGGCAGTCCCGGTGGCGTCGGCCGCGATCTCGCCCGACTTCGGATAGCGGAAGCTCACCCCGACGAAGTCGATGTCGAGAGACCGATCCGGCAGGTCGATCCCCTCGTCGCCCGGGTCGGCGACGTCGGGCGGGATGTCGAGCACGTCGAGGACCCTGCGCCATCCCGCCACGGCCGTCTGCGCTTCGTTCACGGCCTCACCCAGCATCTGCACCGGCTGGACGAACAACTGGATGAGGAAGAGGAACGCCACCACCGTCCCCGGGGTCACCGTTCCGTTCACCGCCATGATCACGCCCACCACGAGGGTGGCTGCAAGCACGATCGCCGAAAGCAGCTCACCCGTGCCCGAGAACGACGAGGACAGCACTCCTGCCTTCACCGCAGACGACCGGTGGTCTTCGATGGCGGCACCGAGACGGTGACGCGTGTGGTCTTCGATCCCGTACGCCCGGATCACCGGGGCGCCCACCACGACTTCGGCGAGGGTGCCCAACAGCTTGGCCACCCGGTCGCGGACGATCAGATATGCCGAGTCGAGACGCGTCTGGAACCAGCGCATCGTGTAGATGATCAGAGGCAGGATCGCCGCCACCACCAGTCCGAGCTGCCAGGAGTAGACGAACATGGCGGCCAAGGCGAGGGTCGCCTGGAACGTGTTGATCATCAGCATCAGTCCGGCGAACTGCATGAACCGGCTGATCTGGTCGACGTCCGAAGTCACCCGGGCCACCAGTGAGCCCCGGTGCTCGGAGGCCTGATGCAGCATCGACAGGTCATGGATGTGGCGGAAGGCCTGGATGCGCAGAAGCGACAGCGCAGTCTCGGACACGTCAGCCAGTCGAATGTGCATGATGGAGGTGCAGCCGGCGGTGATCGCCACCGCGACCAGTGCGACGCCGGTCATCTGCAGGACGAAGGTCATGTCGACCCCGCCTTCGGTGAGTCCGCGGTCGAGAACCTGTTGGATGGCGACGGGCACGATGATCCGACCCGCGGTCGCGACGAGGCCGAGCAGCAGGGTGCCGGGGAGCCCGCGACGGAGCACCGGCGACAGTTCGATCCCCCGTTTGATCGTCTGGAACGCGGTGCGTTGGGTGCTCACGCCGGCTCCTCGGTGTTGTAGGCGTCGATCAGGTCGGCGTAGGCAGGCAGCGCGGCGTACAACTCGCGGTGGGTGCCCCGCCCGATGACCCGACCCTCCTGGACGAAGAGGACCAGGTCCGCCAGCAGGATCGACGAACGGCGATAGGCGACGATCACCACCGTCGTGTTCAGCTCCGACAGACCTTCGAGGATGGCTCCCTCGACCGACGGATCCACCGCCGAGGTGGCGTCGTCGAGGACCAGCAGCCGGGGACGGCGGATGACCGCCCGAGCCAAGGCGATGCGCTGACGCTGACCACCCGACAACGAGGCTCCCCGCTCACCGACCACCGTGTCGAGGCCGTCGGGCAGTGCCCGGACGAACCCGGTCGCCTGCGCCAGGTCCAGTGCGGCCCACACCTGGTCGTCAGCGGCGCCGGTGTCGAGGGCGACGTTGGCCCGGACCGTGTCGTCGAACAGGAACGCCTCTTGGAACACGAGCGCCGTCGAATCGGACAGATGGGAGCGTGCCAGTTCGCTCACGCCCAACCCGTCGAGGCGGATCACGCCGTCGTCAGGATCGAAGAGACGCACCATCAGATGGGCGATCGTCGTCTTGCCCGAACCGGTGGGTCCGACGATCGCCACCGTCGTACCCGGCGCCACGCCGAGGGTCACCGATCTGACCCCCCGCCCGTCGCCGTTCGGCGCCATCGCCACGCCTTCGACCGGGGCGTCGCCCAGATCGGCATGGGAGTCATCTGGGTAGACGTAGGTGACATCCGACGCGTCTGCTCCGGCGCCCCCGAGCTTTCGGAGCGACTCGGTGCCATAGGTCAAGGTCTCGTCGGCGGCCAGGACCGCTTCGATGCGTTCCCAGCCGACGACCGCCCTCGGCATCTCGGCGAGGAGCCAGGTGAAAACCCGCAGCGGCATTGCCACCAGGCGGAACAGGTAGGCGAACGTGACGAGCGTTCCTGGAGTGATGAGACCGCCATCCACCCGCCAGGCGCCCACCGCCAGCACCGCCAGCACCCCGATGTTGGGGAGCGCCTCCATCAGAGGATCGAAGACCGCACGCAGTCGACCGAGTTCCACCATCGAATCTCGCAGATCGTCCGATCGGGCGCCGAAACGGCCCACCTCCTGATCCTCGCGACCGAGGGTCTTCACCACGAGGGCGGCATCGAAAGACTCATGGGCGATCTCGGCGACCTCGGCCCGCAGCTTCTGGGCACTGGCGGCGATCACCCTCATCCGGCGCTGGAACATGATGTTGCTGAAGATGATCAACGGGAGAACGGCGAAGCCGACGATCGCCAGGAACACGTCGGTGATGATCAGCAGCACTGCGGTGATGATCAGCATCAGAAAGACGCCGAACGCCATCGGCAGGGGAGCGGCGATGAACGAGGCGGACTCCACGTCGGCGTTGACGTTCGAAAGCAGTTGACCGGTCGGGTGGCGCCGGTGCCACTCGATCGGGAGCCGGAGGTACTTGTCGGTGACGTCGCGTCGGTCCCGGGCCTGCAACCCGTACTGGGCGGCATACGCGCCCAGCCGGCGGACGGTGATCCCGACACCCCGGAGCACGGAAACGCCGAGGACCGCCCCGGCGGCCGTGACCAGGATGGCGGTCGTCACGTTGCCCGACTCCACCGCAGGCAGCAGCACCTCGTCCGTGGCCCAGCCGAGGACGTAGGACGAGGCGACGGTGGCGATCGCAAAGAGGGTGGTTCCGGCCCCGCCCAGCGCGAACTCTCGCGGGGCGCGGCGCAGCATGCGAGCGATGAGTTGCATGCCCCTGCCAAGCACTTCACGGTCTGCCTGGCGGGCGCGTTCGATGGTTTCGGAGTCGGCCACGGCCGAGTCAGGCTACGACGAGGTGCGACTACGGAGAATTCGAATCGCGCAGGCCGATGACCGTCTCAGTGATCA
>JBBDQP010000088.1:0-1980 GCA_040905965.1 Acidimicrobiia bacterium
GTCCGTCGGCGGTGGGAACCCGGTTTCGAAGGGCTGAGCCGACGCGACCGAAAGGGCTGCTTCTACGACACCTACCTTCCGGACCCACTCGCCGACTGGAGTCTCAGCCTGCCGGCGGACCTGGCCGCCGACGTCGCCGATGCGGACACCGCCGTGCGGGATCTCAATCGGGACGGAACCTCCCTCGTCAGTCTGGAAGGACTGGCCCGCTTCCTTCTCAGAGCCGAATCCGTCGCCTCATCGAAGATCGAAGGACTCGAAGCCGGGGCGCGGCGTCTGGTCGAGGCCGAAGCGCTCCTCGCCCAATCGGGGGAGAAGAGCGACCGGCTGGCAGTTGAAATCCTCGGCAACATCTCCTCGATGCAGGCTGCCATCGACCTGGCAGACCGCGGTGACGAACTGACGGTCGACGACCTGGTCGCGATCCACCGAATACTCATGTCGGGTTCATCGCTCCCCGAAATCGGGGGTGTGGTTCGCACCGAACAGAACTGGATCGGTGGCAGTTCCTACAACCCGTGCAGCGCCTCGTTTGTCCCACCGCCGCCCGAACACGTCGAAGATCTGCTCCGGGACCTGATGGACTATGTCAACGGTGACGAGCATCCGGCGTTGGTGCAGGCGGCGATCGCCCACGCTCAGTTCGAGACGATCCACCCGTTCGCAGACGGCAACGGTCGAACCGGGCGGGCTCTCATCCACGTCGTCTTGCGCCGTCGCGGGCTGGCTACGTCATTCGTTCCCCCGATCAGCCTCGTCCTTGCCACCTGGTCCGCCGACTACATCTCCGGACTGACCGCGTTCCGGCACACCGCGGCGGCCGACAGTCCAGAGCGGTCCGAAGCCGCCCAGCCCTGGGTGCGAGTGTTCGCGGCGGCCACTCGGCGCGGATGTCACGACGCCGAGAGTTACGCCGACCGGATCGAGCAGTTGATTGCGCGGTGGAGAGACACTGTCGGCCCGTTGCGTACCGACTCGGCGGCTGAACTTCTCATCGGCGTTCTTCCCGGTGTGCCGCTCATCACCGTCGAATCGGCGTCGCGGTTGGTCGGCCGATCCAAGGTTGCAGCGAGCGCCGCCGTCAATCGGCTCGTCGATGCCGGGATCCTCGTCCAGCGCAATATCGGCAAGCAGCGGTATCGAGTCTTCGAGGCCCCTGACGTCCTCGACCTGTTCACCGCCTTGGAACGCGGCCTCGCCAGCGCCACCGGTGATACCCGCTCCGATCCGCCGGTGCGTCCCGCACCGGGACGCTGAACTCATCAGAGGAAGGGGTAAGCCGTTGCCGGATCGAGGGCGTCGGCGACGGTCGGGAGGGCCCCTGGTCGAGATTCTTTAAGAACCTCGGACTTGCAGCTCCTACCATCCGTGTGTGTTCAGCACACCGCAAGCAGATAGCACCCAGTCCCTGGCCCGCAGGGGAGGGCCGGTGCGGGCGGCGGTGTGGGCGCTCCATGTCGCCCTGCCGCTCCTCGGACTGTGGCTGCTGTTGGCCCAACCGGACCTCGACGCCCAATGGGAGCACCAGCCCAGCCACTTCTGGCTCGTGCTGGGAGTGGCCGGGATCAACGTCGTCCTGGGATGGCGAATCCAATCCGCCGCCCGGGACCACTCCGATGCCCGGCTGATCCTCGTCGCCGCCTCGTTCATCGCCGCAGCCGGCTTCCTCTTCCTTCACGCTCTCGCCACTCCCGGCGTCCTCGTCAGCGGACCGAACACCGGCTTCTTCGTGGCGACGCCTGTGGGCCTGGGCATCGCCTCGGTGTTCGCGGCGCTCTCCTCGGCCGACTTCACACCCGCCCGCGCCTCGTCGGTCGTCCGGAATCAACGGCGAATTCGGGCCGGCCTATTTGCGGTGATCGCGGGCTGGGCGGCGCTGTCGCTGCTCGAAGTCCCCCCACTCGATGCGCCACCCGACCGGGCGGCGCTATCCGTGCCGCTGGCGATGCTGGCGTTCACCTCGGTGGGACTATTCGGATT
>JBBDQP010000088.1:2080-3595 GCA_040905965.1 Acidimicrobiia bacterium
CGCTATCCGTGCCGCTGGCGATGCTGGCGTTCACCTCGGTGGGACTATTCGGATTTGCGGCCCTGCGCTACTTCCTGATCCATCGTCGTCGGCCGGCGGTGATGCTCATCGGAATGATCACCGCCTATGTCCTGCTGGCTGAGTCGATGGTGGCGGTGGTGTTCTCCACCAGTTGGCGCCTGTCCTGGTGGCTGTGGCACGTCCTGATGACCGCCGCCTTCGGATACGTCGCCTACTCCGCCTACGTCCAATTTCGGCGGGAGGGTTCATCCAGTGGGCTGTTCGACGCGGTGGCGACCGAGGAGACCGTCGCCCGGCTGCGTACCGAGCTGGGCAGCGCCCTCGAAGTGCTGACCTCAGCCCTCGAACGCTCCGAACAGGCGGGCCTGACCGACGACGACCTCGACCTGATCACCGCCGGCCTCGGCGCCCGTTTCGACCTCACCGAGGGCCAGACACGAGTGCTGGGGAGAGCCGCCAAGGCGCTCGCCCAGGAGCGGGATCAGACCCGCCGTCTGGGGGCGTTGGCGTCAGTGGGGGCCGAGGCCCGGGTCGAAAAGACCGAGGACGAGATGCTGGGTCGGGTAGTAGGGATCATCGCGGACGCCTTCGGGCGGGACCGAATGCGGATCGGCCTGCTGCGAGACGGAACGATGGAATATCCGTCGGGACTGGCCACCGGTGCCTGGGAGGGCGGTGGTGATCACTCCAGCCATCCGCTCGTCGTGGCAGGCAAGCAGGCGGGAACCGTCGAGTTTCTTCGACCCGGCGGCCGGCTCTCCGACGGCGATCGCGCCGTGTTCGAGACACTGACCGCCGAACTGTCCATCGCTCTGGAGAACTCCCGGCTCTACTCCCAGTTGGACACCCTGTTCCGCCAGTACATGTCTCCCGACGTGGCCTCCACCCTCCTCGCCGATCCCACCCAGGCGACGCTGGGCGGGGCGGTCTTCGAAGTGACGGCGCTCTTCGCCGACCTTCGAGGCTTCACGACCTTTTCGGAACGGTCGAGCCCGGAGGAGGTCGTCGATGTGCTCAACCGCTACTTCGGTGCGGCAGTCCCCCACGTCCTCGATCACGGCGGGACGGTGATCCAGTTTGTGGGCGATGCCATGCTCGCCGTCTTCAACGCCCCGGCCCGTCAGCCCGACCACGCTCGGCAAGCGGCTCGGACGGCACTGGCGATGCAGCAGTCCATCGAGGAGCTGGCCAACCAGAATCCCACCTGGCCGCGCTTTCGGATCGGCATCAACACCGGGCCGGCGCTGGTCGGCAACATCGGCAGCGACCGGATGCGCAGCTTCAACGTGATGGGAGACGCCGTGAACGTGGCGGCGCGGCTGGAAGGGGCGGCGGAGCCGGGGACGGTGGTGATCGGGGCGGCCACCTACGAGGCGATCGCCGGAGATGCGGTCGTCGAACCGCTGGGAGATCTGGAGCTGAAGGGCAAAGAGATGCCGGTGCGGGCCTACCGCCTGATTTCGATCGGCGACGTCGACCCGGGCTGAGATCGTT
>JBBDQP010000089.1:0-9052 GCA_040905965.1 Acidimicrobiia bacterium
GTTGTCCGCGTACGAGTCGGGTCGTCGCCAGCCCGACGTTGTCAACCCTGTTGAGGCTGTCAAGTCGAGCAGCCCTGGAGCTGCGTCTGGAACTCGCCGACCTCGCCAACCACGATGTCGCGCTCGCCGAGTGGGGCCGGTCGCTCGATGAAGCGACGAAGGAGCGGATGAGACCCTCGAGCTACCGGCTGGCAAGCTTGTCGCCTGAACTCAGCGACGAGCAAAGGACCGGAGCCGCAGCAGGCGTTGTGTGCGCTTCGTCGTGTCGTTACAACCACCAGATCCAGGAGTGTCATTCCGTAGCGCCGGCTGTCGTTTCGATTCCGGGGATTGCATGCCTCCGAAGTGAGTTCGGGCCGGTTGTTGCGCAACATTCCAGGGCCAAGTACCGTTACTCGATGGGCCATCACGGCCTACATGGGCGATGCGACGTTTGTCAGCCCTTTGCCCCCAGAAACGACGGAGGAACCTTGATTACCAAGAAATTACGATGGCGTGTGCTCGCCGTGTTCGCTGTCTTCGCCCTCGCTCTCGGCGCTTGCTCCGATGCCGAGGTGACGACCGACACGACCCCTGCGGACGGCACAGCAACCACTGAGGCTACGGAGACCACTGAGGCTACGGAGACCACCGAGACCACGATGGCCGGGGTGAGCGGATCAGTATCCACCTATATCGGCGAGCCCGAGAGCTTGATTACCACCAACGACACCGAGTCCGAGGGAATCGCAGTGCTCCGAGCGCTATACACGCCCTTGGTCGACATTGACGAGAACAACGAGCCGGTCATGGCCGCCGCCGAGTCGGTGGAAACTACGGATGGCGGGACCACCTGGGTGGTCACCATCAAAGGCGGGTGGACCTTCCACGACGGAACCCCTGTGACGGCGCAAAGCTACGTGGACGCCTGGAACTACGGCGCCTACGGGCCCAACGCCCAGCAGAACTCGGGCTTCTTCTCCCAGATCTCGGGATTCGACGAGCTGCAGTGCGGCACCGTCACCGAGAAGGACGAGGACGGCAACGACGTCGTAGTCGCCGATTGCGAGAATCAGCCCCCTGCCTCCGAAGCGCTTGCCGGCCTGAGCGTCGAAAGTGACACCCAGTTCACCGTCACGCTTGGCGCACCCGAGTCGTTCTTCCCGATCCGGCTGGTCTACCCGGCTTACAGCCCTCTGCCCGATGCGTTCTTCGCCGACCCCGACGGGTTCAACGAGATGCCGATCGGACAGGGCCCGTTCATGATGGCGGAGCCGTGGGACCACAACGTGGCCATCTACACGACGGCGTATCCCGACTACGCGGGTGACGAGCCGGCGCAGATCGAGAACCTCGAGTTCCGGATCTTTGACGACGTCAACACCGCGGTGAACGAGTTGCTCGCCGGCAACCTCGATATCCACGATGGTGTCCCGCCGGAGCGCGTCGCCGAAGTCGAGGGGCAGGTTCCCAATTTGGCCGCCCAGGCCACCTCGTCGATCAACTACCTGGGAATCCCGTGGTACGACCCGGACCTGGGTGGTGATGAGAACCGTGACCTGAGGGCCGCCCTCTCGATGGCGATCGACCAAGAGGCGATCACGACCGCCATCTTTGACGGGCGTAGGCTCCCCGCCTTCAACCTCCTGTCACCGGTCATCCCCTCCTACCAGGACCAGGTGTGCGACGCCTGGGGCTACGATCCCGAAGCCGCCGCTGCGTTGTACGCCACGACCGACGGCATCCCGTCCGACCTGACCTTCTACTTCAACGCAGGAGCCGGTCATGAGGCTTGGATCGAGGCGGTCACCAACCAGTGGGCGCAGAACCTGGGCATCGATGTCAGCGGCATCAAGTTCGAGGGGGTTCAGCCCTTCGGGGACTACCTGAATCGTCTCGACGAGCAGGCCGTCGACGGGCCATTCCGGCTCGGCTGGGGCATGGACTACCCACATCCCCAGAACTACTGGCAGCTGCTGCTGGACAGCCGGTACCACTCGAATGCCGGAGGAGCCAACTCGAGCTTCTACGTGAACCCCGCGTTCGACGCCAAGGTCGATGAGGCACTCGCCATCAACGACCTCAACGAGTCGCTGCCGGTGTGGCAGGAGGTCGCCGAGATCGCCTGCAACGACGTCCCGGTCATCCCGATGTTCTACGGCCAGGCCGACTACGCCTGGAACGACACCGTGAGCGGGGTGCGGGTCGATTCGTTCAGCAACGTGGCCTACACCGAGCTGACCCCCGGCGGCTGAGCCGACGGGTAACGACCAGAAAGGGGGGCTAGCCCGGCTAGCCCCCCTTTCTCTTGCCCGACAAGTCCTGCTCACTCTCCACAGGCCGCCTTCATGTTCTCGTCCTGCCGGATTTCGGTGCCCCAACATCCACCGAAAACCCCGCCAGGTGATCGCCGATATCAGCCTGATGCTGCGGGGCTGTGGTAAATTCGAAGTCCACGGGCCTCTACCGCCTCCGAGGCGTCCGCTACCCAGGAGCTGCGTCGCCATGCTGAGAAGACCATCGGGAAGCCGGGTTCGGGAAATCTGCACGCACGGAGCGAAAGGGGCACGGGGAAACGTGTTCGTTCTGTGGGAAGCGCGTCCCTGACCGCCCATGGGCCGATATTTGCTGCGACGGATGCTCCAGTTCATCCCTGTCTTCGTAGGCGCCACTTTTTTGATATTTGTCCTGGTCTTCGCGATCCCCGGAGACCCGATCCGAGCCCTCTCCGGGGACAAGCCCCTGCCGCAATCGGTGCAGGACACCCTTCGGCAGCAGTACAACCTGGACGAGCCGCTGTGGAAGCAGTACACGCTTTACTTGGGCGGGGTGGTCCAAGGCGACTTCGGGGAGGACTTCCGCGGCCGCCAAGTGACCGAGATCATGAAGGACCGGCTGCCGGTCACCGCCAAGCTCGCCTTCTACGCGTTCATCTTCGAGATGATCATCGGGGTCGTCGCCGGGATCATGGCCGGCCTCAAGAAGGGGGGGTTCATGGACAACCTCGTCCGGATCTCGACCCTGGTAGTGATCTCGATACCGATATTCGTCCTCGGCTTCATCGCCCAGTTGGTGATCGGGGTCCGCTTCGGCTGGCTCCCGGTCTCCGGGCTGCGGGAGGGGTTCATGAGCTTCATCCTTCCCGCCATCGTGCTCGGGTCGGTGTCCCTGGCTTACATCGCCAGGCTCACCCGGACCAGCCTCGCAGAGAACATGCGCTCCGACTACGTGCGCACCGCCACCTCCAAGGGGCTGAGCAGGCGCCGGGTGGTGGGCGTTCACGCCCTGCGCAACTCGCTGATCCCGGTGATCACCTTTCTCGGGGTCGATCTGGGGGCGCTCATGGGCGGGGCCATCATCACCGAGGCGATATTCAACATTCCGGGGATCGGGAATGCCGTCTATCAGGCGACCCTGCGTCAGGAGGGGACGGTGGTTGTGGGTATCGTCACCTTCCTCGTGCTCGTCTTTATGATCTCCAATCTCCTCGTCGACGCCCTCTACGCAGTCCTCGACCCGAGGATTCGTTATGAGTGAGACGAGGGACAGGGCCAAGGGGCCGGAGACCCGGCAGACGGAGCTGCCCGAGGTGGCGCAGATGGAGTCGGAAGCCGGCCCGCCGGCCAGCTTGTGGTCGGACGCGTGGGCCGAGTTACGAACCAACTGGATCTTCCTGATTTCGGCGACGATCATTCTCCTCTTCACGGTGATGGCGATCGCGCCGCAGCTGTTCACTTCGGCCGACCCCAGGGAATGCTTCCTGTCCAACTCACTGGGTCGACCCAGCGCCGAGCACTGGTTCGGATTCGACCTTCAGGGTTGTGACTACTACGCCCGCACCCTCTACGGAGCGAGGGTGTCGATGTCGATTGGGGTCACTGTCACGCTGTTCGCCGCCATCCTCGCCGTGGTCATGGGCAGCCTCTCCGGGTACTACGGAGGCTGGGTCGATGCGATCATCGCTCGGGTCACTGACATCTGGTTCGCCATCCCCACCATCCTGGGCGCGATCGTGATCCTCAGCCTTCTGGGCGATCGAGGTTTCTTCCAGGTGGCATTCGTTCTCATCATCCTGGGCTGGCCGACGATGCTCCGTCTCTACCGGTCTTCGGTGATCTCGGTAAAGGAGCAGGACTACATCGAGGCCGCCCGTGCCCTTGGCGCGAGTGACCTCCGCATCCTCAGCAAGCACATCCTCCCCAATGCCATTGCCCCGGTGGTCATCTACGCCGCCATCACCACCGGCGTCATCATCTCTGCCGAGGCCGCCCTCTCCTTCCTCGGCGTGGGGCTGCAACTCCCCGCCATCTCCTGGGGCCTCATGATCTCGTCGGCGCAGATCAGGATCCTCCAGTCTCCCCACCTGCTCCTCTTCCCCGGGATATTCCTCTCCCTTGCGGTGTTCAGTTTCATCCTCATGGGAGACGCCCTCCGCGACGCCCTCGATCCGAAGTCGAGATGATGGTGGCGAACGGGCGGTTACTCGAAGAGCAGCAGATAGTTGCCGACATCTCCGGGGTCGAATTCGATCCCAAGGCGCCATTGCTCGAGGTGGATGACCTCCACGTCGAGTTTCGCATGAGGGAGGGTGTGGTACATGCCAACAACGGAGTGAGCTACACCCTGAACAAGGGTGAGACGTTGGCCATCGTGGGAGAGTCGGGCTCGGGGAAGACGGTGAGCGCCCAAGCGGTGATGGGGATCATCGACACGCCACCGGGCTACATCACCAAGGGCGCAGCCCGCTACCGCGGCGTCGACCTCTTCACCCTCGACGAGAGCAAGCGGCGGGCGATCAGGGGAGAGCGCATCGCCATAATCTTCCAGGACGCCCTTGCCGCACTCAACCCGGTGTTCCCTGTCGGATGGCAGATCGCAGAGATGTTCCGAACCCATCGCGGGACCTCGCGCGACGAGGCCAAGAAGTACGCCATCGAACTGCTGGACCGGGTGAGAATCCCCGGCGCCAAGCAGCGGGTCGACTCCTATCCCCACGAGTTCTCGGGCGGGATGAGACAGCGGGCGATGATCGCAATGGCCCTCGCCCTGGGGCCGGAGGTACTGATCGCCGACGAGCCCACCACCGCCCTCGACGTCACCGTCCAGGCGCAGATCATGGATCTTCTCAGCTCGCTCCAGGCTGAGACCGGCATGGGCCTCATCCTGATCACCCACGATCTGGCGGTGATCGCCGAGGTCGCCGATCGGGCAGTGGTCATGTACGCAGGCGAGATCTTCGAACACGCCACCGTCGGCGAGATCTTCGAGAGTCCTGCCAACCCCTACACGCTGGGTCTGATGGAGTCCATCCCCACCCCCCAGCAGAAAGGGGGCCGTCTCGTCCCCATCGAAGGCTCTCCCCCCGATCTGCTCAAGGTCCCCCGCGGTTGCCCGTTCCATCCGAGGTGCCGGTTCCGTGAGGACATCTGTGTCGAAGAGGAGCCGGCTTTTCGACAGCTCGGCGGCGGCCGGGCCTCGAAGTGCCATTTCGCCGAGAAGGTGGTGACGTTTGACCGGTCGTAATAGCGGCGAGCCTCTCCTGCGGGTCGAGAACCTGGTCAAGTACTTCCCGGTCAAGCAGGGGATCGTCTTTAGGCGGACCGTGGGCACCATCAAGGCCGTGGACGGAGTGTCCTTTGAGATCTACCCCAGGGAGACCGTGGGCCTCGTCGGAGAGTCCGGGTGTGGCAAGTCTACGGTGGCCCGGACTCTGCTCCGCCTTCAGGAGCCCACTGCTGGTGCCGCCTACTTCAAGGGCAGGAACATATTCGAGATGGGCGGCGAGGAGTTGCGGGAGCTGCGCCGGGAGATCCAGATCATCTTCCAGGACCCGTATGCCTCGCTCAACCCCCGGATGACCGTGGGAGATATCATCGGGGAGCCCTTCGACATCCACAACGTGCTGGGCAAGAAGGACCGTCGGCCCCGAGTCCAGGACCTCCTCGAGCTGGTCGGCCTCAATCCCGACCACATCAATCGTTTTCCTCACCAGTTCTCCGGGGGGCAGCGGCAGAGGATCGGGGTGGCCCGTGCCCTGGCCCTCAACCCGTCGGTCCTGATCTGTGACGAGCCGGTGTCGGCACTCGACGTATCCGTCCAGGCCCAGGTGATCAATCTCCTCGAGGAGTTGCAGGACGAGTTGAACCTCGCCTATCTCTTCATCGCACACGACCTCTCTGTCGTCCGCCACATCGCCGATCGCCTTGCGGTCATGTACCTGGGCCGGATCGTGGAGACCGGCACTGACGTCGAGGTGTACGACCACCCGCTCCATCCCTACACCCAGGCCCTGCTCTCCGCAGTCCCGGTGCCCAACCCGAAGCACAAATCCCGAGATCGCATCCTTCTCGAAGGGGATGTCCCCAGCCCGGCCGATCCCCCTTCCGGCTGCAACTTCCGCACCCGCTGCTGGAAGGCACAGGACGTTTGCGCCGAGGAGGTCCCCGAGCTGATCGACCGGTTCGATGACGGGCACCCCAGCGCCTGCTACTTCGCCAAGGAGCGTCAGGTCCTCTGAGAAGGGCTGGCGCCGAGAGCAGGGATATCCCTTCCGGGTTCTCCGGGTTGCTGAGGTCAGGCGATGCCGCCTGAGCTGAGCGATGAGCACTTGGCAGCCATCTGTCCTGTGCTGATCGACCACGGCGTCCGTTAGATCACCTCGATTGGGCATCGGCTGCCGGGGGCTCTTGCAAGGCGAGTGTCGGCGGTGAGAAGACTGCAGCCGAGAGTCTCGGCAAGCGCGATGTAGCAGGCGTCGTAGGCGGTGAGGTTGTCTCGCAGTTGCCAACAGCGATCAAGCAGCGGTTCAGTCGGGTACGGAGTGACGGGAAGGTCGAGAAGGTGGGTCACGGCCTGTCCGGCCTGGGTGACGTCGATAGTTCCGACGTGGAGCTGGCGGCGGATCACCGAAAGGACTTCGAGGCGAAGCAGATCAGGCGCGGCTATCTGCTCACCCCGCAACCGCGCGCGGAAACGGATCCCGTCGGGGCCTCCATCAGCGACAACCGGTGCGACGACAGAGGCGTCAACGACGAGCACGTTCGGAGTGGAGGGCGCCGATGGCGTCCTCGCTGCTCAAACGTCCCACGCTCCGGTGCTCGATCCGGGTGAGGATCTCGTCGATGGTGGGGGTGGTGGCGATCAAAGCCAGTTTCGCTGCGAGGTACTGCTGGAGTGACTGGCCAGCGAGTTCGGCCTGACGAACCAGTGCGTTATGGATTTCTTCAGGTACGTCGCGTACTTGCACGTTGGGCATGCATGCATAATACATGCAGATGTTCGAGGGGACAAGAGCCGAAGAGACGAAGGCTTCCACCACGCGACCCGTCCCCTGGGCTTCCTAGGCGCCGAGGGCCATACCGGCGACCGCCAATGCGACCAGACCGCCGAGCACGTTCCCGTACTTCGTCATCTTGGCGCGGAGCGCACCCACCGTGGCCGCCTGTTCCTCGGAGGGCGGGTTGCCGGCCATCTCGACCACCACGTCTCGCATCGACAGGATGGTTGGCCGCTGTCTGAACAGTCCCAGACCGAGTGCGCTGATGCCTGCGAGAGCCCCGATCAACAGGGCGATGCCCCGCCATCCGCCTGGCATCCCGGTTCCAAAGTTTCGTCCCCACATCCAAGCTCCGCTTGCGACGGTGAGGAGTGGAGCCCACAGCATCACGTTGACGAGGCGTGTACGAGTGAGCATCGCCCCCATGAACGGTCCGGCCGCGGGTCCGGCTGCCTGTGCCGCCCGGCTGACGAACAGCGCGATGAAGATGGCGCCTCCGGCCCAGACGACTGCGCTGGCGACGTGAACGAGATTCAGTGCGGCGTGCAAGGTCTCCCCCTCCGGGATGACGGATTCCGAAGTCTCCCACTCCACGCTCTCGCTCGCCGACGAGATTCGAGAATTAACTCCACTTCGGGGGAGGTCGGCTGGTATCAATCGCCCGGTGTTCGAACCCATCCGCACCCGCCGTCTGCTGATCCGTGCCTTCGAGGCGACCGATCTCGACGCCTTCCACGCCCGTCGCAACGACCCCGAAGTCGCCCGCTGGCAGACCTGGACACTCCCGTACCCCCGTGAGCGGTCTGAGAAGGTGGTCGCCGAGGTCATGGCCATGGACGGGCCGACCAGCGACGACTGGTGGATGGCGTCTGTCATCCTCGCCGAAACCGATGAGGTGATCGGCGATTTGGCCGTGAATTTGACCTGGGATTCGCGCTGTGCAGAGATCGGATACACCTTCGCTCCCGCACACTGGAGGAGGGGTTACGCGGTCGAGGCAGCCGAGGCGATTGTCGAGTACCTCTTCGATACGATCGGGGTGACCAGGATCGCCGGCACGTTGCACCCCGAAAACACCCCGTCTGCCATGGTGCTCGAGCGACTCGGACTCCTTTTCGAAGGCCACACCAGGCTCTCGTACTGGGTGGGTGACGACAACTCCGACGACTGGATCTACGGGATGATCCGGGATACCTGGGAGGCGTGGCGGGGCCGCCCGAGCACGCCGCCGCGAGAAGTCCGGCTCGTCGAGATCGATCCCGAGACGTTCGACGACGTCGTCAAGCTTCGCACCCACAAGACCCAGGAGAGGTTCGTGGCGCCGATGGCGGGTTCTTTCGCCGATGCGCTGTTCCCCGAACTTGTTGACGGCGCCCCGGTGGTTCCGTGGATGCGGGCGATCACCGCCGACGACACGATCGTCGGATTCGTGATGCTCGCACTCACCACCGAGCACCACTCCGAGCCATACCTGTGGCGGCTGCTCATCGACCGTCTCCATCAGCGACGGGGGATCGGTTCCCGGGCGATGGACCTCGTCGAAGCCGAATGCCAAGGCTCACTGCTCACGAGTTGGGTGCCGGGCCGAGGCGGTCCGGAAGCGTTCTACCTGGCACGGGGCTTCGCTCCGACCGGCCGAATCGTTGATGGCGAGGTGGAGGGACGAAAGGTCCTCTGAGACATCGATTTGGTCTCGCTACGCTGCCCGGTCGGAGGGCGACCACGATGTTGTGCACCGAATACGGCACGTCGGCAGGTGACGGTCAACGGTTCTGTGGCGGGCACCCCCGCATGACG
>JBBDQP010000089.1:9152-20468 GCA_040905965.1 Acidimicrobiia bacterium
ATCTTGCAGATCGCGGCCGGGCTGTTGACCGAGACCTCCGGCACCGTCGAAGTCGACAGGGAGCATTTGGGATACGTGTTCCAGGACCCAACGCTCCTCCCATGGCGAACCGTCCGCCAGAACGTCGAACTGCTGACGGAACTTCACGGTTTCGACGCCAGTGAACGATCGAAGTTGGCGACCGACGCGATCGCGCTCGTCGGCCTTGCCGGGTTCGAGGACCACTATCCGAAGGCGCTCTCCGGTGGCATGCGGATGCGGGCCTCGCTCGCACGGACTCTCACGCTCGAGCCCCCCGTATTCCTGTTCGACGAACCATTCGGAGCCGTCGACGAGATCACCCGGGCACGTCTCAACGAGGAGACGCTCGCACTGTTCGCCCGCCAGCAGTTCGCCGGGCTGTTCATCACCCACTCGATATCAGAAGCCGTGTTCTTGTCGACCCGGGTGCTCGTCATGTCATCTCGGCCCGGCACGATCGTCGCCTCGTTCGACGTTGGATTCGACTACCCGCGCTCGCCAGACCTGCGCTTCGATCCGGCGTTTGCCGAGCTGTCCGGACGAATCAGCCAGTCGCTGACCATGGGCCAACGATGAACAGCATCGAATCGCGTCGGTCCCGGATCGCGGCCGGGTTTGCCCGTCAGATGCTTCCGCCGCTCGCCCTCGGGTTGGTTCTGATCGGCGCGTGGTACTTCATCAGCTACGCGGTCCTCGACGACGCTCGGCGCTTCCTGCTCGAGCCGCCCCACAAGGTGCTGGAGGTCGGCTTCCTCGACCGTGACAACCTGGCCGAGATGATGGGTGGGCTGTGGTCGTCGACGAAGGTGGCGATGATCGGCCTGGCGATCTCCATTGTGGCGGGAGTCGCCCTGGCGGTGGTCATGAGTCAGTCCAAGCTGATCGAACGGGCGGTCTTCCCCTACGCCGTGACCGTGCAGGCGATTCCCATCCTCGCCATCGTTCCACTGGTCGGATTCTGGTTCGGATACCGGACGATGCCGCGGGTCGTCATCTGTGTGATCATCTCCATCTTTCCGATCATCGTGAACACGCTGTTCGGCTTGTTGTCGGGCCCGCGGGCCATGCACGATCTCTTCACGTTGCACCACGCATCCCGTCTCACCAGGCTCCAGAAGCTGATGTTCCCGGCGGCGCTGCCTGCACTGTTCGCCGGCCTCCGGATCGCCGCAGGGCTGTCGGTGATAGGAGCGATCGTGGGCGACTTCTTCTTCGCTCGGGGAGAAGTGGGCATCGGACAGTTGCTGTTGCGGTACGCCAACCGCCTCCAGGGCGAGCAACTGCTCGCTTCGATCATCGTCTCGTCGGCTCTCGGAGTCGCCGTCTTTCTCTTCTTCGGCTGGCTTCAGGACCGCCTGATTGGCGGTTGGAACGAGACGGGCAGAGAATGAGCAACAGGTAGGCAATTCGGGCCAGGTGGAGGGCGAGGAAATGCGACATCTGAAAGCCAACTGGCTCGTTTCGGGACTCTCAGCGCTGGCGCTGGTCCTCAGTGCCTGCGGAGGCGAGGCGGGCACGAATGCCACGACCTCGCTGCCAACCGGCGGGCTTGCCGACGTCTGTCCGGATCCTGTGATCATCCAGACCGACTGGTTCCCCGAATCCGAACATGGCGGTACCTACCAACTGGTCGGTGACGACTACACCGTCGGCGTAGAGAATCAGACGGTGTCAGGGAGCCTTGTGGCGGGTGGCGAGGACACGGGGATCGACGTCGAGGTCCGCACTGGTGGACCCGCCATCGGCTACCAACCGGTTTCGACGCAGATGTACACCGAACCCGAGATCCACTTCGGCTTCATCTCGACCGACGAGGCAGCCGCCCTCGCCGCCGATGCTCCGACGGTCGCGGTGGTCGCGCCCTTGGAGAAGAACCCCCAGATCGTCATGTGGGACCCCGAGACGTATCCCGAAGTCGAGTCGATCGCCGACCTCGGGGAGGCGGGTGTGACGATCAACGTCTTCGCCGGCACGACCTTCCCGGAGGTGTTCGTCGCCCAGGGGATCCTGTCCGCCGACCAGGTCGAGCCGTCGTATGACGGCAGTCCGGCGCGGTTCATCGCCGAGCAAGGTGCCATCGCGCAACAGGGCTTCGCTTCGGCAGAGCCGTACAACTACGAGTTCGTGTTCGACGACTGGGGCAAGCCGGTGGCCTTCGAACTGGTCCACGATGCCGGATTCCAGGTTTACAGCCAGGCCCTCGCCATACGGTCCGCCGATCTGGAGCCGCTGCGCCCGTGCTTGGAACTGCTGGTGCCCATCATGCAGCAGGCGGCGGTTGACTATGCGGTTGACCCGGCCAGGGTCAACGCCATGATCATTGACGCCGTGGCCCAGTACGACAGCTTCTGGGTCTACGACCAGGGGGTGGCGGACTACTCGGTGGCCACACAGGTCGAACTGGGCTTGGTGGGGAACGGCCCGGATTCGACCATCGGCAACATGGAGCCGGAGCGGGTGCAGGCCGTGATCGACGCCATGCGGGCGGCGGGCATGGACGTGAGTGAGACCCTGGCCGCCGCCGACATCTCCACCAACGAGTTCATCAACCCCACCATCCACCTCCCCTGATCCAAACCCTGGGTTCAGGACCACCTATACGGCGGGTTTCTCGCACCAGTTCGCTGTCCAAGCGATCAGTTGAGCGCTTCGTGATTCGGGACTTACCCAGCACACCACGGACGATCTGGGCGTGGCGCACCTCGCGTCCATCAGAGGAAAGCGAAGCGACGACGACGAGTGCGAGGTCCACGAACCCGAACCTACCCGGACTGGCGGCGCGCCGTTCGCGGTCCGAAGCCCGTCAGTCGCTGGCAAGATGCCCCCACGATGGATCCGATACGACTTCGCACAGGTGACCTTCCGATCGGAGGAGTCACCCACGTGATGGCCGTCATCAACGTCTCTCCCGACTCCCGGAACGTCCAGTCGGTGGCTACCTCCCCGAGTGACGCGCTCGCGATGGCGCGGCGGTACCGGTCTGCGGGTGCATCGATCATCGACATCGGTGGCCAATCGTCCCACTACGAGAACCCGACGATTACGGCCGAAGAGGAGATCGAGAGGCTGATCGGCGCGATCGAGCTCCTCGTCTCTGACGATTTCGTCGTTTCAGTCGACACCTGGAAGCCCGCGGTGGCCGCAGCCAGTATCGAGGCGGGAGCTGTCCTGTTGAACGACACGGGCGGTCTGGCCGACCCCGAAATGAGACGCATCGCAGCCATGCCAGGCATCGGCGCGTTCGTGATGTACATCGAGGGCGAAAACCCCCATGCCGTGGACGAGGTCGAAATCCGCCGCGACAAGGCGTCATGGACCGCACAATGGTTGCGGGCAAGGCTGGACGAACTCGCGGCTGTCGGCGTGACGGAGACGATCGTGGACCCGGGCATCTCGATCAACTATCGCGGGGACTACGAGGCGTACACCACGATGCAGCTGGACGTGATACGCGGACTCGGCGTCATCCATGATCTGGGCCGACCGGTACTGGTCCCGATCCCGCGTAAGGCGGAGAACCACCGCGTCGCCTCATACATCACGATGGCGATCGAGCACGGCGCTGACATCATTCGGGTGCACGACGTCGAGATGGCGTGCGACCTCGTCAGGCTCTTCGGGCGACGGATCTGAGCTTCAGGCCAGGCGAACTCCCCACGCCGTGACGGTTCGTCCGGTTGCGGACTCCAGGCCGTCGATGAGGATCGAGCCTTCCGACGGGTCGAAGCCGAGCGGCTCGAGCATCGCCACCGCCTGCGATCCGAGATGGGTGAGGCCATCGGCGACGAACACTCCGCGGTCGGTCAGTCCACGCTGAAAGGCCGTTGGTTCTCGCCGGTAGACAGCGTCGTAGACGAGCGCGCCTGGATTCAGTCGCCGTACGTCCAGCGGCGACTCGTCGACTGCCGGCACCGCGCTCACCACCAGGTCGGCATCCGGCGTCAGGTTGTCGCGATCGGTCCAGTGGTGTGCGGTGATCGAGTCGAAACGCTCCGAGTACCTGGCGGCCACGTCGGAGGCGTGCGAATGGGTGCGGTTGACCACTGTGACGGTCGTCGTGAGCCCGACGAGCGCTTCGAGGATTGCCAGGGCGGTCCCGCCCGCACCGAGCACCACCACCCGGTCGTAGGGCGCCCGGGTCTCGAGTATTGCCCGCGCTCCGATCACGTCGGTGTTGAAAGCGTGGATTCCGTCATCTTGGGGAAGCAGCAGATTGGCCACCTCGATCGTCGCGACGGCAGACGTCGGCTGGTCGGCGATCCTGGCCGCCCACGCCTTGTGGGGCATCGTCACGTTGGCGGCGAACACCGACCCTGACCTCAACTCGGCGTGAACGGCTTCGAGCCCTTCCTCGTCGACATCACGAACCCCGTAGGCGATGTCGCGACCCGTCGACTCGAAGAAGTGATTCCACATCGCAGGGGAGAGCGAGTGGGAGATGTGGTGGCCGATAAGGAACATCGTCCTCATTGGGCTTCCTTCGGCACCGTCTGCAGGGTCGCGAGGTCGATCACGACCCTGGCCTTCGGGTACTCGGAGTCCATCGCAGCCTGAGTTGTCGGAACTACGACCCTCGGCACGCCGCTGAAAGCAGGGAGCTGATTCGTCACCGATCTCCCCCCGAGAAAGATCACCGAACCGGCGTCTTCGGGGATGGAGGTGACGACGCGATCGACCGGGCCGAGACAGGGGCCGTGCAATTCGGCCACGTTCTCGTCCGACACGACGACAACCGGATGGGGGAGCCCGGTCGTCGCATCACCCAGCACCGCATGTCCCATGCGTCCGCTGGCTGTTTCCGTTGGTGTGGTGATCAGTGCGGCGAGGCCTTCTGTGACTTCGTCGGCAGATTCGACGCCCGATCGGACCTGGGTGAATCGGGAATAACCTGCCTCCCGTTCGGCGAGCAGCGTGCGGATCTTCGCGTCCGGATCTCCGTCGCCGGACAACAGCGGTCGGGGGGTCGGGCTCCTCCTCAGACGGGACACCAGGACATCAGGCTCGACCGAAAGACAGAAGATCCGACCCGATGCGCTGAAGGCGCGGATGTTGTCCGGATCGAGAAGCATGCGCCCGCCGGTCGACACGACGAGCCGGGTGCGGGTCGACAACTCGGAGGCGATGTTTCGCTCGATCCCCCGAAAGACAAACTCGCCTGCCCGCGCGAATATCTCGGGAATCGGACCGTGGCGCTCCTCGATCACGTGGTCGGTGTCCACCCAGCCGAACCCCAGACGCTTGGCCAGGCGACGCCCGATCGTCGACTTCCCGGTTCCCATGAACCCGGTGAGAACGATGTTCCGATCTTCGAAGGCAGTCACCCGCTGATTGTGACAGGGACTCGCTCGCAGAGCCTCGCTCGGCCCCCCTCGCCCGGCCCAAAGCGGCCGTGCGGTCCCCCCGGGGGAGGGACCGATTAAACAGCAGATCGCCTTCCCGCTATCGCGCCCAGCCCCTCAGTACTCGTAGAAGCCTTGGCCGGTTTTGCGGCCCAGGAGGCCTGCTTCGACCATGCGGGTCAGCAACGGGGGAGAGGCGTAGAGCGGCTCCTTGTACTCGTCGAAGAGGACGTCGGCGACGAGTTTCATCGTGTCGAGACCGATGAAGTCAGACAGTTCCAGTGGACCCATGGGGTGGTTGGCGCCAAGACGCATCCCGGCGTCGATGTCCTCCCGCGACGCCACACCCGCCTCGAACATCCGGATGCCGCCCAGCAGGTACGGCACCAGCAGCATGTTGACGATGAACCCGCCCCGGTCCTTGGCTCGAACGACCGTCTTCCCAAGGACCTCACGGGCATAGGTCTCGGCCCGGTCGGCGATCGCAGCGTCGGTGCGCACGGTCGTCACGAGTTCCATCAGCACCATCACCGGTACCGGATTGAAGAAGTGCATCCCGATCACGGCCTCGGGACGACTGGTCACCGCACCGAGTCGGGTGATCGGGATGGAGGACGTGTTGGACGCCAGGATGGCACCCTCGCCCATGGCGTCGTCAAGTGACCGGAAGATGTCGAGCTTCAGCTTTTCGTTCTCGGTGACGGCCTCGATGGCCAGGTGGCGGTCGGAGAATTCAGCGAGATCGGTGGTGTAGGAGATCCGGGAGAGGGCTGCGTCCCGGTCGGCCGCCTCCAGCTTCCCCCGGTCGACCGCCTTGTCCAGTGACCTGGTGATCCGCTCGAGCGAACGTTCCGCCAGCTCGGCGTCGACTTCCATCACCAGCACATCAGTACCGGCCTTCGCCGCCACTTCGGCGATACCGGCGCCCATCTGTCCTCCACCCACCACGCCCAGTTTTTCGATGTTCATTGGATTCCTCCTGATCTTTTCAACGCTTGTCGACGGCCTCGCCGGTCTGTACTCGCCACAGGCCGGCGTAGATGCCGTCGAGTGCAACCAGCTCGTCGTGGGTACCGGATTCGCAGATCCGACCGGATTCCAACACGTGGATCTGGTCGGCATGTCGAATCGTGGAGAGGCGGTGGGCGATCACCAGTGTCGTCCGGTTTTCCGAGACATACCGGAGGGAGCGTTGGATGGCCGCCTCGGTTTCGTTGTCGACCGCCGAGGTGGCCTCATCGAGGACGAGAATCGCCGGGTCTCGCAGGATTGCTCGAGCGATCGAGATCCGTTGGCGCTGGCCACCGGAGAGCTTTTGGCCGCGTTCACCGACGATCGAGTCGTACCCGTCGGGCAACGCCATCACGAAGTCGTGGGCTTCCGCCGCCTTGGCGGCCGCTTCGACCTCCTCCTTGGTCGCATCCGGACGCCCGTAGGCGATGTTCTCGGCAACGGTGCCGTGGAACAGGAACACGTCCTGGCTGACCAGCCCGATCGAGCCGCGGAGGGACTCGAGTGTCACGTTTCGCACGTCGTGGCCGTCGATCGTGATCGAGCCCGTCTGCACGTCGGCGAACCGGAGGAGGAGTTTGACGATGGTGGTCTTTCCCGAGCCGGTCGAGCCGACCATTGCCACCGTCTGGCCGGGTGCGATGCGGAACGAGACATCGTGGAGGACCGGGATGCCGTTGGCGTAGGCGAAGGTGACGCCGGAGTAGCGAATGTCGGCCTGGGGGCGGGGGAGGGGTGTGTCGCCGTCGGTCATCGACGATTCCGTGTTGAGCACGTCGAGAATTCGGTTGGTGGATGCCATCGAGCGTTGATACAGGTCGAGTGTCTGGCCAAGTCTGGTCAGAGGCCACAACAGCCGCTGGGTGAGAAAGACCAGCACGGTGTATGCGGCCGGTTCGAGGGTCCCGTCCAAGGCGCGGAAACCGCCGACGAGCATCGTCACCAGAAAGCCGGCGAGAATGCCGATCCGGATGATCGGGACGAAGGCGGACGAGAGTCGGATGGCATGGGCGTTGACGGTGCGATACGTATCGGATTCGGTCTCGACCCTGGCGCGCTCACGGTGCTCGGCGGTGAACGCCTTGATCGTGGTGATCCCGCCGAGGTTGTTGGACAACAGTCCGTTGAGACTCCCTGCCTGATCCCGAACGGCGGTGTAGCGGGGAGCCATCAAGCGGGTGAAGCGGATCGACCCCCAGATCAGGAACGGGATCGGAATGATGGACAGCACTGCCACCGTGGGTGACAGCACGAAGAAGACCACTCCGACGCCGGTGACTGCGGTGAGGGTCTGGATCAGGTCGTTGGCTCCGACGTCGAGGAACCGCTCCAGCTGGTTGACGTCGTCGTTCAACACTGCCATCAGCCCGCCGGTGGAGCGATCCTCGAAGTAGGAGACGTCGAGGTCCTGGATGTGGGTGTAGGCGTCGATCCGCAGCTCGTGCTGGACGGTCTGGGCGAGATTGCGCCAGCCGATGTTCTGGAGATATTCGAAGAGTGACTCCAGCCCCCAGACGACGAGCGTCAGTCCGGCGAGCACCACGAACTGGGTTCGAACGTCGGTCACCCCGAATGTGGACAGGAACGAGTCCTCGCCCCTGACCACGATGTCGATCGCCCCTCCGATGAGGATTTCCGGAGCAAGATCCATGATCTTGTTGAGCACCGAGTAGACGGCGGAAGTGACCATCCGCCCCCGGTGAGGGCGGGCGTAACGGATCAGACGGACCAGCGGGGTGGGTTGGCTCACGACAGGAGGCTAAACAGCGCGCCGAGGCGACCGGTTAACGAACCGCGGCAGCGCCGGTGCGCAGATGACAGGCCGCCAGGTGATCGCCACCCTCCGGCGGGGGCTTGAGCAGCGGAACCTCGATGTCGCACAGTCCCTTCTCGGCGATCGGACAGCGGGGATGGAAATTGCACCCGTCGGGCGGGTTCAGCGGGGAGGGAATCTCGCCTTGCAGGACCTGGCGTTCCTTGCGGCGGCTCGGATCGGGAATTGGGATGGCCGAGAACAATGCCTCGGTGTAAGGGTGGAGCGGACGCTCGTAGAGCGACGTGCGGTCCGTGATTTCCACCACCCGACCCAGATACATCACGGCGACCCGGTCAGAGATGTGCTCGACGACGGCGAGGTTGTGGGCGACGAAGACCACGGTGAGGTCGAGTTCGCCTTGGAGTTCTTTGAGAAGATTGAGCACCTGAGCCTGCACTGAGACGTCGAGGGCGGAGACCGGTTCGTCTGCGACGACGAACTTCGGCTTCAGGATCAGTGCCCGGGCGATGCCCACCCGTTGCCGTTGTCCCCCGGAGAACTCATGCGGATATCGGCCGGCATGGCTTCTCTGCAAGCCCACCATCTCCAGCATGTCCCCCACCCGGGTCTGAAATTCGTCTTTGTCGACTCCGTGGATCCTGAGACCTTCACCGACCGAGTTGCCGATCGGGGTGCGCGGATCGAGAGAGGCGAACGGGTCCTGAAAGATGATTTGGGCGTTGCGACGGTAACTGTCGAGTTCCGCCCCTTTCAGGTGGGTGACGTCGCTGCCTTCGAATTCGATGGTGCCGGAGGTGGGTTCGAGGAGTTGGACCAGCATCCGTCCAAGCGTGGTCTTCCCGCATCCCGACTCGCCGACCAGGCCGAGCGTCTCACCTCGGTAGACGTCGAGATCGACACCGTCGACGGCCTGCACTTGGCCGACAGTGCGCTGGAGAACCCCGCCGCGGACCGGGAAGTACTTGCGCAGGTCGCGCACCTTGACGAGCGTTTCAGTCACAGGTCCACTCCGTGCTCATCGTCGTACAACCAGCAGCGCACTCCATGGTTGTCCGCCACCGGGATCAGGTCGGGCGCGACCTCGGTGCAGATGGTGAGGTCATGTTCCACTCGGGCCTTGCAGCGGGAGGCGAAGCGGCAGCCGGTGGGGAGGTCTACCAGCGAGGGAACCACGCCGGGGATGGTCTCCAGTTCGTCTTTCACCGCTCCCAGGACGGGGATCGATCCCAACAGTCCCTGGGTGTATGGATGCTTCGGGTCGGAGAACAGCGTGTGGACGTCGGTCTCCTCGACGATCTGACCGGCGTACATGACCGCCACCCGGTCTGCCATCTCGGCCACCACGCCGAGATCGTGGGTGATCAGGACCACGGCCGTGTTGGACTCGGTCTGCAACGCTCGCATCAGGTCGAGGATCTGTGCCTGGATAGTGACATCGAGCGCAGTCGTGGGCTCATCGGCGATCAGGAGGTCGGGTTCACAGGCGAGCGCCATGGCGATCATCACCCGCTGGGCCATCCCGCCGGACAGCTCATGCGGGTACGACGTCGCTCGCCGCCCGGGATCAGGGATGCCGACCCGGGCGAGCATCTCGGTCGCCTTGTCCTCCCGAACTTCCTCGGTCATCTCCCGGTGGAGTTCGTACACCTCTTCGATCTGCAGTCCGGCGGTCATCACCGGGTTGAGCGCCGAGGAGGGCTGTTGGAAGATCATCGAAATCCGGTCCCCCCGGATCTGGGACAGCTCCCGGTTGGACAGTTCGCTGAGGTCGGTGCCGTCGAAGAGGACTCGTCCCCGCTCGATGCGGCCCGGGTGGGGTACCAGACCGAGGATCGAGAGGGCGGTGACCGACTTCCCGCAACCTGACTCACCGACGATCCCGAGCACCTCGCCGCGCCGCACCGAAAACGTGATCTCGTCGACTGCCTTGACCACTCCTCCCCGGGTGTGGAAGTGAGTGGCGAGTCCTTCGACCTGGAGGAGCGCTTCGTCAGTCATTGAGTGTCGGGTCCATCGCGTCGCGAAGTCCGTCGCCCATCAGGTTGAAACCGAGCACCGTGATCATGATCGCCAGGCCAGGGAAGAAGACCAGGTGAGGATCGGAGAAGACCCGGTTGCGGTTGGCGGCGAGCATCGTCCCCCATTCGGCTTGGGGTGGCTGGGCGCCCAACCCGAGGAAGCCGAGCCCTGCGGCCTCGAGAATCGCCGATGCGATCCCAAGGGTTCCGAGCACGATGAGCGGGGTGATGGCGTTCGGGGCAATACGGGTGAGAAGAATGCGAGTCGACGACGCTCCCAATGCCCGGGAGGCGGCCACATAGTCAATGTCCTTGATCGACAGCACCGAGGCGCGCATGACGCGGGCGTATTGCGGAATCGTGACAATCGCCAGGGCGATGAGGGTGTTCCGCAGACCTGGTCCCAGCGCGGCGACGATGGCGATCGCCAGCAGGAACCCGGGAAAGCCGAGTACGACGTCCATGATCCGCATGAGGAGGTTATCGACCCACCCTGCGGCGTACCCGGCGACCGCACCGATCGTCGCTCCGATCAGGATGGCAATGGTCACCGTCGAGATGCCGAGAGTGAGACTCACCCGCGATCCGTAGATGATGCGGGAGAACTGATCGCGCACGTTGCCGTCCACTCCCAGGATGTGCTGGGGATTGGCGGGATCACATCCGAGCAGGTGGACGCACGGTGCTTCGAAGCGACTGACGTCCTCTTTGCCGATGAGTACTTCATAGGGGTCGTAGGGAGCGATGACCGGCGCAAAGATCGCCACCAGCGTCATCATCCCCACGAGGATCATCCCGGCAATGCTGATCTTGCGGCTGAGGAATCGACGGAGAATCAACCGCCACACTGAGGTTGGTTCGTCGAGGAGCTGCTCAGGGTCCCGAGCGATGGCGTCGAGCTGCTGAATCTTGGCGCTGGCGGCCTTGGGTCGGTCGGTCATTCGTATCGGATCCTCGGATCGAGCCAGCCGTAGCTGATGTCCACCAACAGATTGATGATCACGTAACCCGTGGCGATCACCACCACGAAACCCTGGATGACGGCGTAGTCCCTGGCGGTGATGGCTTCGAACAGGGTCTTGCCGACGCCTGACAGGTTGAAGACGGTCTCGGTGAGGACGGCGCCGCCGAGGAGCAGTCCGAGCTGGAG
>JBBDQP010000090.1:0-3332 GCA_040905965.1 Acidimicrobiia bacterium
CGTAGGGGCCGCGAGGCGCAACACCTCACCGTTCGGCGGTGCCCGGGGTGGGATTTGAACCCACACGTCCTCTCGGACAGGGGGGTTTAAGCCCCCAGCGTCTACCGATTTCGCCACCCGGGCGTGAGTTGAGTATCCCAGTCAGAGACCGGCGACCACGCCATCCAAGAGATCACGTTCGCTGACCGTCACCTCCGTCGCGTCGAGTCGCCGCATCGCCTCACGAGCGATGATCGCGCCCCCGAGTATCACCGGCGCCCGCGCCGGGTCCAGACCTGGCAGTTCCGCCGTCTCCGGAACGGTGAGTCCGGCGAGCCGCCCGACCAGGCGATCAACCGTCAGTCGATCGAGGACCACGTCGTGGACCGACCCTTCCTTCCCGCGGGCGATGGCGGCGAGCGATGTCCACGTGCCGGCAACTCCGACGACGTCGAAGCCGTTCGGGATCTCGACGTGGGCGAACAGCCTCTCCACATGCTCGATGGCCCTCTCGACGGCGTCGTAGGCGACCGGGCGATCGGAGAGCAGCCGATCAGTCAACCGGACCGATCCGATGTCGATGGAGACTGCCGTCCCGGCGCGATACGAGAACTCGGTACTACCGCCGCCGATGTCGACGACGACGATCTCGTTGGAACGCCCCATGCTGGCGCCGAAAAAGGCCAGTTCCGCCTCGGTTGCTCCGGAGATGACTTCGGGCCGGACACCGAGGGCCGACGCCGCCCGATCCACGAAGTCCTCCCGGTCCTCGGCATCGCGGGTGGCCGAGGTTGCCACGGCTCGCCGCCGGTCGGCTTGATGAACATCGCAGAGACGACCGAACTCCTCGAACACTGCGATGGTCCGATCCAGCGCATCGGACTCGAAGCGACGGTTCGAATCCACACCTCGTCCGAGGCCGGTGACCCGAGTGATCCGCACGAGGTCGGCTCCGTCGTCGTCGACGATCAGCAGTCGCATGGAGTTCGTCCCGATGTCGATGCCGGCGCGCGCCATGATCCGAACCTACTTCGGTTCGCGCCAGCGCGGATTGGCCACACCGTCGACGACGCAGGGAATGGTGCAGTCGAGCGGTTCGACCCACGGGGCCACGGTACGACCGACCGGATTGGAGTTCCCGGCGGCGTGATCGGCGTAGTGGGCGTGAAGGCACTTCACCCCGGCCTTCGCTCCGGCGACGCCGCCACTGGGGACAGGCGACGTGTCGGACGGAACGAGGGAGTCACGTTCGGCCGCGTACCGAGCATGTGCATGCTCGAGCGCCTCGCCGAAGTCGGGATCTGACAGCGCGTGGCGCTCCATCGAACGCACTCCCCCGCCTGCCTCGAGTCGGCCGATACGGATGTTCGCCAACGGACAACTCAGCCAGAAGCGGGTCGGAAACGGCGTCCCGTCGTCGAGTATCGGTGGAACGGCTGCAACCACGGGCAGCCCCAGCGGACAACGCGCCACCACGGTCGACTCGGCACGGAGAGGCCGTCCGATCTGGGATTCCAGATCGTCTCGGTCGGTCACTCGTCGACCAGATCCCGCCCCGTCACAAAATCCCAGACCTGGGTCAGGAATGGAACTGTCTCACCCTCGGCTGGATCGCCTGCGACCTCGGACGGAAACCCGGCCGGTGGCGCCTCTTCCTCGATCACGACATAGGCAGCTTCGCCGGGCCGGACGTACCCCAGCTTCTCGCGGGCGAGCCGCTCGATCTCCACCGGTGTCTGGAGTGCGGTGACCTGGTCGGTGAGTATGGCGTTCTCCCGATCGAGGTCGTCGAGCATTGCCCGCCCTTCGGACACCTCTTGTTGCTGATCCACGATCTGTCGCAGCGGCAACGCATTGGTGGTCACTGCGACGGCGACCACGAGTGCAGCCGCCGAGACCAGAAACAGGACGGGACGACGGAGCAGTTTCAACGCGGCCTCCTGAACACGTCCCAGCCCGCGTAACGCGCCTGGTCGCCGAGAGCCTCTTCGATCCTGAGCAGCTGGTTGTACTTGGCGGTCCGTTCGCCTCTGGCCGGGGCACCGGACTTGATCTGACCGGCGTTCGTGCCGACCGCGAGATGGGAGATGAACGAGTCCTCTGTTTCACCTGACCGGTGGCTCACCATCCGTCCGAAACGGGCACGCTCCGCCATTTCCATCGTGTGCAGCGTCTCGGAGAGGGATCCGATCTGATTGACCTTGATGAGGATGGCATTGGCTGCCTTCTCCCGGATCCCGCGCTCGAGGATGTCCTGGTTGGTGACAAAGAGGTCGTCGCCGACGAGCTGGACGCGATCACCGATCTTGGCCATGAGCGCCTTCCAGCCGTCCCAGTCGTCTTCGGCCATCCCGTCTTCGATCGACACGAGCGGGTACGCACCGACGAGTTCGGTCAAGTACGTGGACATCTCCTCGGACGTCAGTTCCTTCCCCTCCAACTCGTACTTGCCTTCCCGCCACATCTCGGAGGCGGCGACGTCCAAGGCAAGAGCGATCTGTTCGCCCACCGCGTACCCTGCCGCCTCGATGGCCTCGGTCAGCAGGTCGAGCGCAGCCCGGTTGGTCGCGAGATTCGGCGCGAACCCCCCTTCGTCACCGACGTTCGTCGCCAACCCTCGCCCGGCCAACACTTTGCGGAGGGCGTGGTAGGTCTCGACACCGGCGCGGAGAGCGTCGGAGAAGTTGGCGAAGCCTCCGGGAACGAGCATGAACTCCTGGATGTCCACCGAATTGGCGGCGTGGGCTCCCCCGTTGAGGACGTTGAGACACGGAACGGGAAGCACTCGGGCGGAGGGGCCGCCGAGATATCGGAAGAGGGGAAGACCGACCTGGCTGGCCGCCGCTCGGGCGGTGGCGAGGGAAACAGCGAGGATGGCGTTGGCCCCGAGCTTCGCCTTGTTGTCGGTCCCGTCGAGATCTGACATGACCTGGTCGACCCGCTCTTGGCTGGTCGCATCGAGACCCAGCAAGGCAGGCGCGATCACGGTGCGTACGTTGTCGACCGCCCGCGAAACCCCTTTCCCGCCGTAACGGGTTCCGCCGTCCCGAAGCTCGATGGCTTCGAGTGCCCCTGTCGACGCCCCGGACGGTGCCGCCGCTCGGCCGAATGCCCCGCCAGCGAGGAGGACTTCGGCTTCGACGGTCGGATTCGCGCGGCTGTCGAGGATCTCACGAGCTCGGATGTCTGCGATCGTCGTGGACATGCCCAGCTCTCCTTGTATTTCGACTCCGAAGGCTAGCAACGCCTCCCCCACACCCCCGGCAAGGTCCATTCGAACCCAGGGTTTGTTCGGACGTATACGTCGGCGGTTTCAAGGGGTGGTCGCGACGAGTGTGTTGAATCGTTCGGCT
>JBBDQP010000091.1:0-83 GCA_040905965.1 Acidimicrobiia bacterium
CGTCGCTGCGCTCCTCGCGATGACGGGGCGTCGCTGCGCTCCTCGCGATGACGGGGCGTCGCTGCGCTCCTCGCGATGACGGG
>JBBDQP010000091.1:183-3315 GCA_040905965.1 Acidimicrobiia bacterium
GTAGCTCAGGGCGTGTAGCGAACTACCTGCACGTCCGCCGCGTTCGGGTCCACCGTGTCGAGGACGTAGATATCGACAACGTCTCCATTGGCCAGGTCGATTGCAATCGGTCCCGCGAGCAGCGTCTTTTCCCCGTTCGGTGTCAGCGACATTTCGTAGTTGCCGGCGACCAGTGGCGACAGGCCGCTCGTGAACCTGAACGGAATGTTGATTGAGGACGGGTTGCTGTCGGCAACAGGCTCGCCGGCCCGCAGTAAGTAGATGTCTACCGGGCCCAGGTTCGCTGCGGCGTGCGTGAAGGCGACGCGCGCACTGGTCGAAAACGGCCGCCGGCCGCTGGCGGAGCTGACGAATAGTGGCTCGTCGACCGGGCCTACCAGCGTGCGGTTGAAGTGCGCGCCGGCAATATTCGTCAGTTCTTCCTCGGCCAGGATGGCGCCCATGTTGCCGGCCGCTGTCACCGTATAGTCGACGGTGCCTGCCGTAACCACGGTATCCGGTGTCAGCTCGCCGTAGGCCAGGTCAGCGACCAGCGGCGGATTGAAGCCACCGTCTTCGGCAATGTCGATGTTGCCGAGTCCGAGAGTGGCGTGCAGGAATCGCACCTCGGGCGGAAAACGCGGATCCGGCAGCTCCGTTGCCGCGCCGGTGTTGCTGACCAGCCTGACGTTCAGGTCGCCGGTGGTGGACGGGTCGGTGTCGAACAGTACCAGCGTGTCGGTCGTCGCCGCGCTGTAGGTGCGGGTGCCCGACATGTACAAGGTCGTCTGTGGATCACCGGCCGGCGTCAGGATCAGCACGTAGTCGCCCTCCGGAAAATCAGCGGCGTCGAGCCGTTCGCCGTTCGCCAGCGTGCCGGCGGCATTGCCGGCCGCCGGTGCCGTGCCGGGCGCCGCAAAGTAGACATCCACCGGTCCGGCGTCCGGGCTCAGGTGCGCAAAACCCATCTCGAAGACGGTTTCACTGCCGTCCCACTGGCGTTCCGTCGTGTCCCACAGCAGCATGTCCGGGTTGTCGACGCTGCCGGTAAACACGAATACGTATTCCCGGTCCGGTTGCACGTCGACGTCCATGCTGACGAGGCGCCGTCGCACCGATTCACCCGGCACCTGGACATCGAAGTTGATCGTGTAGTTGAGGTCATCAAACTCCTGTGCCGGTGTTGATGACTTGAACGCGACGTTGCCGAGGTTGCGCTCTTCGAGGAAGAACTGGATTTCCGGTGCCGTGACGCTGGCATTGATGGCACTCAAGTCGGCCTTGCCGGTGGCCTCTTCGAGGGAGCTGTCGACGCAGCCCGCAGCCAGCAGGCAGGCGGCAAGGGATAGCAGGATTGGACGGTGGGGACGGTGGGCAATGGTCATGTGGGGTCTCGGTATGCCTGTGGTGCGACCCGGCGGCGCCGCGCGAGTTTCAATTTTCTCTCGCGGCGCGCCGGTCGGCGATTAATTAAGAGTCTCAGCCGGCCTTCTTCAGTTCGTAGCCATAGACCGATTTGACCTCGAGAAATTCGTTGAGGCCATGGGCTCCCCACTCGCGGCCGTTGCCGGAATACTTGTAGCCGCCGAACGGGGCCAGCGCATCGAGCGAGGCGCCGTTGATGTGCACCATGCCGGTTCGCAGGCGCGCGGCAACGGCGCGAGCATGGTCCAGGTCCGCTGAGCTGACATAGCCCGACAGTCCGTAGATCGTGTCGTTTGCGATGCGGATGGCCTCTTCCTCGTCGTCATACGGAATGATGACGAGTACCGGCCCGAAAATTTCCTCGCGCGCGATCGTCATGTCATTGCTGACGTCGGTGAAGATCGTCGGTTTGACGTAAAATCCTTTCGCAAGCCCTTCGGGCCGTCCGGTGCCGCCGCACAGCAGCGTCGCGCCTTCATCGATACCGGCCTGGATCATCTCCTGGATTTTCTGCCATTGCTGCAATGATGCGGCGGGACCGATGTGCGTGTCCTCACGGGTCGGGTCACCAACACGTGCCTTTTCAGCGCGTGCCAGCGCAATGCGGTTGACGTCATCGAGCCGCGCGCGCGGCACCAGCATGCGCGTTGGCGCGTTGCACGACTGGCCGGTGTTGACGAAGCATTCGCTGACACCACCGGCGACCGCCTTGTCGAAATCCGCATCGTGCAGGATGATGTTCGCGGACTTGCCGCCGAGTTCCTGCGCCACGCGTTTGACGGTTGGCGCGGCGTTTTGTGCGACGGCGACGCCGGCGCGCGTCGAGCCGGTAAACGACACCATCGCAATGTCCGGGTGGCCGGAGAGCGCCGAACCGACTGTTGGTCCGTCGCCGTTGACGAGATTGAATACGCCTGCCGGTACGCCGGCCTCGTCGATGATTTCGGCCAGGATCATGGCGTCGAACGGCGCGATCTCGCTCGGCTTCAGCACCATCGTGCAGCCGGCGGCCAGCGCTGGTGCGACCTTGACTGCAACCTGGTTCATCGGCCAGTTCCATGGCGTGATCAATGCGCACGGGCCGATGGCCTCTTTCAGAATGCGGGTAGTGCCGAGCTGTTCCTCGAATTTGAAGTCCTCGAGGACCTTGAGCGCCGCACCAAAATGCTGAGGACCACTGGCGGCTTGCGCGTGCTTCGCCAGTTTCCACGGCGCGCCCATTTCTTCCATGATCGCCGTTGCGATCTCATCGTGGCGCCGCGCAAAGATATCGAGAATGGCCTGAAGCCACGCCATGCGTTCTTCACGTGTCGTGGCGGCATAGCCAGGTGCGGCGCGTTTGGCGGCGGCCACTGCCTTGTCGACGTCGGCCGCGGAGCCCATGCTGATGCGTCCGCAGGGGGCTTCGGTGGCGGGATTGATGACCTCGTGCGGCTGCGGATCGACCGGATCGACCCACTGTCCGTCGATGTAGAACTGCATCATGTCGCGCATGGGGGACCTCCGTGGAAACAGCCGCGCATGATAACGCATTCCCGCCACCCCGGTCATTGCGAGCGAAGCGCCCGTCATTGCGAGCGCAGCCCCGGTCATTGCGAGCGAAGCGTGGCAATCTCGTACTGGTTGGCAGAGTCACTATCCGTGCGAGGTCGCCACGTCGCTGCGCTCCTCGCGATGACGGGGTCTGTGCGAGGTCGCCACGTCGCTGCGCTCCTCGCGATGACGGGG
>JBBDQP010000092.1:0-36623 GCA_040905965.1 Acidimicrobiia bacterium
CGTTGTCGCGGATCCGGTTCCGACCCAGGTTGAGGGCGATCGTCCAGATCCACGGCCGCAGGCGCAACTGCCGGATGCGGGCGGGGTCGTAGCCGGCCAGCGCCCGGTAGGCGCGAATCAGCGTTTCCTGGGCGAGATCCTCGCCCTCGTGTCCGTGCATCCGTCGCAAACCCGAGTAGAGATCGTCTCGTATCGCAACGACGAGGTCTTCGAATGTCCCGTCGAGATCGACGGCCAGTCGGTCGCACAGTTCGTCCATCAGCGGGAAGAACACCGTCCGGCGTCGATCGGTTGCATCACGGTCCGATCGGGTCTCCGGAGTCCCGCTCCTTCACCGCCTGCTGGAATCCCACTTCTTCGGCTCGCTGCTTGAACCACACGCCTTCCGGGCTGTGACGGGTGATGCCGTCGAAGATCGTTGCGAACATCTGAGTCTGGGTGAGCCCCATCGACTCGACAGCCTGGTTGATCATCAGCTTCTGCATCATCAGCTGGTTCTTGGGAACCCCCGCCATCCGGCTGGCTAGTTGGGCGACGCGACTGTCGAGGTCTGACTCGGGGACGGCCTCCAGCACCAGACCCATCTCCGCCGCCTCGACGCCGGTGACGAGGTCACCTGTGAACAGCATCCGCTTGGCCCGCTCCATCCCGAGTCGGTAGATCCACATCGCGGTGGTCGGGCAACCCCAGACGCGGGCGGGCGGGTAGCCGATGACGGCATCGGTGGCCATCACGACCATGTCACAGGCGAGTGCGATGTCAGATCCTCCGGCAACGGCATGCCCGCGCACCTTGGCGATGGTCGGCTTGTGGGATCGCCACAGCGACATGAAGTCCTGGGTGTTGCGGTACATCATCTCGAAGTCGAGCATCGGATCCCACGGCATGTCCTGGCTGTACGGAGCGTTCGGCGCCTCGGCGAAATCCTTCAGGTCGTACCCGGAACAGAAGGAGCGTCCGGCACCGGTGACGACGATGACGTGCACGCCCCGGTCGGCCTCGGCGGCTTCGACTGCCGCCCTGATCTCTGACGGCATGTGCTCGTCGATGGCATTCAGGCGATCTGGGCGGTCGAGGGTGATCGTGGCGATCCGGGCGGTCGCCTCGTACCGCAGACTCCGGAATTCCATGTCTCTCCTCCCGTCACGATGCTGCCAGGCCGGCGGTCCCCAGGATGGCACGGACGACCGGTTCTCAGGGTGGCGGGAGCCGGCCACCCTCGAGGGGGATCGAGCCGTCGTTGCGGTGATACTCCTCGTGCGAAGCGACGAGCGCCTCCCAATCAGCCGGTCGATCGACATCGATCGCCACCAGGTGACGTGTGGTGGGAAGACCGTTCACATCGAAGGCGATGGCCCTGCGGATAATGGCTCGGGACGCGTCATCGATACGTCGGTGCATCGCCAGGTGATCCTCCCATGACACACACAGGAAGACCTCGGTGAGGCGGGTCGGGTCGTCGGCGTTGCGATAGAGCCTCCAGCGGTAGGCGCCGGTCCGCAAGCGGACGAGACGTACCTTTTTCATCGCGGGGAGGAACTCGTCGAGATGGTCGCGATCGACGGTCCAGGTGTTGGAGATGAGCACCGGCCCGCCCTCGGTGTCGGCGTGTGGCGGGACGATGCGATCCTCTTCGAAGTCCGGACTCTCGACGTCGGCCAGGGCGGGGATTCCAAAACGGGGGGCGGCCAACCCGAGGAGGATCGCCCCGCTCGAAAAGACCACGTTGGCTCCACCCGCCCCGATTGCATCGGCGACGACCCCGGAGAGAGCGGATCCGATTGGAATGATTCCGGCAAACGCGAGCGTGTAGAGGCTCATCGCCCTGCCCCGCACCCAGCCGGGCGCCATCAGCTGGGCCGTCGCATTCAATGTCGTCAGAGCCAAGACCCAGCACACACCGATCACGACGAGGGAGATCACTGCCACCGGGATCGATGGCGCCAGACCGAGAGCCACGCCCGAAACACCGAAGACGGTCAGCGACACGGGAACCGCCCGGGCCCCCAGCCGGGCGACAACGCGAGGGCGGGTGAACGCGCCGATGAGCGCTCCGAGACCCATCGAGCCGAGCAGCAATCCGTAGGTCCACTCTTGGCCGCCAAGTTCGGCGGTCCGGCTGGGAAGGACTGCCTGGATGACGGCCGAGCAGATGGCGAAGAGGCCCGCCAGGAGGAGCACCCGTCGGAATGGAAGGGTGAAACGAGCGAAGCGGAGTCCGAGCGCCATCGCCTCGGACATCGAATGTTCCGCCGGTTGGCCTGCCACCTTGATCTTGCTGCCCACCGTGGCGAGTACGACGACGACCGCCCCGTAGGAGAGGGCGTTCAGCCCGAAGGCCACCTGGGCTCCGAGGGTGGCGAGGATCAGACCGCCGATGGCCGGCCCGATCGCTCTGGCCACGTTGAACGCGACAGAGTTGAGGGCGACGGCCGAGGCAACCATTCCGCGCGGGACGAGGTCAGGAACGAAGGCCTGCCATGCGGGGAGGTTGAAAGCGACGCCGACGCCCAAGAGCAGGCCGAGGCCGAGCAACAGACCGGGAGTGATGTGTCCGGTGGCGGTGACGACTGCCATCGCCACCGCGGAGAGTCCGGACAGGCTCTGGGCGACGATCATCACCTTGGTGCGGTCGAAGAGATCGGCGATGGCGCCGGCCAGCACGGCCAGAAAGAGGGTCGGTGCCAGGTTGGAGGCGACCATCAACCCCACCCAGGTCGCGGAGTCGGTCAACTCCAGCATCAGCCACGATCCGGCGACCGCCTGCAGGAAGGTGCCGAGGCTCGAGAACATGGCGGCGAGCCACAGCGCCCGAAACGCAGGAACCCTCAGCGGCGCAACAGCCTCACCCATCTGCGCTTTTTAGCGGCGTAGCGCTTCGTAAATGAAGCGCTACGCGTACCAAAAGTGGAAATTTTAGATCGGCGGGGCGTCGGGGGCCACGCCAGACGTGAGGTGCTGGATCGCGGCGATGGCGACGACCACGACCGCTCCGCCAAGGATCTGCACCCCGCTCAAGACCTGGCCGAGGACGACCCACGCCGAAGCGGCCGCCACTGCCGGCTCCAGCGTTTGCAGCACCCCGACTCGTCCAGGATCGGCGGTTCGCAGTGCCGTCAGCGACAACATGAACGGCACCACTGTTCCGCCGACCGCGATCCAGACGAGTTGGGACCAGCCGACCCAACCCGCCCGCGGGAGTTCGACCGGGGCGGCTGCCAGCAGGAGAACCGCCGAGATCGCGAACCCATACGCACCGATTGTGAGCCCTGGCAGCCGCCGCCCGAGGTGTTCGCCCGTCAAGAGATACCCGGCGAACGTGATTGCGGCTCCCAGACCGGCGAGCACTCCCACCGGATCGAGGGCCTGGAACTCCCATGCGCGGGTGATCAGCGCCGTACCGCCGACCGCCGCCACGGCGGCCGCCCAGGCGAGGCCAGGGATGGTGCGCCGCTGGACTATCCGCATCCAACACAGGACCAGGGTGGGGCCGAGGAACTGGATGGTGACTCCCGGACCCACGCCGAGGCGCTCGATGGTCCAGTAGAAGGTGATGGTCACCGCGGCGAGAAACACGCCGAGCAGCCCGAGCGCGGGGAGTCGACCACTCGTCATCGTCTGCCGTCGCCTGTAAGCAATCCCGCCGAGGATGAGAGCTGCGACCGTGGAGCGAAACTGGGCGATCTGCATCGGCGTGAACGAGGCGAATGCGCCTGCAGCAATCGTCCCGGAGACACCGAAGAGCACAGCACTCGAGAGGGCGAGCACATCGCTCCGCCGCACAACTCCAGATCCCATCCGCACATCCAACCATCGCCTGAGTCATCTCTGCAGTGCCCGTTAGCCTCGGCGCAGATGTCGGACTCCGCCTATTTCGTCTCACCGCCGACCGGACCAGGGCCCGGGGTGCTCCTTCTCCATTCCTGGTGGGGGCTCACGCCCTTCTTCCGACGGCTGGCGGATCGCCTGTCAGAAGTCGGATTCACGGTGCTGGTCCCCGATCTCACCGCAGGAGAGACATTCGAGGAAGAGGAGGAAGCACAGGAGCATCTGGCGAGTCTCGACGCAGACAGACTGGCGTCACTCACCCTCGCGTCTGCCGGCATCCTCCAAGAGAAGAGCGGTCACCCTGGTGATCCGATCTCGGTCGTGGGCTTCTCGATGGGGGCGTCGCTGGGGTTGTGGGCTTCGGTCAGGCTCCCCGATCAGATCGCCAAGGTTGTGGCCTTCTACGGCACCCAGTCAGTCGACTTCGTCGGGGCGACCGCGGCCTACCAGCTGCATTTCGCCACCGACGATCACATCCTGAGCGACGACGATGCGGCATTCATGGAGGCCACGATGGGGATGGCCGGGTTGACCGTGGCCGCGTACCGGTATTCAGGGGCCTCCCACTTCTTCTTCGAGCGCGATCGGGGCGAGCACGACCCGGAGGCGGCCAGCGTCGCCTGGGACCGGATGATCGCGTTCCTCTGAGTCGTTCGTTAGCCCTCGACGACCCGAACCGGGTCGCCGACCCGGATGGTGCCGCCGGTCGTCACGGACGTGTACATCCGGCTCCAGCCCGGATGCCGTTCCTGGCTCATCCGTCTGAAGTCCCGTTCGAGAAACCAGGCTGCGTTGGTCGAACAGGGGGCGGCCGCTGCGGTGACGGGAGCCACCACCGAGTCGCCGATCAACAACGTCGTCCCCGGGACGACGAGGGTCCAGTCGAGTCCGGCCACGGTGATGTTCTCACCGGCGTATCCGGGACCGATCGGATGACCTTCCGCCTGGAGGGCTTCGATCACCTCCAGCGACCACACGCAGAGCGCCTGATGAGGATGGCCGTGGTGGACCCTGTCGGTGTGATCGTCACCGACGATCCCGCGCACCCCGATCTCGGCGTGATCCACCGGCAATTTGGGGACGCCTCCCGGGGAGATGCTGATCTGATGGATGCGGCCGGTCAAGAGATCTCGGCTCCGGTAGGAAACCAGCGCAGCGCCTCGGCAGTGGCATCCAGTGTGGAGGTGTCGCATTCCGTCGGGTGGGCGGCGGCGTCGGTGAGGATGCTTTCGGCGTCAGCCAGATGATGGACGTACGAGTCGACTCCTGCAGTGAGCGGACCATCGAGCCGCTCACCAGTTGCGAAGTCCAGATCTGCGAGTGACATCGGGGGCGTCGGTACGCCGTCGCGGTGTCGCCACGTGCCGGTTGCGATCTCGAACTCGTAGTGAGGGAGGAGGGCCCATCCGAGCCGGGCGACGAGCCGCACGGACTCGACGATGTAGTCGAACTCGTCCTCCCCGATGAAGTAGTTGAAATTGACCCGCACCCAACCCGGCTTGATCACCTCGCAACCTTTGGCGATCTCGGCCTCGTAGCGATGGCTCGTGTCGAGGTCGATCCCGAGCAGCCGGTGCCCGTACGGCCCCGCACACGAACATCCGCCCCGCGCCTGGATGCCGAAGAGATCGTTGAGCAGGGCGACGACGTAGTTGTGATGCAGGAATCGATCGCCGTGCCGGATCACGAAGGACACGATCGACAGCCGCTCTGCCTCAGGATTGCCCAGGATCTTGATGTTCGGTTCGTCCCGCCATGCGGCGATCGCCCGCCGGATGAAGGACTCCTCACGGTCCCGGATCAGCTCCGGTCCGACATCTTCTTTGAGCTTGAACACGAGGCCGCAGCGAATCGATTCGATGATGGCCGGTGTGCCTCCTTCTTCACGGTGTTCCGGATCCGAGAGATATCGATGTTCCTCGGGATTCACGTACGCCACCGTCCCGCCGCCGGGAACCGAGGGCACCCGATTCGTGAGGAGATCGCGCCGAACGATGAGGAGGCCCGGTGTGCCGGGTCCACCGATGAATTTGTGGGGTGAGACGAAGATGGCGTCCTTGTAGTCGTCCCTGTGAGTCGATGGCGAGCGCATCTCGATTCCGACGTAGGGCGCGGCCGCAGCGAAGTCCCAGAAGCTGAGGGCTCCGTGGCGGTGGAGAAGTGAGGCGATCGCCGTCGTGTCCGAGATGATCCCGGTCACGTTGGAAGCGGCCGAGAAAGAGCCGATGCGAAGCGGCCGGTCGGCATGTGCCAGGAGTTGGCGTTCGAGGTCGGCGAGATCGATGTGCCCGTCGGCGTCCTCGGCGATTTCGACGACATCGGCGATCGACTCCCTCCAGGGAAGTTCGTTCGAGTGATGCTCGTACGGCCCGACGAAGACCACCGGCCGTTCATCCGCCGGGATGTGGTCGGAGAGGTGGTAGCGGTCCTCGAGTCCGGCGGGAATCCGGAGACCGAGAATGGTGATGAGTCGATCGATGGCCCCTGTCGAACCCGAACCAGCGAAGATCACGGCGTGTTCGCTGCCGGCTCCGACACATCGCCGAACGATGTCTCTCGCTTCTTCGCGGAAGCGGGTGGTCTGCAGTCCGGTTCCCGACGTTTCTGTGTGCGTGTTGGCGTAGAGAGGGAGGACGTGGCTCCGCAGATAGTCCTCGATGAATGTGAGAGACCGACCGGACGCGGTGTAGTCGGCGTAGGTGACCCGCCTGACACCGAACGGTGTCACGACAGCGGTGTCGCTTCCGATCACCGACTCGCGAACCTTGGTGATCAAGTCCATGGCAGCCAAGGCTATCGGTCAGCCGGCCATTGCGAGCGAGCGCTGGTGTTCCGCGACTTCTTCGCCGGCCGCCAACAGTTCGGTCATGACTGCCGCGATGGCGGGCCGCTCCATCGTCCCCGGACGGGTGTTGGCGTAGACCGTGCGGGTCGCTCCTCGTAACAGGATCAGCCGGACTCCTTCCGGTGGCCGAATGACACCGAGCCGGGGAAGAATTCCGACGCAGAGGCCGGCCGCAACCACGCTGAGGGTCACCTCGTTGTCGTCGGAGTGAAACCGCACGTCGGGTTCGAAGCCCGCCTCGGCACACACACCGCGCACGTTTCTCCCGCAGTCGGTGGTGGGTGGGGCAACCACCCACATCTCATTCTCGGCGTCCCGTATCGATTGCACGGCGCTGTCTGTTGGAACGGCGAGGAACACCGGCTCGACGAGCACGTCCTTGCGATCGAAGCGGCCCTCGTCCCGCTTGGGAACGTTGGAGTACTGCTGTCCGAGGGCGATGTCGATGACCCCGAGGTCGAGGTCTCGCATGAGGTGGTACTCGTACTGGATGAAGTGGGCTTCGAGTGTCGGGCGGTTGCGGTGGAGCGCGGTGAATGCCCGAGGGACGATGGTCGATCCGATCGACTGGAAGGAGCCGACGCGTACGGGTCCGACGGCGAGCTCGCCGGCCCGTTCGACGGCCGCCTCGGCCCGGTCGACCGCAGAGAACACGTCGGCGGCGGCCCGCACGAGCGCCTCGCCGGCGGGGGTGAGGATTACGTTGCGGCCCTGACGTTCGAGCAGCGGTGTGCCCATCTCGTTCTCGAGCACTGACAGCTGCTGGGAGACAGCAGAGGGGGTGTAGCCGAGGGCTTCGGCGGCTGCGCTGATGGTGCCGCGCGCCGCCACCTCTCGGAGGAATTGGAGTCGCTTCAAATCCATGTAGCAATCCTACATGATCGCATCAGAAAGATTCGCTGGAACTGAAGAGTGTCATGGTCGAAGATGAGAGCAGTCAACCATGAATTGGAGTCCCCGATGTCATCCATCGTCGACCAGCGCTCCGGTTCGCACGAGATCGTGCCGGGATCCTCGGTCGTTTCGTCGCACGCCACGAGCCAAGGCCTCATCATCTATTACCGCAAGGACGACGGCACGCTCGGTGTCATGCTCGAACCTCGCCCGGTGATGCCCAAGCAGGTCATACTCGACCGCAGCGCATGACCACCTACCGTCCAGGAGCCATGTTCATACGTGCCCCCTGGCCGGTGGTCCGTGCCCGGTTCCCTCGCCTCCTCCTCGGGCTGTTCCTCTTCGGAGCGGGCAGCGCCCTCCAGGTGCAGGCCAATCTCGGGCTCTCCCCTTGGGAAGTCCTGCACCAGGGGATCGCGACACGGACCCCTCTCTCCATCGGTATCGCCAGCATCGTCGTGAGTCTCGGGGTGCTGTTGCTGTGGATACCGCTCCGTCAGGCACTCGGCGTCGGCACCGTGACCAACGCCGTAATGATCGGCCTGTTCATCGACCTCGTGATCTTTCTGGTGCCTGTGCCCGGGACCTTGGTCATGCGCTGGGTTCTCCTGGTGGGTGGGATCCTGCTCGTCGGAATCGGCAGCGGGTTCTACATCGGGGTGCATCTCGGACCCGGCCCGCGTGACGGTCTGATGACCGGGATCGCCCGTCGCGGTCCCTCGCTGCGGCTCGCCCGCACCGGGGTCGAAGGGTCGGCCTTGTTGATCGGATGGCTGTTGGGCGGCACCGTCGGCGTCGGCACCGTCCTGTTCTCCCTCACCATCGGACCGATCGTGCAGTTCTTCCTCCCCCGGCTCGAGGTCCCGGTCGCCGCCTGACCGTTCGTGGTAGAAACGCGGTTGTGGCATCGAACGAGACCACCGTCGAAGTCGGGGGAGAGTCGGTCAGGATCTCTTCGCCCGATCGCGTCGTCTTTCCCGAACGAGGGTGGACGAAGATGGCGGTCGTCGAACACTTTCTCACGGTCGCCGACGGAGCCGCCCGTGGAATCCGAGACCGGCCAACAATGCTGAAGCGGTACATGAAGGGCGTTGGCCAGCCGCCCGTGTACCACAAGCGGGCCGACGCCAACACCCCCTTCAAGACGATTCCGATCCGCTTTCCCAGCCAGCGGCCGGGCGTCATGAACGTCCCGATGGGTCCCGCAGACGTCATCCGCCTCGTACAACTGGGCTGTCTCGACTTTCACCCGTGGCCGGTGCGATCCGACGACCTCGACCATCCCGACGAACTGCGGGTCGACTTCGACCCCACCCCCGGATTCGGCTTCGACGATGTCCGGAAGGCGGTGGCAGCCGCCAAAGACCTGTTCGACGAATTGGGGATGACGGCCTGGCCGAAGACGTCAGGGAGCCGCGGCATTCACGTGTACGTCCGGCTCGAGCCCATCTGGGATTTCATCCAGGTGCGACGGGCGGTGCTCGCGTTTGCACGAGAACTGGAACGCCGTCTGCCCGATCTCGTGACGACCAAGTGGTGGAAGGAGGAGCGCACCGGCGTGTTCATCGACTTCAACCAGATGGCCAGGGACAAGACCGTCTCGTCGGCCTACGGGGTTCGACCGACCGGCCTCGTCAGTGCGCCGTTCCGTTGGGACGAGTTGGATGACGTCGAGTTGGAAGACTTTCCGATGGACCGATTCGGGGCTGAACGATACGGGCGGGTGGGGGATCTCACCGACGGTATCGACGAGGCACCGAGCCGGATCGACACCCTGCTCGAGTGGGTCGTGAGCGATCACAACGAACACGGACTCGGCGATGCGCCGTGGCCGCCGCACTATCCCAAGCAGCCGGGGGAGCCACCGAGGGTCGCACCGTCCAAACAGAGGAAGCCAGACGACGAGTACTGAGCGGCCCGACGAAAGATCAACGTCGCCTCGGATGCGCCGTTCTCCGTTGGCTCACAGCCCTGACGTCAGGAACGTCCGAGTTCGACGCTGCGGTCTCGTGCTGCCGTGATGGCGCGGTCGAGGAGAACGCGAAACCCGCCGTCTTCCAGGACCGAGAGCGCGGCTGCGGTGGTGCCGTTGGGTGATGTCACGCGTTCTCGCAGCGCGGCTGCGTCGACCTCCGTTTCGGTCAGCATGCGTCCGGCTCCTCGCACCGTGGCATTGACGAGGACTTCGGCGGTGTCAGGGTCGAGCCCGAGCTGGCGGGCTGCGGCCTGCATCGCCTCGGCGAGCAGAAAGACGTACGCCGGTCCGCTTCCTGAGACGGCAGTCACGGCGTCGATCTGTGATTCAGGTACCTCCACCACGACACCGACCGCCCCGAGAACCGCTGCGGCCATGTCGAGATGGACCTGCCCGGCGTGGGCGCCGGCAGCGATGGCGGCGGCCCCTGAACCCAGCAGGGCCGGCGTGTTCGGCATCGCCCGCACCACCGGGACTCCCGGTAGTCGGCTCTCGTAGGTGGAAGTCGGGATGCCTGCCGCCACCGACAGCACCACCTGGCTCCGGACGACGGTGCCGGCGATGCTGTCCACGACCGCAGCGACGTGGTGTGGTTTCACGACGACTGCGATGACGTCCCGTCCGGCGATCGCCTCCGCCGGGTCCTCTGTCGTCACGATCCCGAGTTCGTCCCGGAGCTTGTCGAGCTTGTCGGACTCAGTGTCTGCCGCGGTGACATCTGTGGACGCCCATCCCGCGCCGAGCAGTCCGCGGATGATCGCCTCACCCATCGCGCCGGCGCCGATCACGGCAACGGTCGGTTGCATTCTGGTCCTTTCGTCGTCCGGACCCCAGTATCGCCGGGAGCGGCAACGGAAGGGTTCAGACGCCGGCCGTCACGGGAGTCGGGGTTGACCGGTTGGGATCGGACGGACGGCGACCGCCCAATCCGAGGGCGGCGACGAGCAGGAGTCCGCCGGCCACGCCGGTGGCAACCCCGAGCGCGGCGACCGTTCCCGCCGCCAGTCGGAAGGGGGCGGCACTCAACTCGCCATCGATCACGACGCTCGAAGGTGGGAGTCCGTCGTCTCCCGCCACTACGAGAGTCCAGTCACCCGGCTCGACCTTCCAGACGAGGTCGGCCGTGGCTCCTTCTGCCGACGCGAGCCAAAAGTTCTGTGATCGAGGGTCGACGCCCTCGCCGAGGAAGCGTTCAGCAGTCAGACGGTCGGTGATGCCGGCGAAGACCGGGCTGCCGTCCGTCGCCCTGATCCGGAGACTGGCCGTCCCGAGGTCGGGCACGAAGAGTGCCTCGTCGAAGAGGAAATCCATGTCCTCGGCGAGAATCGTCCCGTTGGTCGTGCGGATCTCGGGAATCTGGATCGCGTCGTTTGATCCGATCCATGTGAACAGGCCGACTGCCACGGAGACCAGGGTGGCCGCGATGGCGACTGTGACAGCGCCGAGGGTTCCGAGCGAGAACTTGACGAAGGTCATCATGTCTGCTGCTGCGGCGCGGCATCGGTCTTGCCATCGAACGTCCGCTCCACCCAGGCGACGGCGGGTGCCTTTGACTGATTGTGCGAGGGCATCAGGAGGATGCCTGCGATGTAGGCGGCGATGCCGGGACCGCCGAGGAGGGCGGTGACGACGAAGCCCGCCCTGACGGCTCCGACGGGGACGTCGAGGCGGGTGGCGAGTCCTTGGGCGACGCCGGCGACGACTCGGCCCTGTGCCGGACGCTCGAAGTGGGATGTGACGGGAGAAGTGGAGTCGTTGTTCATGACCCCACTGTGCGCGATTCGGAGGCGGCCGGCTATCGGGACTCCCCCTGACCTCGCCCCCACCCCCCTAAGAGTTCCTCAGGGTCCGGTCGCAGCGGACTTCACGACGTTGGTGAAACGGGGGCCGGCGGGAATGGTGAGTTGGTCGGTGGTGCAGTCCTTCGCGTCCTTGTCCGGGCGCCAGCGGTGAAATCGGGTGGCGTGGCGGAAGCGGTTGCCTTCCAACTGGTCATAGCTGACTTCGACGACCACGCCAGGCTCGACTGGTGTCCAGGACAGGTCCTTGCCCGCCGACCACCGACTCTCCCCGCCCGGCATCCGAACGTCACCGGCGAAGGATTCCTCCGACCGGAGGGACTCGAACTGGCGAAAAATCTCGCCGCGATCGTGATCTGAAAATCCCGAGCAGTGCCCGATGAAGCCCAACTCGCCGTTCTCGTCGTACAAGCCGAGAAGCAGCGACCCGATCGCCCCGCCGTCCTTGTGCTCGCGGTACCCGCCGACGACGCAGTCGACCGTTCGCCGGTGCTTGATCTTGATCATCGCCCGTTTGCCGTGGATGTATTTCAGATCGAGATCCTTGACGATGATCCCGTCGCAGCCGGCGGACTCGAACTCGTCGAACCACCCCTTGGCGGTCTTCTCGTCGGTGGTCGACGGTGTGAGGTTCCATGGTGGCCCGAGGTCTGCGGCCAGCGCAACGAGCCGTTGCCGCCGTTCGAAGAAGGGAGCCGAGCGAAGGTCCTCGCCCCGCACCGCCAAGAGATCGAATGCCACCAACTCGGCCGGGATCTCGGCGGAGAGCCGTGCGATCCGGGATTCGGCCGGGTGTAGTCGGAGCTGGATGGAGTCGAAGCTGGTCACATCGTCGTCGTCGACGACGACGATCTCGCCGTCGACGACCGTGCCAGGCGGCAACTGGTCGATGGCCGGGCGCAACTCGGGAAAGTACCGCAGGAGCGGCCGCTGATTGCGGGAGTCGATGCGGGGCTCCGGGCTCGACCACGTCACCGAACGAAAGCCATCCCACTTCGGCTCATAGGCGAATCCAGACCCTTTCGGCACTGGCCACTTCTCCGAGACCTTGGCCTCCATCGTTTCAATGGGAGGATCGAAAGGAACGGTCATGGCACGGATTGTGCCAGCGCGATGGGCTTCGGTCGATCAGGCTGGCATCATCGGTGCGATGCAGCCCACCGAAAGTCCTGCCCGGTCTCCGTTCGGGCTACTCCTCGACATCCTCAAGACGGCAGCCAAGGAGTTCGCGGAGGACAAAGCCGGCCGGCAAGCGGCGGCCTTGGCGTACTACACGCTGTTCTCGCTCGTCCCGCTGCTCTTTGTCGCAGTCGCGGTGACGGCGATCACATTGGGGCCGCCTCGGGATGCTCTGCCGCTCGACCCGGCGACAGGCACCGTCGCCTGTGAACGAGCGACAAACATTCCGATTGCCGTCGACTCGGATCGTCCTCTCGACCGGTTTGTCTCCCAGCTCGACGACGTGGCGGGGGAGAGCGTGAGCGATCCGGTCAGGGTCGTCATCTGCCAGGCGAGGGAGAACGCGGGGGCGTCCCTGTCGGTCGGTCTGGCCGTCGCCGCGTTCACCGCTTCCGGAATCTTTCTTCACGTTCAGGGGGTTCTGAATTCGATCTTCCATGCGCCCGAGGAGCGCGTGAGAGGTCTAGTGGCAGTGGTCCGGAAACGGCTCGTGGCACTCGCCGCCGCCCTCGCCCTTGCGATCGTGGTCGTCGTCCCCGTCGTGGCAGTCGGGGCCATTCAGTTCCTGATCGACCTGCTGCCGATCGGCACGGCGTGGATGGCGATCCCCATCTCGCTGCTTGTACCTGTCGTCTCGCTCGCGGTGCTCGTGGCGACGGTTGCCCTGACGTTCCGGGTGCTGACACAGGCCGAGATCCCATGGCGGGCCGCTCGCCGCGGCGGGGCGGCGACCTCCCTCAGCGGACTCCTCTCTGCCTTTCTCGTCGGTCAGTATCTGGCTTCCTTCGGATCAGGCTCCTCGACGTTCGGCGTGCTTGGCGGTCTGGCGATCCTGCTCTTCTTCTTCTACCTCATGTGGATCGTCTACCTGTTCGGCGCCGAAGTCACGAAGGTCTATGCCGACTATCTCGAGTTCGGCGATGTGATGCCACCACATCAGCGCGCCGAGTCGCGCTTCGTCGCCGAGGTCACGGAGTCGGTCGCCTCCGCCGCACGGAGGTCACCACCCGGAACCGTCAACGCCAGCGTGTTCGCATTCTTGACCGGCCTCGCGATGGGCTGGCGTAGGAGAAATAGGACCTGATGAGCCGCCTCGTGTTCCGTTTGAACGGTGAGCCAGTCGACGTCGACGCGACTGCCACCACCGCGGTCGATCTGCTCCGGATCGACCTCGGGCTCACCGGGACCAAGCTGGTGTGTGGGACCGGCAGCTGCGGAGCGTGTGTGATCCAGGTCGACGGTGTACCGGTGGCGTCGTGCCTTCTCCCGATCGAGGATCTCGACCACGCCTCGGTGACCACGATCGAGGGGCTCGCCGGCGGGGGCGCCCATCCGATCCAGCGCGCCTTCGCCGCGCACGACGGGCTGCAGTGCGGGTTCTGCACGCCCGGCTTCATCATGGAGGCCGCCGCCTTCCACGACGCCTGGCGGGCGACGAGAGGCACGGGGCGTCCCACTTCGGACGAGGTGGGACGCGCTCTCGCCGGACATCTGTGTCGCTGCGGCGCCTACCCGGGGATCATCGCTGCCGTGCAGGCTGCCTGTGAGGGTCGCCACGACACCGGTCCGATCACCGGTCCGCGGGTCGAGGCAGAGGAGAAGGTCACCGGACGTGCCCGGTTCACCGTCGATATCGCCGTGCCGAACATGCTCCACGCTCGAATCGTCAGGTCGCCGCTCGCTCATGCCGAACTGGTGGACGTCGACGCCAGCGAGGCGATCGCCATGCCTGGCGTCGAAGGATTCGTCCTGCTCCCACTGTCGGATGGGAGGATCCGGTTCGTTGGCCAAGGGTTCGCGGCCGTGGCTGCGGTCGACGAGTCCACCGCCCGTCGTGCAGCCGACGCCGTGGTGGCGCGGTTCGTCGAGCTCCCGCCGGTGGTGGGGATCGATGCTGCGCTCGCCGAGGATGCTCCAGACCTGCACGGGCGTGGTTGGACCCCGCCGAACTCCAGTGAGGGTCCGCCGCTGCCAAACCTTCGCCGAGGCAATCTGCGCGGTCCGGTGTCGGTCGGCTCGCTCCATCGATTCCGGGCGCGGAAGGCTGTAAGGGACTCAGAGGATGACCTTCTTTTCATCGATCAGCGTTGGGAATTCCCTGCCCAGGTCCACTCCGCGTTCGAGCCGCACGCCTGCGTGGCGAATTGGACGTCAGACGGTTTGACGGTCCACGCCTCGACCCAGAACGTCTCGGCGTTGCGCCTGTCGATCGCGAAGCGGTTTGGACTGGATGTAGAACTGGTCTCCGTTATCGCGGACCACGTCGGGGGCGGATTCGGGGCGAAGCAGGGCTTCAACGAGGAAACGATCGTCGCCGTCGAACTGTCGAGGGCGACGGGTCGCCCCGTGCGGCTCGTCTTCGATCGACATGAGGAGCTGGAGGTCGCCGGGTACCGACCTGGTGCTCGCGTGGCCATATCCCTGGCGGGACGAGCCGACGGCTCGGTCGCTGGTTTCACATCCACGTCACATGCTGACGGGGGCGCTTCCGCGGGCCAGCTGATCGCCGTGTTGCAGCGTCTCGTGTATCCGGGCGCCCCCCGGTCGCTGCTGGACTACGACGTCCTCACGAATGCACCCCCAGGACGCGCCATGCGCGCCCCAGGGGCACCACTGGCGTTGGCCTCCATCGAAGGAGCGGTCGACGAGTACGCGCACCGTTTGGGACGTGACCCGATCGAGTTGCGTCGGTCCTGGGACGAGAGCGAGGCAGTCTTGGGCTTGTATGACTGGGTCGAGTCGCGCCCGCTGTGGCGCGATCGTCCTGACTCGGGTCGGGGCCGCGTGCGGCGCGCCGTGGGGGTCGCGTTCGGCGTGTGGGTGTACTTCTACGACCCAGACACACTCGTCGAGGTCCGTTCCACCGACTCAGGCTTCACCGTCACCACCGGCAGTCAGGACATGGGGAACGGGACGAGAACCTCGCTGGCCCGAGCGGTGTCCGCGGCCCTCGGGGTGGACATTGGGATGGTGGCGGTCGAGATCGGCCGATCGGGGCTCTGGGGTCCTGGGTCGGCGGGAAGCCGCACCACCACGTCGGTGTTTCCGACCGCCAGCGCTGTGGCTCGATCGCTCGCTCTACGGTTGGTGGACCGTGTCCGCGACGACCTCGGCATGGACGGGGCGGATCTCGTTGACGGCGGCGTGTCGCATGCCGGGGAGTTCATCCCTTGGGCGGACCTGCTCCCACGCCTCGATCCGGTCACCGAAGTGGGTGGCCGCCCGTCCGATACGCGTCGACCACTGACCCCCTTCTCGATCGAAGGGCTGCGACTGGGTGTCGGGCTCACCCGTTCGGCCCACATCGCCGATGTGTCTGTCGATACGAAGACCGGGCGCATTCAGCCGGTCTCGGTGGAGTCCGCCCTTGCCTTCGGTGCGGTCCATGTCCCGGAACTGGCCACCAGCCAGGTGCACGGCGCGGTGGTCCAGGCCCTCGGCTACGCCTTGTACGAGGAGCGGCTTCTCGATCCTGTGACCGGTCTCAACATCACCACCAACCTGGATCAATACCGCATTCCCGGCATCGCCGACATGCCCGGGTCTGTCGTCGAGTTTCTTGAAGGCGGCTTCGAGCATTCTGCGAGTCGCAGTGCGGGCATGGCCGAATTGGCGACCGCTGCCGTACCTGCCGCCATCTCCAATGCCGTCTCACGGGCTGTCGGCCATCGATTCACTCGACTTCCGATCCGTCCCGAGCACGTCGTCGAGGCCATGAGATGACGGTGATCCACCCCCGCAGTCTCGAGGAGGCCGTCTCGTATGTCGGGGAGTATCGGGCAGGAGGAACAGACGTCGAGGCTCGTCGGCGCATCGGGCTGACCCAGGACGTGACGATCGACCTCCGGAATATTCCCGGGATCCGTGGGGTGGAACGCTCGGCAGAAGGGACTCGCATCGGTGCGATGACCCGAGTCACCACCATCGCGACCGAGCTGGGATATCCGCCATTGGCGATGACGGCGGCGTCGCTCGCCAACCCTCACACCAGGGCGGCCGGGACCCTGGGCGGCAATCTGCTCCAACAGACCCGCTGCTGGTACTACCGGACCGGCGACGTCGACTGCTTCAAGACCGGAGTGGATGGGTGTCCCGCCCGCAGCGGTATCCATCACTTCGGCAACATCTTCGACACGAGTTCCTGCGTTGCTCCCCATCCTTCGTCGTTGGGGATGGCGCTCATGCTGTACGACGCCCAAGTCGAGGTCCATCCACACCGCGCATTTCCGATCGCCGATCTCTACGACGCGGTGGATCCGACCGCTGAGCACACACTCGGCAGCGGCGAGATCGTCACGTCCGTATTGCTCCCGCCCCCGGTCGAGGGCGAGCGCGGTGCGTACTGGAGGGCGACGGCTCGGTCGCTGGCGGAGTGGCCGCTGGTCGAAGCCGCATGCCGGCTGCTGGTCGAGGGCGACCGGATCACCGACGCACGGGTTGCCGTAGGCGGAGTCGGTCCTGTGCCACGACGTCTGCCGGCGGTCGAGGAGAGCCTGCAGGGCGCGGTTTTGGACGGGCAGTCACTTTCAGCCGCCGCGACGCGGGCCGCCACAGGCGCCCGACCTGCACCGCAGGCCTCCTATAAGGTCGCCCTGCTCGAAGCGGCCGTCGGCGAGGTGCTCGAGAGGGCGATTGCCGGAGCGGATTCCTCGGAATTGGCCATGCACGAGCGTCCGCTGTGACGGCTTGCGCCGGAGGGAAGCACAGCCGATAGGCTGAGACCCGCATGGCAATCGACATCGCCGGCTTCGTGGCCGACCTCAAAGAACACGCAATCGAACACGGTTTTCACGTCCACGACGAAAGGCACTTCGTCGAGACCTACTCCCTGCGCCAGTCGTGGGAGATCGACGTGCATCCGGAGGAGGCCTGCAACGGCCCGATTGACCTGCACCTCTCCCTCGACGTCGACCCCAGGGTCCTCCTCGGTTTCGTCGATCATCTCGAGGGTCTCGACGACGAATTCGCCGAGCCCGAAGACGAGTGGCAGCTCAAACTGTTCTTCAACTGGGGCATTCCGCCGCTGTCGCATCCCCCCGATCTGCTCGTACTCGCGACCGACCTGGCCGGGATCGGCGGGACCGACGTCCCCGTCGAGGTTTCGGCGATCGACTCGTTCGCAGCCGTCACCGACGCCCCGGAGCGCCGACTGCAGCTGGTGGGGACAACCGACGTCTCGTTGGCGTCGATGATCATGGGTCGCGAGCAGTTGTGCAGCGCACTCGATCGAGCCAAGGACGTCAGCCTCTACCTCCTGGACCGCATGGCCTCCTGGATGGAGTAGATCCGCTGGAGGCGGCGCGTCCCTAGTCGCCGCCTCCCGACTGTCGATGTGGTTGGATGCGGGGGTGCAGCCTCGAGTGAGCAACTGATGGCGCGATACGGGTTCGTCATCGACCAGGACAGTTGTATCGGATGCCACGCGTGCACGGTGGCGTGCAAGACCGAGCATCAGGTTCCGCTCGGGGTGAACCGGACCTGGGTGAAATACGTCGAGAAGGGGTCGTGGCCGGACACGTCGCGTCACTTCTCCGTGATGCGATGCAACCACTGTGCCGACGCTCCGTGTGTGGCGATCTGTCCGACCCAGGCGCTCTACACCCGAAAGGACGGGATCGTCGACTTCGACACTGATCGTTGCATCGGCTGCAAGTCCTGCATGCAGGCGTGCCCGTACGACGCCTTGTACATCGACCCCGACGAGCACACCGCCCAGAAGTGCAACTACTGCGTGCACCGGGTCGAGGTGGGTCTCGAACCTGCGTGTGTCATCGTGTGCCCCGAGCAGGCCATCATCGCCGGCGACCTCGACGACCCCGGCTCGAAGATCGCCCGCATGGTCGCCACCGAGGACCTGTACGTACGAAGTCCGGAGCAGGGCACCAATCCGAAGCTCTGGTATCGGGGTGCAGATCAGGCTTCGCTCGACCCGTTGATGTCCGAGTTGCGTTCCGGATCCCAGATCTGGCGTGACGATCCCGATCCTGCGCCTGCGTGGCTGCGGGTGGATCTCTCTCCCAAGGATGCCGACGGACCAGCAGGCCCGCGCGGGATCGACCGTTCCGACGAGGTGCGGCCGCGCGTGGTGTACAACGCGGATCATCCGATGCCGTGGGGGTGGCGGGTCTCGAGCTATTTCCTCACGAAGGGCATCGCCGCCGGGTTGGCGATCGTGATGGCTTTCGTGCTCTTGGCCGGAGGCGATGCGGGGGATTCGGTTCTCGGTATGTGGCTCGCTCCGCTGCTCTCCGGTCTCTTCGTTGCAGCCACCGGTGTGCTGCTCGTCTGGGACCTGAAGCGTCCTGACCGGTTCTTCTATCTCCTCACGAAAGGCAATCCGGGTTCGTGGCTGGTGCGGGGTGCCTGGGTTCTCGGTGCCCATGCTCTGATCGTCGGATGTTGGTTCCTCGCAGGCATTGCCGAAGCGGAGCGAGCGGTGGTCGTCCTCACCTGGGCTGCGGCGGTGGTCGGTGTGGCGACGGCCGGCTACACCGCGTTCTTGTTCGGCCAGGCGGAAGCACGCGACCTGTGGCAGTCACCGACGCTGCTGTGGCACATGATCGCCGGGGCGATCACCGCCGGTGCGGGTGCCGGGCTGGTCGCGGCGCTGTTTGTGTCGGTCCCGGACTCGTGGACTGCAGTGTTCGCCTGGGCGCTCGTCGGCGGGGCCGCTGCTCTCGGTGCGATCGCCGCCGCGGAACTCGTCTCACATCATCCGACCCGCAACATCGCTCAGGCGATCCATCACTTGACGAAGGGCGTCTTCTCTCGGCAGTGGTGGCTGGGTGGCCAAGTGCTCGGTGTCGCCGTGCCAGTTCTGTGTGGCTGGGGATACCTGTCTGGTTCACCTCTGTGGGTGGCGGCGCTGGGCGGGGTTGCCGCCTGGGCGGGTATCTGGTTCGCCGACGATGCCTTTGTCAAAGCCGGACAGTCGGTCCCACTTTCCTGACATGACTTCGAGGAGACCAGCCACATGACCGACATTCCCCGTCTCATTCCCGGCTCCGGGCTCACCAACTTCCCGCCCGCCGATCGGTGGGACGACTGGCAGGAGTACGACGCCAGGGCATGGCCCGAGAAGATCGCCCGCTCCTACCGACTCGTGCCGACGACCTGCTTCAACTGCGAGTCCGCCTGCGGTCTTCTCGCCTACGTCGACAAGGAGACGGGGGACGTCAGAAAGTTCGAGGGGAACCCCGCCCATCCGGGTTCGCGGGGGCGGAATTGCGCGAAAGGGCCGGCCACGCTCAACCAGATGTACGACCCGGAGCGGATTCTGCATCCGCTGCGCCGGGTGGGTGAGCGCGGCTCTGGCGAGTGGGAGCAGGTCAGTTGGGACGACGCCCTCACCGACATCGGGTCCCGTATCGGCAAGGCCATTCGGGAGGACCGCCACGACGAGATCATGTATCACGTCGGCCGACCAGGCGAGGACGGTTTCATGGACCGGACGCTGCGGGCGTGGGGCGTCGACGGGCACAACTCGCACACCAACATCTGTTCGTCCGGCGCCCGCACCGGGTACGCGATGTGGATGGGGTGGGATCGTCCGTCGGCGGACTTCGCCAACGCCGCCTTCATCCTCCTGTTGTCGTCACATCTCGAGACCGGGCACTACTTCAACCCGCATGCCCAACGGATCATGGAGGGCAAGCAGGCGGGGGCGAAGCTGGCGACCATCGACCCGCGCCTGTCGAACACGGCGGCGATGTCGGACTACTGGCTCTCGACCTGGCCGGGAACCGAGCCTGCGCTGTTCCTGGCGATCGCCCGGCTGCTACTCGAATGGGATGCGGTGGACCACGCCTTCGTCCGACGCTGGGTCAACTGGCGGGAGACGCTTGCTGCCCGATTCCCTGAACTTCCTCAGACGTACGAGGAGTTCGTCGCCATGCTCGGTCGGGTCTACAGCCGTTACACCCCGGAGTGGGCAGCTGAGGAGTGCGGGATTGAGGCGCGTCAGATCGAAGAGGTGGCACGCGAGATCGCCCGAGCGGGATCGCGGTTTGCCTCGCACACCTGGCGGTCGACCGGTTCGGGCAATCTCGGTGGCTGGCAGGCAGCCCGCACACTGTGGTTGCTCCACGTGCTCACCGGTTCGATTGGCACTGTCGGCGGCACCGCTCCGAGCGCCTGGGACAAGTTCAAGCCGGAACACTGGAACACGCCGCCCCCCCACTCCCGGTGGAATGAACTCTTGTGGCCGCCCGAATACCCGTTGGCGCATCATGAGATGAGCTTTCTCCTCCCGTATCTCACCAAGGAGGGGCGGGGCAAGGTCGACGTCTACTTCACCCGGGTCTACAACCCGGTGTGGACCAATCCGGACGGGTTCTCGTGGTTGGAGATGCTCACCGACACCGACCGGATCGGCCTGCACGTCGCTCTCACTCCGACCTGGTCGGAGTCCGCCTGGTTCGCCGACTACGTCCTCCCGATGGGGGTCGGATCCGAACGCCATGACACCCACTCCTACGAGACACACATGGGCCAATGGCTCGGTTTCCGTCAGCCGGTGCTCCGGGTGGCGGGCGAGCGCGAGGGCAAGACGTTCGAGCGCACTCACGAGGCAAACCCGGGGGAAGTGTGGGAGGAGACCGAGTTCTGGATCGACCTGTCATGGAAGATCGATCCCGACGGTTCTCTGGGCATCCGTCGCTGGTTCGAATCGCCCTCGGATCCCTCCCGGCCGGTCACTGTCGACGAGTACTACGGGTGGATGTTCGAGAACTCGGTTCCGGGACTCCCTGAACGGGCAGCGGCCGAAGGCCTCGACCCGCTCGGCTACATGCGCAAGTACGGCGCAGTCGAGGTTGCCCGCGACATCTATCAGGTCCACGAGCGGGAGACCGCCGGCGGGCTCACGATGGACGACGGGACCAGTCGTCACGGGTTCCGGTCGCCGTCGAAGAAGCTGGAGTGGTGGTCGGAGACCATGCACGACTGGGGGTGGGAGGCAGAAGCGATTCCCACCTATCTCGAATCTCACGTTCACTGGCGGAAACTCGACCTCGCGTCCAACGAGCGGATTCTGCTTCCGATCTTCCGGTTGCCGACTCTCATCCATACTCGGTCTGGCAACGCCAAGTACCTCTACGAGATCAGCCATGGTCATCCGCTGTGGATGAATCCCCTCGACGCCGAGGCGATGGATCTCGTCACCGGCGACCTCGTCAGAATCAGCACCGATACCGGCCACTTCGTGATCAGAGTGTGGCGCACCGAAGGCATCCGACCAGGCGTGGTCGCCGCCTCCCATCACATGGGACGGTGGCGGCTGGAGGACGGGTCCGGCAACGAGCGCTGGTCGTCTGCGCTCGTTGACATCGCCAAGACCGGTGACAGCACCTGGCGTCTCCGGCAGAAGAAGGGGATCGAACCGTTCACATCCGACGATCCTGACTCGGAACGCATCTGGTGGCGGGACGCAGGGGTCCATCAGAATCTGGCCTTCCCGCCTCACCCCGACCCGGTCTCCGGCATGCACGCCTGGCATCAGCGTGTCCGGATCACCCCGGCCGAGTCCGACGACCAGTACGGCGATGTCGTCGTCGACACCGCCAAGTCCTACGAGATCTACCGGGAGTGGTTGGGGCTCACCAAACCCGGTCCGGGTCCCGGCGGACTACGCCGGCCCTTGTGGCTTGACCGGCCGGTCAAACCGACCGAAGACGCCTACCGGGTGTGAGCGCGGCGGTCGGCGGGGCCCGCCGCGATCTCGACGAGTGGCGCGAGTTGTTCTCCCAGGCGGAGGCGACCCCTCCGGATGCACGCGAGGTGTCCGTCACCGGCTACGACCCGCTCGAGGACCTGAACCGGCGGGGACGCTGGTGGGGCCATCGGTTCTCATCCGACCGGCTGGGGGACGTCCTGGCCTTCGGAGTCGCGCTGGCGCAGGCCGAGGTGGACGGCTGGGAGGCGGATGACCCAGTGGTCGCGACCCGCGCCTTCGAGGATCGGAGGTTTCTCTTCTCGGATCGTGTCGTTCACTGGGTCGTGCCGCTCTCCTTTGTGTCAGATGGCGCCGAGGGGATTCGCGAACGGATGCTCGCCCTTGGCGATCGGCTCCGGCCGGCGCCGTTGCTCACAGGCGACGAGGGGCTTCATCCACCGGGGGAGGATTCGTACGGGCCGTACGACATGCGGCTGAAAGTCGACCTCGGTCCGACGGATCGCTGGACTGCCTTGGCTCTCTCGCATCCGGGGACAGCCCGGCTGTGGCGTGATCTGGCGGCGCGGGCCGGTCAGATCGGGCAAGAGGCCTCAGCTTCGAAGGAACATCGAGATGAGCACCCCGATGGCAACCGCGGTGAGGAGAGCGAGACCGACGCGGACGAAGCGGCCGTCCCGCTCACCGGCGAGCCGGATCACGACCCACACCACCCTTAGCAACGGGGTGGCGACGAGCAGCGTGACTGCCAGTCCGCCGGCGATCGCACCGGGAGTTCCGGGGACCAGCAGGGCACACAGCGCCGTCACCGTGAGCACCCAGATCGTCCCGCGCAGCCACGGGCCTTGCCGTCGTCCGGTGATCGAACTGGTGGTCATGCCGACACGACCATCACGATCGACACCACCACGAGCACGAAGCTCAGACCGAGCCGCACCTTCGTCGGGTCTAGTTGGGCCTGAAGCCGTGCTCCCAGTATCGAACCGCCGACCGCCCCGAGGATGACGGCGGCCGCCGACCGGGTGTCGATCCGTCCCTGGACGGCGAAGACCGAGAGGGCGGCGGCCGCGGTGATTCCGATCGTGAACGTGGTCGTGGCCGCCGCCACCTTGGTCGGAACGTGCATGAGTTCGGAGGTGGCGGGGGTCTTGATGAAGCCTCCGCTGACGCCCGCCGTCCCTGCGATCAGTCCGGCGACCGTCATGAAGCCCAGCCCGGCTCGGAGGCGCCGCACTTCGTAGGGGACGACGTGATCTCCGAGGGGGTACGCCCCGCCGAGCGATCCGATCCGCTCGCCGATGTCTGCCGGCCCGAGGGACGGATCGGGAACGTTGCGCAGTCCCTTGCGTCTTCCTCCGACGAGAGCCGCCAGAAACGCCGAGACGGCGAGCACGTAGACCAGAAGCTGGTTGGGAACGACATCTGACACCAGCGCCCCGACGACGGCACCGGCGCTGGCAGCGACCTCCGTGGTGATGCCAAGACGATGGTTCACGACTCGATGACGGAGGTGGGTGGGTGCCGCCGCGATCGAGAGGGCTGCCACCGAGACCAGGCCGAGTGGCGCCGCCTCGACCACCGGCATCCCGCTGAGCACGAGAAACGGTACGAGCAGCACTGCTCCTCCGATTCCGGCCAGAGCGCCAAGCCCGGATGTTGCCGCTGCCGCCAGCATGAGCACGAAGACGTTCACGACTTGAACGCTAGGAGATCGGCCGTTGCTTCAGGCTCTATGCGCCTCGAGATCGGACAACGCAGCCCATTCGAGGGTCCGGGCGTGTGTCGCTTCGAGAACCACTTTCGGGGCCATTCCCGCCTCGAGCGCTTCGACCCACCGGGAAGCGCACAGGCACCAGCGGTCACCGGCCTTCAATCCCGGGAAGCCGTGTTCTGGCATGGGCGTGGAGAGGTCGTTCCCAGCGGCCTTCGAGAACGTCAAGAACTCGTCGGTCATCACGGCGCACACCGTGTGGACGCCGACGTCGGCGGCGTCGGTGTGACAGCACCCGTCCCGGAACCATCCGGTGGCCGGATCGATCGAGCAGTCGTACAACTCTCCGCCGAGAACGTTCCGGGCCATCAGTGGTACCGATCCCCCGGGAGTAACTCGAGGCCGGAGCCGGCGGCAACCGTCACCAGGGGTTGCCCAACGTGAGTGTCATCTTGGGGAAGAACCATGACGCAATCATCGCGGGACGCGCCTTCCCCTGCCGTCTGGTTTGGCAGAGATGTCGTGCGCCGCCGTTCCTAGCCTCCAGCCGATGCGACACCCCCGTCTCTTCGCTCTGCTGCCACTCGCGGTCGCCGTGGTGACGCTCAGTACCCAGGCGATCTTCCTGGTGGGCGCGTCGTTTTTCCAGATCGGTCCGGAATTCGGAGTCGGCCCGCTCGGTCTCGGTCTCCTCACGGCGTCCTTCTTTCTGACCGCTGCCGTCACGTCCGCCCCGTTGGGGCGCTGGGTACAACGAATCGGTTGGCAGCGTGCCATGGTGCTCAACCTCCGGATGACGGCTGCGGTCCTCGGGGCCGTACCGTTTCTGGCGCGCGACCCCGTGTCACTCGGTGTCCTGCTGGTCGCCGCCGCGTCCATCTATGGCGCCTCGAATCCGGCTGCCAATCAGGCGCTGGCAGACCACACGGACCCGGCGCGTCAGGCCACGATCTTTGGCGCCAAGCATGCGGGGATTCCCGCCTCGACGCTGCTGGCGGGGTTGGCGGTGCCTCTCGTCGTCGAGACGCACGGATGGCGCTGGGCGTTCGGGGTCGCTGCCGTCCTGGCGCTCCTCGTTTCGTTTCTGGTTCCGTCGGGCACGCTGGCGGAGCCGGCCTCGCGACATAGCCAGGCGCCGGCCGAGGGCATCACTCGGACCCGAGATCTCGTGTATCTGGCAGTCGGATCCTCGTTTGCCACCTGGGGAGCGATCGCACTCGGCACCTATTTGGTGTCTGCCACTGTGGACCTCGGGTTCTCGGCGTCTGCCGCCGGGTTGCTCCAGTTCGTCGGCTCTGCGGTTTCGATCCTGGCCCGGGTGACGGCGGGCGTGATCACCGACCGGACTGGCGGACGCGGGTTCGGTGGGATCGTCCTGCTCGCCGGGATCGGCGCAGTCGCGTTCTTCGCGTTGGCGCTGGTCGACGGTCCCGCGTTTTTCGTGATCGTCGTTGTCGCTTTCGCCACCGGGTGGGGTTGGCCCGGTCTGATGACTTACACCGTCGTCCGAGCAAATCGAGCGTCTGCAGCCTCAGCCTCGGCGATCACACAGGCGGGTGTCTTCGTCGGCGCCGGGTCGGTACCCATCGTGCTCGGTGCGGTCATCGAGCGGTGGTCTTTCGGAGCCGCGTGGATGACGGCTGCAGTTGGCCTCGTGATCGCAGCCGTCGCAGTCGGCTCGGTCGGATGGCGGGTCAGCCCGAACCGCGGGCCGGACGCGCCCCATGCGGCGGAATGAACCAGGCTTCGTCCCGACGCGTCAGGGCCCGGGCACGTGCCCGGGCCCTGATCTCCGATCGGGATCGATCAGGCTGCGAAGGTCTGTCCCAGGAGTTCCTGGGCGAAGTAGACGACGAAGGCTGCGGCCACGACCCACATGAGCATCGGGACCTGGGATCCCTTGCCCTTGACCGCCTTGATCAGGACCCACATCACGAAGCCGGCACCGATACCGACGGTGATGCTGTACGTGAGGGGCATCAGGACGACTGCCAGCAGGGCGGGCAGTCCTTCTTCGAAGTCCCTGAAGTCGATGTCCTTGATGAGCGAAAACATCAGGAACCCGACGAGGATCAGCACCGGGGCGGTTGCCTGTGCCGGGATGATCCCCGCGATCGGCGCGAGGAAGATCGAAATGAGGAACAGGACTCCGACCACGACTGAGGTCAGGCCGGTCCTTCCGCCTTCCGCCACGCCCGCCGAGCTCTCGATGTAGCTCGTGTTCGAGCTCACCCCGGCCATTCCGCCGAGCGCCGCTCCCACCGAGTCGACGAACAGCAGCTTGCCGACCTCCGGGATCCTCCCGTTCTCGTCCGTCAACTCGGCTTGTTCGACGATGGCGGTTGCCGTTCCCATCGTGTCGAAGAAGTCGGTGAGCATGAAGCTGAAGATCGTCAGCAACGCTGTCAGCGTGCCGAGAACGGTGAACACCTCACCGAGGTCGAATTGACCGAGGGTCGAGAAGTCCGGAGTTGCCGTGAAGGAGTCTGGCATCGACTGCACGCCCATGATCACGCCGATGATGGTCGTCAACACGATGCTGATGACCAGAGCTCCGGTGACCTTCCGGGCGTAGAGCACGACCGTGATCAACAGTCCGATCAAGGTGAGCGCCGCTCCCGACGAGTTCGGGAACACCCACTCGACCGGTACTCCGGCACCCTGCTGGATGAGTCCGCCGTTGACGAACCCAATGAACAGGATGAAGAGCCCGATCCCGACTCCGATCGCGTACTTCAGGGACGTCGGGACGGCATCCATGATCGCCTCGCGGAGGCCGACGACGACCAGGAGCGTGACGACGATGCCTTCCAGGACGATGACACCCATGGCTCCCGCGGGGCTGAGTCCGGCGCCGAGCACGAGACCAAACGCCACCGCAGCATTGATGCCGAGACCTGCCGCCATCGCCAGGGGGTAGTTGGACACCACTCCCATCGCGATACACAACAAGCCGGCCACGAGTGCCGTGGCCGCTGCCACCGCCCCCGGGTCGAGTCCGGCCGCCCCGAGGATGCTCGGGTTCACAAAGATGATGTACGCCATCACCAAGAACGTTGCGACCCCTGCTCGGATTTCGGTCGCGACGTCCGTTCCTCGCTCCGAGAGCTTGAAGAACGAGTCGAGTCCCGAACCGCCTGAAGGGGCGCGTTGCGCCGTGTCGGACATGGACACCCTCCCGTGTCGATGCAATTTCCGGCATGAGAGTAGGAACTCAGGTCGTCGTCATGCGGTATCCCGCAGGGGATTTTTGTGTTCGCCAGTTCAGAACGGGACGCCGACTGCCTCGCACAGAAAGCGCATGAACGGTGTCGCCGTCTTACACAGGCGGGTGAACTCGTCGATGAACCCGTCCGAGGTCACGGCTTTCTGCGAGAGCGACACCGAAGCGATGAAGTCCTTGCGCTTTAGGTCTTCGACATATCGGTGATCGGGATCGAAGCCTTTGGGCGGCTTCACGAGCGAGTCGCCTTCGAGGTTGAACGTCTCGGCGAATGCCTTCCCGTAGGCCGCCTTGCGCCAGGCGGCAGGATTGGCGGCGATGTGTTCGCGTATCCGGTAGGCGACTGCAGTCTCGGGTCGCCACAAGCCAACCCCCATGAACGTTCCTGACGGTTGGATGTGCAGGTAGTAGCCGGGCGCATGGGCGTCCTTGGCCGCCTCATGTCGGAACTGGACGCCCGTGTTCTCCTTGTACGGCGTCTTGTCCTTGGCGAAGCGCGTGTCGCGCTGGATGCGGAAGAGGGACCCGCCCACGACTCGGGCATCGGCGGTGAAGTGAGGCGAGATCTTTGCGAGCCGAGGTCCGAAGTCGGAGATGAACTGCAACGCCGGTTCTTGGACCTTGTCGACATAGCGGTCCTTGTTGGCACCGAACCAGTCCCGGTTGTTGTTGGCGGCGAGATCGCGGAGGAAGCTGTAGGTGGCGGGAGTGAAATGCGTTGTCATGTCACCGAAGCTATCGAACCCCAGTGACATGTGAGTGGTACAGGAGTCGATACCGTGGCGCAGATGCCACCCCCCGTCGCACACTTCTTCCACGGCCTCCTGATGGGCACGGCCGACTCCGTTCCCGGGGTTTCGGGCGGGACGATGGCGCTGATCGTGGGCATCTACGGCCGCTTGTTGGCGTCGATCGGCCACGGCTTCCGGGCGATCCTGTCAGTCGTCCGCTTCGATCGACTGGCTGTGGTCCTGCACTTGCGCGGGGTCGAATGGGGGCTCGTCGGCCCGCTCGCTCTCGGCATCGGAACCGCCCTCCTGATTGCCGCCGAATTCGTGCCCGAATTGTTGAAGGATTGGCCGGTGGAGAGCCGCGCCGTGTTCCTCGGACTCGTGGCGGCGAGCCTCGCCGTGCCGTGGAGACAGATTCGGGATCGGAACCATCGGTCGATCGTGATCGCCCTCGCCGCCGCCATCCCGGCGTTTGTACTCAGTGGGCTTCCCCCTGGGTCCATCGTCGACCCCACCCCACTTGTGATCTTCCTCGGAGCCGCGTTCGCCATCTGCGCGATGATCCTCCCCGGTGTCAGCGGGGCGTTTCTGCTTCTCGTCGTCGGGCTGTACGAGCCGACGCTCCGTGCCGTCGACGAACTCGACTTGGCCTATCTCGCCGTGTTCGCGGTGGGAATGGTGATCGGGCTCGGCACCTTCTCGCTGGTCCTCGGCGGTCTTCTTGCCCGCAGCCATGATGTGACGATGGCTGCCCTCGTCGGGTTGATGGCCGGGTCGCTGCGCGCACTGTGGCCATGGCAGGACGACGAGCGAGGGTTGCTGAGTCCGGTCGATCCGCTCGTCCCAGTGCTCTTCGTCGCGCTGGGCGCCGCCGTCGTCGTGGGCATCCAAGCGGTGGCGTGGCGACGCTCCCGGATCGATCCGATGAAACGCGCCTGAGGCGCCGACCTGGCAAGCTCGGGGTGTGAACCTCGACTCGTTTCCGCGCTGGGTTGGATGGCTGTGGGCGGTTGGCGGGGCGGCTGCCGTCCTCGGGTCGCTGGTTGGCGTGGCCGTCGGCTGGGTCTTCATCGGAACGGTGGGCGACGCTGTCACGGACACGGTCGGTGTGTCCCGCCGGGCGCTTCTCTCGGTCGAGGAGACCACTCGTGTGATCGACGAGGTGTTCGACGGTGTCGCCGGTTCGCTGCGCGAGGTGCAGTCGACGCTGGCGGACACTTCGCTGACGCTCACCGCCGCGTCCGTCATCACGCGAAGTCTGGGCGATGTCGTCACCGAGGAGGTCCCTGCTTCCGTCGACGCCGTTCGGGCTTCCCTTCCCGCCCTGATCGACACGGCGAGCGTGATCGACATCACGATGAGAGGCCTGTCCTTCTTTGGGGTCGACTACGACCCCGATATTCCGCTCGACCAGTCGATCGAGCAGATCGATGCACGCCTCGCAGAGATCCCGCTGCTGTTGCGTGGCCAGCAGGGCACGCTCGAAGCGGTCGCCTCCGATTTGGAAGAGTTTTCGTCTTCGACGCTGACGATCGCCGACGACCTGGCCACGATTCGGGTGCGGCTCGCCGACGCCTCGGTCGTCCTGAATGGATACGCGTCGATCGCCTCGGAGAGCACCGGTCTGCTCGACGAACTCGAATCCGACGTCGCCTCCGGGGTGCGACTCTTGCGCGGGTTGCTGGTCGTGGTGGGCGTCGGCCTGGCCGCCACCCAGACTGTGGCGATCGCCGCAGGACTCGCCATCCTCAGATCTGAGACGATCCTCGGTCCCGACCGATGACCCCATTCGACCCCCTGCGCCCGGTCGAGATCCGTACGTCGTTGGCCAACTGGGCGAGGCTCGCGTCATCGGGCTGAACGTTGCTGATTGGCATGCCTGTCCCCCTGCTCTCGCTTCTCTCGGACCGGACTCCGGCTCCGTCCCGGGTCGACCCCACCGCCTAGTCTCCGGACATGGCTCGGGACTTCACTGCCCACGATCGGTGGCTCTTCAACAACGGTGAACAAGAGAACCTGTATCTCTTCCTCGGTGCCCATCTTGACGGAGATCACACGGTGTTCCGGGTCTGGGCGCCCAACGCCGAGAGTGTGTCGGTGACCGGCGACTGGAACGGGTGGAGTCCCGCCAGTCACCCGATGCGCGGCTCGGAATCGGGTGTCTGGGAGCTCGACGTCAGCGGGCCAGGCAAGGGGGACCGGTACAAGTATCTCATCGTCCCTCGCAACGGTGGCAGGCCCCTGGAGAAGGCCGACCCGTGTGCCTTTCATTCCGAGACGGGGCTCGGCACGGCTTCGATCATCTGGGATCTCGACTACCGGTGGTCGGACGATGAGTGGATGGCGAAGCGGGCCGAACGCAACGCGTTCGACGCTCCGATGTCGATCTACGAGTGTCACCTCGGTTCGTGGTCTCGGCAGGGCCCTCTGGACTATGTCTCGCTCGCCAAGGGTCTCGCCGATCATCTGGAACGCACCGGATTCACCCACATCGAGCTGATGCCGGTGATGGAGCACCCATTCGATGGCTCCTGGGGATATCAGTCGACCGGATATTTCGCGCCGACCAGTCGCTTCGGAACGCCGCAGGGGATGATGGAGTTCGTCGACATCATGCATCAGCGGGGGATCGGCGTGATCCTCGACTGGGTTCCCTCCCATTTCGCCGTCGACGCCCACGGTCTCGCCCGATTCGACGGGACCCACTTGTACGAGCATTCGGACCCGCGCCAGGGCTTTCATCCCGACTGGGGCTCGTTCATCTTCAACTACGGCCGAAACGAGGTGCGGGCGTTCCTCCTGTCCTCGGCGCACTATTGGGTGGACATGTATCACGCCGACGGGCTCCGGGTGGACGGGGTCGCTTCGATGCTGTACCTCGACTATTCCCGGAAAGACGGGGAGTGGATCCCCAACACCCACGGGGGTCGGGAGAACCTCGAGGCCGTTTCTTTCGTCCGCAAGCTCAACGCCTCCCTCTACGGGCGGTTCCCCGGCATTCAGACCATTGCCGAAGAGTCGACCTCCTGGCCGCTGGTCACCCGCCCCACCGACGTCGACGGGCTCGGATTCGGATACAAGTGGGATATGGGATGGATGAACGACAGCCTCCGATATTTCGGGATGGACCCGATCTTCCGCGGCTACGAGGACAACCACCGGTTGTTGACGTTCCGCGGTTTGTATGCGTTCACGGAGAACTACGTGCTTGCCCTCTCCCACGACGAGGTCGTGCACGGCAAGCGGTCGCTCCTCGACAAGCAGCCAGGGGATGAGTGGCGTCGCTTCGCCGGGTTGCGGGCCCTCCTTGCCTACCAGTGGGCGCTGCCTGGCAAGAAGCTGCTTTTCATGGGTTCCGAGTTCGGTTCGCCGTTCGAATGGAACCACGAGGGCGAACTGCCCTTCTTTCTCCTGGACTACGAAGTCCACGCCGGTGTGCTCGCCTTCACCGCCGCGCTCAACGAGCTCTACCGGAACACGCCTGCGCTTCACATCGGTGAGCTGGCGGAAGAGTGCTTCCAGTGGATCGAAGCAGACGACGTTGCACGATCCACCCTCGCCTTCCTGCGGAGTGCGGAAGGGCATCCTCCGGTGCTCGTCGTCTGCAACTTCACGCCTGAGGTGTGGTCCGACTACCGCATCGGGGTGCCCGCCGCTGGAGGGTGGACGACCCTGCTGTCGAGCGATGGAGCGGAATTCGGCGGCTCAGGACTCGCACCGGTCGAACTCCAGACCGAGTCGGTCGGGAGCCACGGCTACGACCAATCCGTGGTCTTCGCGGTCCCTCCGATGTCGGTGTCGTTCTTCTCGCCCGCAGGCTGACTGGAGGAGCCGGTGCGTCGGGCAGTGATCCTCGCCACGCTTGTCCTTTGCATATGTCCCGCAATCACGGTGCTCGCCCACGGCACCTTCGTCGACGCCCGTCCCCTTCCCGGCGTCGGAGTGGGCGGAGTCGTCGACGAGGTTGCGTTCCTGTTTCCCGAAGACCTCGTCGCCGGTGCCGGTTCGATCACCGTCACGGGTCCGACCGGCATCGAAGTGCCGACAGCTGGAGAACCGGAATACCCGATCGGGGCGGTGATTCGGCTTCCGATCGAACAGTTGACCGAACCCGGCTCCTACCGAGTCGACTACCGAGTTCTGGCGGCGGACGGGTTCGTCTTCGAAGGCTCGTTCGAGTTCACATACGACGTCGATGCTGAGCCGCTCGACCCCCTTCCCTACGGTCGGCAGGGTCCGGCCTGGTGGCTGGTGGGAGTGGGGGGAGCGTTGGCGGGTGTCCTGGTCCTGCTCGCCCGCAAGAGGAGGCGGGATTCGCCGGGTGACGCCGGGTGACAGGTCAGTAGGGTTTGGAAGGACGAGGAAGGAGAGCCGTGTCGACAAGTGCCAACCGCCGCCGCGTCCTCTCGATGGTTCTTGCCGGGGGCGAGGGAAAACGGCTGATGCCGTTGACCCGGGACCGGGCCAAGCCGGGTGTGCCGTTCGGCGGGCATTACCGGCTCATCGACTTTGCCCTCTCCAATCTCGTCAACGGCGGCTTCCGCCGGATCGTGGTACTCACCCAATACAAGAGCCACAGCCTCAACGTGCATCTGTCGCGTACGTGGCGGATGTCGACGCTGTTGGGCAACTACGTGACGTCGGTGCCCGCCCAGATGCGCATGGGCAAACGCTGGTTCCTCGGTTCGGCCGACGCCATCCTGCAGAACATCAACATCATCTCTGACGAACAACCCGACCACATCTTCGTGTTCGGTGCCGATCACATCTACCGGATGGATCCACGTCAGATGCTCGATGAGCACGTGGCATCCGGCGCGGGAGTGACAGTCGCCGGGATCCGGGTGCCGATCGAACAGGCCGCTTCCTTCGGGATCATCGAACTCGGTACGTCCGCCAAGATCGAACGGTTCCGCGAGAAGCCGTCCGACCCGACCCCTGTCCCCGACGACCCGACGATGGTCCTGGCTTCCATGGGCAACTACATCTTCCGCACCGACGTGCTCCTCGACCTCATCCATGAGGATTCCCTTCGCGACGATTCGAAACACGACGTCGGCGGCGATCTCATTCCCGCCCTCGTCGACAAGGGCGAAGCCCACGTCTACGACTTCACCACCAACGAGGTGCCGGGGGTGACCGAGCGCGAGCACGCCTACTGGCGGGATGTGGGAACCCTCGACTCGTACTTCGACGCCCACATGGATCTGGTCTCGGTCGATCCCGTGTTCAACCTCTACAACACCGAATGGCCGATCTTCACCAGTGACGTGACCGCACCCCCGGCCAAGGTCGTCGCCGTCGCGGAGCATGGTGCCGGGCAGTTGGCCGACTCCATCCTCTCCAACGGGGTGGTGATCTCCGGTGGCTATGTCCGCAACTCGGTGCTCTCACCCTGGGTGCGGGTGGATCCCGGTGCCGTGCTGGAAGGCACGGTGCTGCTCGAGGATGTCGTCGTCGGCGAAGGCGCTCAACTCCGCAACGTGATCGTCGACAAGAACGTCCAGATTCCGCCCGGAGCCCGCATCGGCTTCGACGTCGAACGCGATCGAGCCCGAGGCTTCGAGATCTCCGACGGCGGCGTCGTCGCCGTCCCCAAGAACACCAAAATCACCGAGCCGGAGTAGGTCCCCCCTCGGCCTCGCGCATCAGCACCACTGCGCCGAAGCTGGCCACGGTGACTCGATCGGTCACCTCGCTGTCCTGATTCGATCCGACCGTGTCGACGACGACCGACCATCCGTGCCGTCCCACGGTTTCGGGAAGCGAGAAGACCTCATCGTCGAATCCGCCGTTGAAGAGGAGCATCACATCGTCGTCGACGACGGTTCCTTCGGCGGCGTGCACGACGCGGCCCGCCAGGTAGAGCGCCACCGCCATGGCAGCCGGGTCGTCCCAGTGGACCGGCGTCATCTCTTCCCCGGCCGGGGTGAACCATCCGACGAGGTCGTGGGTCTCGTCGGCGTGCTCGTGCAGCCAGGCAGTGCGCCGGAAGGTCGGGTGGTCTCGACGCAGCTCTGTGAGCCGTGCCACGAATGCGACGAGATCCGCATCGGCCGCCTCCCAATCGAACCAGGACACTTCGTTGTCCTGGTTGTAGGCGTTGTTGTTCCCTCCCTGGCTCCGTCCGAACTCGTCACCGCCCAAGAGCATCGGAACGCCCTGGGAGAGAAGCAGCGTCACCAGCATCGAGCGCGTCCGACGCCTGCGGATCGTCAGGACGAGCTCGTCTTCGGTGGGTCCTTCCACCCCCGAATTCCATGATCGATTGTCGGCGTGGCCGTCGCCGTTGGACTCGCCGTTCGCCTGGTTGTGCCGATGGTCATAGGAGACGACATCGGCGAGCGTGAAGCCGTCATGCGAACTGAGGAAGTTGATCGAAGCGGTGGGCGTGCGCCCGCTGAGTTCGAACAGCGGGGACGACCCGGTGACGGCGTTCCCGAACGCTCCCAGGCTGGATGCCGTTCCCTTCCAGAAGTCGCGCACCGTGTCCCGGTACGAATCGTTCCACTCTGACCAGCGGGCAGGGAATTGACCGACCCGATACCCGGCCGGACCGACGTCCCACGGTTCGGCGATGAGCTTCGTGCCCTGGAGAATCGGGTCCTGGGCCACCGCCCCGAAGAACCCGCCGAGCGGGTCGAAGTCCGAATGGGTCCGACCGAGGGTCGTGGCGAGATCGAAACGGAATCCGTCGACATGCATCTCCTCCACCCAGTAGCGGAGACTGTCCATCACAAGGCGAAGGGCAGGGGGGGATCCGAGGTCCACAGTGTTGCCGGTTCCCGTCCAATTCAGATACCGCGCGGGATCCTGATCCAGTCGGTAATACGCCTGGTTGTCCAGGCCGCGCAGGTTCAGGGTCGGTCCGAGGTGGTTGCCTTCGGCGGTGTGGTTGTAGACCACGTCGAGGATGACTTCGATCCCGGCAGCGTGAAGCAGGCGCACCATTCCCTTGAACTCGGTCACCGGGTCGTCGGTGGCGGCGTATTCGGCGTGGGGGGCGAAAAATCCGATGGTGTTGTAGCCCCAGTAGTTGCGGAGACCCTGGTCCACAAGGAACTGGTCGTGGAGGAACTGGTGCACGGGGAGCAGTTCGACCGCCGTGACTCCGATCGCCTTCAGGTGTGAGATGACCGCTGGATGTGCGAGCCCGGCGTAGGTTCCGCGCAGGGTTTCGGGGACATCAGGGTGGTGTTGGGTGATGCCCTTGACATGGACCTCGTAGATGACTGAGTCCGCCATCGGCACTTTCGGCGCCCTGTCGTCACCCCAGTCGAAGGTGCCGTCGATCACGACCGATCGCACTCCCGCGTTCGCGCTGTCGCGACGCCGCCTCGAACCGTGTGCCGAATCGCCCATGAGCAGCCGACGATCGCCGATGTCGAAGAGGCGCCCGTACGGATCGGTCAGCAGCTTGGCGGGGTTGCACCGCATCCCCCTTCCAGGCTCCCACGGTCCGTCGACTCGGAACCCGTACCGGATCCCCGGTCCGACACCGGAGACGTGGCCACTGAAGACGTCATCGCGACGGCCCGGGAGGTCCAACTGGTGTTCGGTGTGGCCGTCGAACAGACAGAGCAGGACTCGATCGGCGACGCTCGACCACACGGCGAAGTTGACCCCCGCGCTGTCGGGGGTGGCGCCCAGTCTGTCGTGTCCGTCGGTCAGGTGCACCGGACCATGTTGGCACCGGGTCGGGTTGCCTCCGTCGTGATCACCGGCTGTGACCTACGGTTGGGCATGGTCGAGGTGTGTTTCCAGGGTGTGTCGAAGCGATACGCCGGTCGTGTGGTCCTGTCCGACGTCGACCTGACCATTCCATCTGGCGCGCTTGTGGCTCTGGTCGGACCGTCCGGGTCGGGAAAGTCTTCGCTTCTCAGGATGATCTGCGGCCTCGACCGACCCGACGAGGGCACGGTGACGGTGGGGGGCCGCCCCGTCGTTGCGACCACCGGTCCGCCCACCGGAGTCGCCATGGTCTTTCAGAACGACGCCCTCTACGACCACTTCGACGTCGCCGCCAACCTCCGCTTCCCGCTCCAGGTCAGCGGAGCCGATGTCGACCACACCGACCAGGTGTCGAAGGCGAGCGCACGGTGGGCCGGCATCACACGACTTTGGAGACGATCGCCGCGAACTCTTTCGGGAGGTGAGCGGAGCATGGTGGCCACCGGGCGTGCCATCTCCAGGGACGGTCTCGAAGTGCTGCTTCTCGACGAGCCTCTCGCCGGAGCCGATCGGCAGGTCAGACAGCGCTTCAGACGGGAACTCCGCCTACTCCACCAGAGAGGAGGAATGACGACAGTCGTTGCCACCAACGATGAGCAGGAGGCGATGGCGCTCGGCGATCTGCTGGTGGTTGTGATCGGCGGTGGTATCGCCCAGATCGGCTCACCCCGGACCGTGTTCGAATCCCCTGACACGACGACGGTGGCGTCCTTCCTCGGGTCTCCACCGATGAACCTCTTCCCCGGGACGGTCGTGGTCGAGGATGGCTTGGTCGCGGTCGATGTCGGCGGCGATCGTGTGGTGATCGAATCTCCCGCCCTCGGACTCACCGCCGGGACTCGGGTGGTCGTCGGGCTTCATGCCCACGAGCTCGTGATTGCGCCACCAGGGACGCCATTTGGGAGAATGATTCATGGGACTGCCAGTCGGATCGAGGATCTGGGATCCCGCATCAACATCTTGTTCGGTCTGGGACGAAGCGCGGCCGGTACGTTCGTCATGACGGAGAATCGCCCGGCCGCGTTGCGGCCGGGCGA